>JAEUKY010000046.1 GCA_016794005.1 Rhodospirillales bacterium
GTTCGACGGGCAGGGCGCTCTCGCCGGCACGGGTGCGGGCGGCGTGCGCAAGGTCGCCGTCGCGAAGGACGGCAAGCCGGTCGCCGACCTGACGGCAAAGAACGTGATCCTCGCGACGGGTGCCCGCGCGCGCGTCGTGCCGGGCATGGAGCCGGACGGCAAGCTCGTGTGGACCTACCGCGAGGCGATGGTGCCGCCGGCGATGCACAAGTCGCTTCTCGTCGTCGGCGCGGGCGCCATCGGCATCGAGTTCGCGTCGTTCTACCGCACGATGGGTGCGGCGGTGACCGTCGTCGAGATGATGGACAGGGTGCTTCCCGTCGAGGACGAGGAAATCAGCGCATTCGCGCGCAAGTCGTTCGAGAAGCAGGGGATGAAGATCCTCACCTCGGCGACCGTGAAGGGCCTCAAGAAGGGTGCCGACAACGTGACCGTGACGGTCGAGGTCGCCGGCAAGGCGCAGGAAATCGTCGTCGACCGCGTCATTTCGGCTGTCGGCATCGTCGGCAACGTCGAGAAGATCGGCCTCGAAGGCACGAAGGTGAAGGTCGACCGCACGCATGTCGTGATCGACGAATGGTGCGCGACCGGCGAGCCGGGCGTCTACGCGATCGGCGATCTCGCCGGCCCGCCGTGGCTCGCGCACAAGGCCAGCCACGAAGGCGTCATCTGCGTGGAGAAGATCGCGGGCATCAAGGGCCTGCACCCGCTCGACACGTCGAATATCCCGGGCTGCACCTACTGCACGCCGCAGGTCGCGTCGGTCGGCATGACCGAGAAGAAGGCCAAGGAGCTCGGCCGCACGGTCAAGGTCGGCCGCTTCCCCTTCATGGGCAACGGCAAGGCCATCGCACTCGGCGAGCCGGAAGGTCTCGTCAAGACCGTGTTCGACGCGAAGACCGGCGAGCTGCTGGGCGCCCACATGGTGGGGGCGGAGGTGACCGAGCTTATCCAGGGCTACGGCATCGCCAAGACGCTGGAAACGACCGAGGCCGAGCTGATGCATACGGTCTTCCCGCATCCCACGCTCAGCGAGATGATGCACGAGAGCGTCCTTGACGCCTACGGGCGCGCGATCCATTTCTAGGGGCATGGAGACGGCCCCGAAGCTTCGCCATCCCGAAAAGGCCCACCGGCCCGACAATCCGGTGCAGGTGCGCAAGCCCGAATGGATCCGGGTCAAGGCGCCGACGTCGCCCGAGTACATGGAGACGAAGAAGATCGTCCGCGACCGCGGTCTCGTGACCGTGTGCGAGGAGGCGGCCTGCCCGAACATCGGCGAGTGCTGGAAGAAGAAGCACGCGACGATGATGATCCTCGGGTCGGTGTGCACGCGCGCGTGCAGCTTCTGCAACGTCGCGACCGGCATGCCGGACAGGCTCGACCCGCACGAGCCGGAGAAGGTCGCCGACGCGGCCGCACTGATGGGGCTCCAGCATGTCGTCATCACATCGGTCGACCGCGACGACCTGCCCGACGGCGGGGCGGCGCACTTCGCCCGCGTGATCCGCGCCCTGCGCGAGCGTTGCCCGGGCACGACGATCGAGGTGCTCACGCCCGACTTCCTGCGCAAGGAGGGGGCGCTGGAGGTCGTGGTCGAGGCGCGGCCCGACGTGTTCAACCACAATCTCGAAACCGTGCCGCGCCTCTATCCGACGATCCGGCCGGGTGCGCGCTATTTCCACTCGCTGCGCCTGCTGCAGCGGGTCAAGGAGCTGGACCGGACGCTGTTCACCAAATCCGGCCTGATGGTCGGGCTGGGCGAGAACCGGCTGGAGATCATGCAGGTGATGGACGACATGCGGTCGGCCGACATCGATTTCCTGACGATCGGCCAGTACCTGCAGCCCACGCCCAAGCATGCCGCCGTCGACCGGTTCGTGACCCCCGACGAATTCAAGGAATACGCCACCCTGGCAACCACCAAGGGGTTCCTGCTGGTGGCGTCCAGCCCGCTGACGCGCTCGTCCTATCACGCCGACCGCGACTTCGCGGCCCTGCGCGCGGCGCGCGAAGCCAAGGCCGCCGCCGCGCAATAACGCGTTGCCACCCGCCCCGGTTTCGCGCTATCGGCGATAGGACATGCCGACCCACGCCGAAAAGCGCGCGATGCCTTACAGCCCCGAGCAGCTCTACACGCTCGTGGCGCAGGTCGACCGCTATCCCGAATTCCTGCCCTGGTGCATCGCCGCGCGCCTGAAAAGCCGCGAGGGCAGCCTCGCGGTCTGGGATCTGGTCATCGGCTTCCGGATGATCCGCGAGCGCTTCACCAGCCGCGTGACGATGACGCCGGCCGAACCCGGCCGCAGCCCGCGCATCGACGTCGCCTATGCCGACGGCCCGTTCCGCTACCTCAACAACCACTGGATCTTCGACCGCCAGCCGGACGGGACCACGGTCATCGACTTCTTCGTCGATTTCGAGTTCCGTTCGAAGCTGCTGCAGTCGATCATGGGCGTGCTTTTCAACGAGGCGGTCAAGCGCATGGTCGCCGCGTTCGAAGGGCGCGCCAAGCAGCTCTACGGGAGCGGGACATGAGCGATGCCGTCGAACTGGTTCTGACGACCAATGCCCACGACATCGGCTCGTTCGAGGTACGCCGAGCGCTTCCCAAGCGCGAGCGCCGGCATCTCGGCCCGTTCGTGTTCTTCGACCATCTGGGGCCGGCGGTGCTGAAGCCGGGCACGGGCATGGACGTGCGCCCGCATCCGCATATCGGCCTGTCGACGGTCACATACCTGTTCGACGGCGAGATCATGCACCGGGATTCGCTGGGCTTCGTGCAGCCGATCCGCCCCGGGGCCGTCAACTGGATGACCGCCGGGCGCGGCATCGTGCATTCCGAGCGCACGGCGCCGGAACTGCGCAAGACCGGGTTCCGCATCCACGGCATCCAGACCTGGGTGGCGCTGCCGCCCGATCTGGAGGAGATGGCGCCCGGTTTCGAGCACCATCCGGCCGACACGCTGCCGCGCGGCGCGGTCGATGGCGTAGACCTCGTCTGCATCCTCGGCGAGGCTTTCGGCCTCAAGGCGCCGGTCAAGGTCCACTCGCCGATCTTCTATCTGCATGCCGAGTTTCCGGCCGGTGCGCGGCTTGCGATGACCGACGCGCATGTCGAGCGCGGCTTCTATGTCGTGTCCGGCGGGATCGAAGTCGACGGGACTGACTACGCGCCGGGCAACCTGGTCGTGCTGCGCGAAGGGGCAGAAGTCACGCTGCGCGCGACCGAGAATTCGACCGTCATGCTGCTCGGGGGTGCGAAGCTTCCCGGCGAGCGGACGATCTGGTGGAATTTCGTGTCGAGCGACAAGGCACGGCTCGAACGCGCGAAGGCCGACTGGAAGGCCGGAAAATTCCCGAAGGTTCCCGACGAAAGCGAGTTCATCCCGCTGCCGGACTAGGGCTTCGTCGCCCCGTCGAACAGCATCGTCAGTGCGAATTCGACCGCCTGCCGGCGCACCGCGGCACGGTCGCCGCCGAAGATGCGGTGCGAAGTCTTCGTCGCACGGCCGGTGCGCGCGAGGCCGAAATGCACGAGCCCGACCGGCTTTTCGACCGTCCCGCCGCCGGGCCCGGCGACGCCGGTGATCGAGACCGCCATCTGTGCGTGGCTGCGCTGCAAGGCACCCTCGGCCATCGCGCGCGCGACCGGTTCGCTGACGGCGCCGAAGGCGAGGATCAGCCCCGGCGAGACGGCGAGCAGTTCCTGCTTGGCCTCGTTCGAGTAAGTCACGAAGCCGCGCTCGACCACGTCGGACGAGCCGGGGATTTCGGTCAGCGCCGCGGCGACCAGCCCGCCCGTGCAGGACTCGGCCGTCGCGATCTTCATCTTCGCGCGGCGGCAGGCCGCCAGCACGTCGAATGCCGCACCGATTTCTGCACTATTGGGCAAACGCCGTCTCCAAAGGTCCGTACGTCGCGAGCAGCCAGACGGCCAGTGCGGACCAGAGCGCCGCAAGCAGATCGTCGAGCATCACGCCCAGCCCGCCGCGGACGCTGCGGTCGGCCCAGCCGGCCGGGAACGGCTTCAGGATATCCGCGATCCGGAACAGGACGAAAGCGGCGATCCATCCGGCGGGGGTGAATGGGGCGGCAAGCAGCGTGAGCCACATGCCCGCGACCTCGTCGACGACGACGAAGCCTGCATCCTTGACGCCCGTGCGGGTCGAAACCGCATCGGCCGCCCAAATGCCGAGTGCCGATACGCAGAGCGTGGCCAGCGCCAGCAGGTTCCAGCCGCCCAACGACCAGATCGCCCATGCGAAGGGCAGGGCGGCAAGCGTACCCCATGTCCCCGACGCGAAGGGAACGAGCCCGCTGCCGAACCAAGTGGCGACCAGAGTCGCCGGGTCCTTCAGCGTCAGACCCGGCGGAAGGCGGCCGTAGGTGAACTGGAGCTTCATGCGGCAGGCATCGCGACGGTTGCGGTCGCCTGCGCTGCAATGCCTTCGCCGCGGCCGGTGAATCCCAGCCCCTCGGTCGTCGTCGCCTTGACCGATACGCGCGCCACGTCGATGCCGAGGATTTCGGCAAGGCGCGCGCGCATCGCGGGGCGATGCGGACCGACCTTCGGGCGTTCGCAGACGATCGTCACGTCGGCATGGCGGATGGCGCCGCCGCGCGCGGCCACCAGATCGGCGGCGTGGCGCAGGAAACGGTCGGATGTCGTACCCTTCCAGCGCATGTCGCTGGGCGGGAAGTGCGCGCCGATGTCGCCTTCGCCGATGGCGCCGAGGAGCGCGTCCACCAGCGCGTGGATCGCCACATCGGCATCGGAATGCCCGACGAGTGCGGCGTCGTGCGGGACCTTGATCCCGCACAGCCATACGCCGTCGCCCGGGCCGAGACGGTGGACGTCGTAGCCCGAGCCCACGCGGATGTCGGCGCGATCGAGAAAAGCCTCGCGCTGGGCGCGCGCGAGATCGTCCTCGGTCGTGACCTTGAAGTTGCGCTCGCTCGCCGCGACGAGCCGGACCGACCCACCCGCCGCGCGCAGCACGGCGGCATCGTCGGTCAGCTTCTCGCCGGTTGCACGGCGGTGTGCCTCGAGGATATCGCGATAGCGGAAGGCCTGCGGGGTCTGCGCGCGCCACAGCCCCTCGCGTGGCACGACCGCACCGGCGTTGCCGTCGTCCTCGCGCCACAGCGTGTCGACGACCGGGACGGCGGCGATGGCGCCCGCGCTGCCTTCGAGCGCAACGATCAGCCGGTCGACGAGCCCTGCATCGACGAAGGGACGGGCCCCGTCGTGGATCAGCACGTTGGCCGGAGCGAGACCCGCAAGACTTTCGAGGCCGGCGCGGACCGAATCCTGGCGCTCGGCACCGCCATCGACCGGATCGAGCAGCCCGAGCCCGTCGGCCGCCGCCGCATAGAGTTCGGCATCGTCCGGATTGCGTACGACGCGGACCGAGTCGATCCGCGAATGGCGCGCGAGCGTGGCGAGCGACCGGCGCAGCAGCGGGGCACCGGCTAGTTCGCGGTACTGCTTGGGAATGAGTCCGCCAAGGCGCGTCCCGCGCCCGGCGGCGACGACGAGGGCGATGCAGGCGGAGGCGGCCGGTGTCGGTATGGCGGTGTTGGCCATTGTGCGTTTGCGCGAAGTCCGTATGCTGCGGGTCCGCACAATCTAGCAGTCCCCCTTGCAAGAGGCACGTGCCATGCCCGCCTATGTCATCGCCGACATCGCCGTCACCGATCCCGCGAAGTACGAAGGCTACAAGGCCCTTTCGCCCGGTGCCGTCGAGAAGCACGGCGGCCGTTTCATCGCCCGCGGCGGCCAGTCTGCCGCGATGGAAGGCGACTGGAAGCCCTCGCGCCTCGTGATCATCGAGTTTCCATCCTTCGAGAAGGCGCAGACGTTCTACACGTCGGTCGAATACACGGCCGCCCGCCGCGCACGGGCGGGGGCCACGTCGCGCTTCAACATGGTGGTGGTCGAAGGCCTCTGACCGGGCCTAGACTTGGGATCCGCGATGTCGAGCTTCATTCTCTCCCTTTCGGCCCTCGCGTCGCTCGTTCCGGCCGGCTGCGTCCGGGTGGACGAGCGCGGCCGCCATCCCGCGCTCTGGATCATGCTGGCCGTCGGCATCGCCGGGCCCGCCGTCTGGATCGCGGACAATATCGGCGACGGCTGGCGTACCGGGCTTGCGGCCGCGCTGTGGCTCGCGATTCTCGCCAGCATGCTGGCCTTCGCCGGGCTCGTGCTGATCGAGCGGGCGGCGATCCGCCTCGCGCCGCTTCTCGTGGGCTACCTCGTCTGGCTCGGCGTGCTTGCGACGATCTGGGAGCAGGCGCCGGAACGCCCGCTGATCGGTGCTGCGCCCGAAGCGTGGTTCATCGCCCATATCCTCGTCGCGGTCCTCGCCTATGGCCTGCTGACGCTGGCGGCCGTCGCCGGGCTTGGCGTTTTCCTGCAGGAGCGGGCGTTGCGCGCCAAGCGGCCGACGGAGTTCACGCGCCGTCTGCCGTCGGTTGCCGAAGGCGAGGCGTTGCTTGCGCGCCTGCTGCTGGCGAGCGGGACGGTGCTTGGCTTCGCGCTTGTTTCCGGTAGCACGCTGTCGTGGTTCGGGCAGCATCGCCTTTTCGTCGTCGATCACAAGACGGTGCTGTCGATAGCGACGTTCGTAGCGATTGGCGCCTTGTTGATGGTTCACAACAGAGGCGGCCTGTCCGGCCGACGCGCGGCGCGCTACGTTCTGTTCGCCTATTTGCTCCTCACCTTGGCCTATCCTGGCGTGAAGTTCGTCAAGGATGTCCTGATCGGTTAAGTGTCCTGCTGCGGCGCAAAATATTGACTCGTCGATATAGTAAAATCAGGGAATAGCAGCATTTTGCGCCGCAGCGAATCGGATCGCTTGAAGGCACTTGCCAGCCTGCCAGGTCTGGAGTAAAACCGCTCAAAGTATAGACACACGGACCGAGCAGCCTAATTTATGAGCATTAAAATCGGCCCTATCGCGTTGACAGCACCGGTCGTGCTGGCGCCGCTCAGCGGTATTTCCGACCTGCCGTTCCGCAGGCTGGTCAAGCGGCACGGGACAGGTCTGGTCGTTTCCGAGATGATCGCCAGCCAGGCGATGATCCGAGAGAACCGTCAGTCGCTGCTGATGACACGCTCGGTGCCCGAGGAATTCCCGATGGCGGTCCAGCTCGCCGGCTGCGAGCCCGACGTGATGGCCGAAGCCGCACGCCTCAACGAGGATCGCGGGGCGGCGATCATCGACATCAATTTCGGCTGCCCGGTGAAGAAGGTCGTCAACGGCCATGCCGGCTCGGCGCTGATGCGCGACGAGATCAAGGCTGCGCGCATCCTGGAAGCGACCGTCAAGGCCGTGAAGGTACCGGTCACGCTCAAGATGCGTCTGGGCTGGGACGCGAACACGAAGAACGCGCCGCAGCTCGCGCGCATCGCGCAGGAATGCGGCATCAGGTCGCTCGCGATCCATGGCCGCACGCGCCAGCAGTTCTACGAAGGCAAGGCCGACTGGGCCTGGATCCGCAACGTCAAGGAAGCGGTCTCGATTCCGGTATTCGCGAACGGCGACATCGTGCGCTACGACGACGTGCGCGCCGCCCTCGACCAGTCGGGCGCCGACGGCGTGATGATCGGGCGCGGGGCGTGCGGTCGGCCGTGGTTCCCGGCCAACGCGATCCATTTCCTCGCGACGGGCGAGCGTCGCGCCGATCCGCCGCTCGAGACGCAGATGGGC
>JAEUKY010000386.1 GCA_016794005.1 Rhodospirillales bacterium
ACGGCGCGCAGGATCGCGTAGAACGGCAGGAAGTACCATTCCGGCACGATGTGCGGCGGCGTGACCAGCGGGTTGGCCGGGATCCAGTTGTCGGGATGGCCCAGCGTGTAGGGGCTGAAGAAGACGAAGTAGCAGTACACGATCAGGAACACGCCGAGGCCGAACGCGTCCTTCGCCGTGTAGTAGGGGTGGAACGGGATCTTGTCCTGCGGGCCCTTCGCGTCGATGCCCAGCGGGTTGTTCGAGCCGTGCACGTGCAGCGCCCACAGGTGGAGCAGCACGAGGCCGGCGATGACGAACGGCAGCAGGTAGTGGAGCGCGAAGAAGCGGTTGAGGGTCGGGTTGTCGACCGAGAAGCCGCCCCACAGCCACGTCACGATGCCCTCGCCCACGACCGGGATCGCGGAGAAGAGGTTCGTGATGACCGTGGCACCCCAGAAGCTCATCTGGCCCCAGGGGAGCACGTAGCCCATGAACGCGGTCGCCATCATCGCGAGGAAGATGGCCAGGCCCAGCCACCACAGGATCTCGCGCGGTGCCTTGTACGAGCCGTAGTAGAGGCCGCGCGCGATGTGGATGTAGACGGCCACGAAGAACAGCGACGCGCCGTTCATGTGGATGTAGCGGATCAGCCAGCCGTAGTTCACGTCGCGCATGATGCGTTCGACCGAGTCGAACGCCGTCGCGGTCGAGGGCTGGTAGTTCATCGCGAGGAAGATGCCCGACACGATCATGATGACGAGCATCACGCCGGCGAGCGATCCGAAGTTCCACAGGTAGTTCAGGTTGCGCGGGGCCGGATACTTGATGAGCTGGGTGTCGATCAGCTCGAAGATCGGCAGGCGGTGGTCGACCCACTTGACGATCGGGTTCGACATGAAGGGCGACGGGACGTAGTCGTATTTGGCCATGGCGCGCGCCTCAACCGATCCGGATGGTGGTGTCGTTCGTGAACGTGTACTGCGGCACCTCGAGGTTCTTGGGCGCGGGTCCGCGGCGGATGCGGCCCGAGGTGTCGTAGTGCGAGCCGTGGCACGGGCAGAACCAGCCGCCGAAATCGCCCTTCGAGTCCGCCGGCTTCTGGCCCAGCGGCACGCAGCCCAGATGGGTGCACACGCCGAGCAGGACGAGCCAGTTGTCCTTCTTCACGCGCGCGGCGTCGGTCTGCGGGTCCTTGAGGTCGGCCTTGTCGTCGGCCTTGGCCTTGGCCACTTCGTCCGGCGTGCGGTTGCGCACGAAGACCGGCTTGCCGCGCCACGTGACCGTGATCGCCTGGCCGGGCTGGATCGCCGCGAGGCTGACTTCGGTCGAGGCCAGCGCGAGCACGTCGGCCGACGGGTTCATCGAGTGGATGAAGGCCCAGCCGCTCAGCGCCGCCCCGGTGGCGCCGAACGCGGTCGCCGAGAGATAGAGGAAATCGCGCCGCGTCGTGCCGTCGGGGTGCTGGCGCCCCCCGCCCTGCGGAGCAGAAATTGTCGAAGTACCGGACTGAGCCATCGCGATGGACCCTCTTGGTTGCGGACCGCTCAATGGATCGGCCGTCCGCTTGTCGCAACGAGAAACTTACATTGCCTCAACCCGCCCGCCTGCGACGGGTTGTCGCAGGATTCGAGCGGCTTGGCGGGCATTGCCCGCAGGCGAATTGCGGGTATAGCCCGACCGCGCGCGGGATGCAAAGGCTCGCAGCGGATTACCGCATTTTTACCCCCAGCGCCTTGATGCTAGGTTCCCGCCCCGATGGCCCATTTCACGCCCCTGCGCCTTGCCCTCTACCAGCCCGACATCGCCGCGAATACCGGCACGATCCTGCGGCTGGCCGCGTGTTTCTCGGTCGGCGTGGACGTGATCGAGCCGTGCGGGTTCGTCTGGTCGGAACCCAAGCTGCGCCGGGCGGGCATGGATTATCTCGACCGGGTCGATCTCGCCCGGCACGACAGCTGGGAACGCTTCCGCGCCGCCCCCCGCCCGGGCCGGCTCGTGCTGCTGTCGACCAGGGCGGCCGTGCGCCTGCCCGATTTCCGCTTCGCCCCCGACGACACGCTGCTGCTGGGCCGCGAGAGTGCCGGCGTGCCCGACGACGTGCGCGACGCGGCCGACGCGGGCGTCCGCATCCCGATGGCGGCGGGCGAACGTTCGCTCAACGTCGCCCTTGCGGCTTCGCTCGTCCTGGGCGAAGCGTTGCGCCAGCTCGACGCATGGCCCGGAGACGCGACGTGACGACCGACGAGAAGAAGGCGCAGGCCGAAGCCTGGTTCCATTCCCTGCGCGACCGCATCTGTGCCGCGTTCGAGAAGCTGGAGGACGAGCTTTCCGCCGGACCGCACGCGTCCCTGCCCGCCGGCCGGTTCGAGCGCAAGGCGTGGACGCGCACCGACCACACGGGCGTGCCCGGCGGCGGGGGCACGATGGCCGTCATGCACGGGCGCGTGTTCGAGAAGGTCGGCGTCAACGTGTCGACCGTCCATGGCAGCTTCGCGCCGGAGTTCGCCAGGAACATGCCGGGTGCCGCGGAAGATCCGCGCTTCTGGGCGTCGGGCATCAGCCTCGTCGCGCACATGCGCTCGCCCAAAGTACCCGCCGTGCACATGAACACGCGCCATATCGTCACGACGAAGGCGTGGTTCGGCGGCGGGGCCGACCTGACGCCGATGGTGCCGCACGAACCCGACACGCGCGCGTTCCACGACGCGCTGAAGCAGGCATGCGACGCGCACGACGCGACCTATTACCCGCGATTCAAGAAATGGTGCGACGAATATTTCTTCGTGCCCCACCGCAACGAGCCGCGCGGCGTGGGCGGCATCTTCTTCGACAATCTCGAGACGGGCGACTGGGCGAAGGACTTCGCCTTCACGAAGGACGTCGGCCGCGCGTTCCTCGACATCTATCCGCGCCTCGTGGCGGCGCACATGCACGAACCGTGGACCGACGAAGAGCGCCAAGCCCAGCGGATTCGACGGGGCCGCTATGTTGAATTCAATTTGCTATACGACCGCGGAACGACGTTCGGCCTCAGAACCGGCGGAAATGTCGAGGCAATCCTGATGAGCCTGCCGCCGGACGTGAGCTGGCCGTAGCTCCAATTTGGATTAAATTGTACTTATTCCAGATCAACGATCGGCCTAGAAGCCGGGTGAAATATTCGTGGGATTTTTCGATCCCGCCACCCCGCGTTCCGGAGCCGATCATATGTCGTTCCTGTCCAGCATCCGCACGAAGCTTGTCCTGCTGCTGCTCGTCTTCGGCCTGCTGCCGGT
>JAEUKY010000395.1 GCA_016794005.1 Rhodospirillales bacterium
ATGGAAGTCTCGGAGACGGGCGACCTCGCCAACTGGATGATCCCGGGCAAGCTCGTCAAGGGCATGGGCGGGGCGATGGATCTCGTCGCGGGTGTGGGCCGCGTGGTGGTGGTGATGGACCACACCAACAAGGCCGGCGAATCGAAGGTGCTGCGCGCCTGCACGCTGCCGCTGACCGGCAAGGGCGTGGTCAACCGGATCATCACGAATCTCGGCGTGCTCGACGTGGTTCCGGGCGGGCTCAAGCTGGTCGAACTCGCCGACGGCGTGACCGAGGCGGAGTTCCGCAAGGCGACCGAAGCGAAACTCGTCGCCTGACCGCAAAAATCCGCGCGCGGGTGCCCGGGCTGGGCTAACCTCGGGTCCGAGAGGATTCTGCCCGCATGTTCGAGGTGACCTGGCGCCGGTACCGGGGCCTTCCCGGCCCGATCCAAGGCGCCATCCTGATGGTTATCGCCGCCGTCGCCTTCGCCGGCATGAACATCATCATCCGCGCGCTGAGCTTCGAGCTGCACCCGTTCCAGATCTCGTTCTTCCGCGTCGTGATCGGCATCTCGTTCATGCTGCCGTGGGTGTTCCGCGTGGGCATGGGCGGGCTCGCCACCGCCAGCCACAAGCTCTATCTCAGCCGCTCGCTGGTCGGCTACGCGTCGATGCTGTGCTGGTTCACGGGCCTCGCCAGCCTCCAGATCGCCGAGGCGACGGCGCTGGGCTTCACCTCGCCGCTCTTCGCCACCATCGCCGCCGCCCTGCTGCTGGGCGAAGTGGTGCGCGCGCGGCGCTGGACGGCCACGCTCGTCGGTCTCACCGGGGCGATGATCGTGATCCGGCCCGGCTTCGGCGACATCCACTTCGCCCACATCCTCGTCCTGCTGTCGGCCGCACTCGGCGGGTGGAACGCGATCACGGTCAAGCAGCTCACGCGCACCGACAATCCGAACGCGATCATCGTCTACATGTCGCTCTACATGCTGCCCTTCGCGCTTGTGCCGGCGCTGTTCGTCTGGCGCTGGCCGTCGGTCGACGCGCTGCTGCTGACCGTGCTGCTCGGCGTGTGCGCCACGATCGGACACCAGTGCTTCACGCGCGCGATGGCGGCCTGCGAGGCGTCGTACGTGCTGCCGTTCGAGTTCGCGCGCCTGCCGATCTCGGCGGTCATCGCGTATTTCGTCTTCGCCGAGCGGCCGGACATCTACACGTGGATCGGCGGCGGCGTGATCATCGGGTCCACCTTCTACATCGCCCAGCGCGAGGCGTATCTGGCGCGCAAGGGACGCGAACTGGGCCGCGAGCCGCCGGTGCGCAAGCCCGAGCCGCCCGCATGAACGCCGCCGGCCGGCGCAATCTCGAGGGTGCGCTGTGGATGATCGCGTCGGGCATCGTCTTTTCCGCGCAGAACGCCATCGTCAAGCAGCTCGGCACGCGGCTCGACTCGTTCGAGATCGCGTTCTTCCGCTGCGTGTTCGGCCTCGCGGTCGTGCTGCCCTTCGTGCTGCGCGGCGGCACGGGCCTGTTCCTGACCGGCCGGCCGGGGCTGCACGTGGTGCGCGCCCTCGTCGGCGTGTCGGGCATGTTCTGCGGCATGTACGCGGTCACGCGCCTGCCGCTGGCCGACGCGACCGCCATCTCGTTCGCCAAGCCGCTGTTCGCCGTCCTGCTCGCCGCGACGTTCCTCGGCGAAAGCGTGGGCTGGCGGCGCTGGTCGGCGACGGCGGCGGGGTTCGTGGGCGTGGTCGTCATCGTGCGGCCGGGGACCGAGATGTTCGACTTCGCGCACGTCGCGGCGCTGCTCGGCGCGTTCCTGATCGCCGACGTGATCGTGCTGGTGAAGAAGCTGCAGGGCAGCGAACGCAACGCCACGATCATGGCCTATTTCGGCATCGTCACGTCGATCGCCAGCGCCATCCCGGCGTACTTCGTCTGGCTGACGCCGACCTGGGGCGAGCTGGCGCTGATGGCGTGCATCGGCGCTTCGGCCAGCACGGGCCAGTGGATGGCGCTGAAGGCCTACCGGGCGGCCGAGGCGTCGGCGGTGGTGCCGTTCGACTATACGCGCCTCGTCTTCGCCATCCTCTATGGCTGGCTTTTCTTCGCCGAGATCCCCGATCGCTGGACGCTGGCGGGCTCGGCCATCCTGATCGGCGCCACGCTCTATATCGCGTATCGCGAGATCCGGCTCGGCAAGCTGCCGGGCCCGGGTGGGGGCTGATGTTCGCGCGGCTCTCGGGATGGGCGCATTCGCTGCCGGGCAACGCGCGCGGCTGCATCTGGGCCTTCGCGTCGATGTTCATCTTCGGGCTGATGGAAGCCACGATCAAGGCGATGGGCGCTTCGATGCACCCGCTGCAGATCGCGTTCTTCCGCTGCCTGTTCGCCTTCGTGTTCATCGCCCCCATCGTGCTGGGCCTCGGCGGCTTCGCGCGCGTGGCCACACGGCGCGTGGGCACGCATTTCGCGCGCACGCTGCTGGGCTACACCGCGATGGCGACGGGGTTCATCGCGTTGACGCACATGCCCATCGCCGATGCGGTGGCGCTGGGCTACGTGCGCCAGCTCTTCCTGGTCGTGCTCGCCGTGACGATGCTGGGCGAGATCGTGCGCTGGCGGCGCTGGACCGCGACGGCGGTGGGCTTCCTCGGCGTGGTCGTGATGGTGCGCCCCGGTGCGGGCGTGCTCGACCCGTTCGCGTTCGTGGCACTCGCCAGCGGCTTCTTCGTCGCGTGCGTGACCGTGGCGATGAAGCGGCTGAGCGAGACCGAAAGTGCGGAAGCCACCGTCTTCTGGTTCAGCACGTTCTCGACCGTCGTGTCGTTCGTGCCGGCGCTGACCGTTTGGCGCTGGCCGGAGCCGACCGAATGGATCTGGGCGGCGGCCCTGGGCGTGATGGGGGCCGGCGGCCAGTTCTGCGCGATGCGCGCCTATCGCGTGGCCGAGGCGACGGCGGT
>JAEUKY010000013.1 GCA_016794005.1 Rhodospirillales bacterium
ATGCAGCAGCTCAAGCTCGATCCGGCGTCGGGCTTCAAGAAGTGCGCGCGCGTCGTCGGCGACGTGATCGGCAAATACCATCCGCACGGCGACCAGTCGGTCTACGACGCGCTGGTCCGCCTCGCGCAGGATTTCGCGCAGCGCTATCCGCTGGTCGACGGGCAGGGCAATTTCGGCAACATCGACGGCGATAACGCCGCGGCGATGCGATACACCGAAGCGCGCCTGACCGAGGTCGCCGCCGAGCTGATGCGCGGCCTCGACGAGAACGCGGTCGATTTCCGCCAGACCTATGATGGCGAGGGCGAGGAGCCGGTCGTGCTGCCGGCCGCCTTCCCGAACCTGCTGGCCAACGGGGCCGCGGGCATCGCCGTCGGCATGGCGACGAACATCCCGCCGCACAACATCGTCGAGGTGTGCAACGCGCTCCTCCATCTCATCAAGACGCCCAATGCGCGCGTTTCCACGCTGGTCGACCTGATGCCGGGGCCGGACTTTCCCACCGGCGGCATCCTCGTGGAAAGCCGCGAGACGCTGGTGCAGGCCTACGAGACCGGCCGCGGCTCGATGCGCGTGCGCGCGAAGTGGGCTGTCGAGGAACTGCCGCGCGGCATGTGGCAGATCGTCGTCACCGAGATCCCGTACCAGGTGCAGAAGTCGAAGCTGATCGAGAAGATCGCCGAACTGCTGCAGGCCAAGAAGCTCGCCCTGCTCGCCGACGTGCGCGACGAATCGGACGAGAACGTGCGCATCGTGCTGGAGCCGAAGACCAAGGCGGTCGACGCCAAGGTGCTGATGGAATCGCTGTTCCGCAACACCGAGCTGGAAACGCGCTTCGCGCTCAACATGAACGTGCTCGACGCGGAGAACACGCCGCGCGTGATGGACCTCAAGGAAGTGCTGCAGGCCTTCCTCGACCACCGCCACGTCGTGCTCAAGCGCCGCTCGGAGCACCGCCTGGGCCAGATCGACCGGCGGCTCGAGATCCTCGCGGCCCTGCTCGTCGCGTATCTGAACATCGACGCGGTCATCAGGCTCATCCGCAACGAGGACGAGCCCAAGCCCCTGATGATGAAGAAGTGGGGGCTGACCGAGGTCCAGGCCGAGGCGATCCTGAACATGCGCCTGCGTTCGTTGCGCAAGCTCGAGGAGATCGAGATCCGCAAGGAGAACGACGCGCTGACGAAGGAGAAGAAGGAGCTTCAGTCGCTGCTGAAGAGCGACGACAAGCGCTGGGCCGCGATCGCCGAGGAAGTGCAGGGGATCAAGGCGAAGTTCGGGCCCCGCACGCCGCTGGGCAAGCGGCGCACCGAAGTGGCCGACGCGCCCGTCGAACTGCTGGTCCCCGTCGACGCGCTGATCGAGCGCGAGGACTTGACGGTGGTCTGCTCGGACAAGGGCTGGGTGCGCGCCTTCAAGGGCCATCTCGACGAGACGGCCGCACGCGAGGTCCGCTACAAGGACGGCGACCGCGAGAAATACGTGATCCGCACGCAGTCGGTGGAAAAGCTGATGGTGCTGGCCACCAACGGCCGCTTCTACACGATCCCGTGCGACAAGCTGCCGCGCGGGCGCGGCGACGGCGAGCCGCTGAAGGTCATGCTCGAACTCGCAAACGACGTCGATCTCGTGCAGGTGTTCATCCACGTGGCCGGGCGCAAGCTGGTCGTGGCGTCGAGCGACGGGCGCGGCTTCGTGGTGCCCGAGGATTCGTGCGTCGCGCAGACCCGGCAGGGCAAGCAGGTGCTGAACGTGGGCGAGGGGGCGGAAGCCGCCGCCATGTGCCCGGTCGAGGGCGACACGCTCGCCGTCCAGGGGACGAACAAGAAGCTGCTGCTGTTCAAGCTCGCCGAACTGCCCGAGATGGATCGCGGGCGCGGGGTCATCCTGCAGCGCTATTCGAAGGGCGCCACGCTCTACAAGATGTCGACCTTCGACCTCGCCAAGGGCTGGCCGGTCGGCTTCGCGCGCTCGGACGAGCGCGAGAACGCCCCGAAGAACTGGGTCGGCGAACGCGGCCAGGCCGGCCTGCTGCCGCCCAAGGGCTTCCGTTTCGGATGACTTGCAACCCGCCCGGCGGGCGGCTAAGCCTCTAGGCCTGTTCTAACGGAGAAGCGCACCATGACCGCAGCCGTCCGCCATCCCACGCTCGTCGACGCGATCTGGCCGAGCGAAGAGCGCAGTTTCGCCCGTTCCGCGATCCTCGCGGTCGTCGGCTCGGCGCTGCTGTGGGCGTCGGCCAAGGCCCAGGTTCCGATGTGGCCCGTGCCGATGACGATGCAGTCGTGCGCGATCCTTTTCATCGGCTTCGCCTACGGCTCGCGCCTCGGGGCGGCGACCGTGGCCCTGTACCTCTTCCAGGGGGCGATTGGCCTGCCGGTCTTCGCGGGCACGCCGGAGAAGGGCATCGGGCTTGCCTATATGATGGGCACGACAGGCGGCTTCCTCGCCGGCTTCCTGCTGGTTGCCGCACTTCTGGGCCATCTGGCCGAGCGCGGCTGGGGCCGGACCCTCGCGGGCACCGCGGCCGCGATGGCGGTCGGCACGGTGCTGCTGTTCGTGCCGGGCGTGGCGTGGCTCGCGACCTTCGTGGGCTTCGAGAAGGCGGTCGCCTTCGGCCTGACTCCGTTCGTGGCGGGCGCCGTGGTCAAGGCAGCGCTGGCCGTGGCGCTGGTCGGGGCCGCCCGGCGTATGGCCGAAAAGCCGCAATAATCGGTCACCACTATCCTCTTGAACTCCGGGGGGCCGGACTCTATAGACCCCTTTAGTAATGCCATAGCGGCCATCGCAAGGACGCATGGCTACGCGCGAGATGGCCGCGGGAACGCGGGCGCCGCGTCCAGGGACGACGGAGGAATTTAGCGTATGCCGTTTCTCATGCAGATCAGCCGGTTGATCGACCGGCTGAACACGTTCGTCGGCAAGACGATTTACTGGCTGATACTTGCGGCCGTCCTCGTCAGCTCGATCAACGCGACGGTCCGCTACGGCTTCCATCGAAGCTCGAACGCGTGGCTGGAACTCCAGTGGTACCTGTTCGCGGCCGTCTTCCTGCTGTGTGCCGGGTATACGCTGCTGCACAACGAGCATATCCGCATCGACGTGTTCAGCTCGCATCTGAGCCGGCGCAAGCAGATCTGGATCGACATCTTCGGGACGATCTTCTTCCTGCTGCCGTTCACGCTGGTGATCATGTACCTGTCCTGGCCGATCGCGCTCAGCAGCATCATTTCCAACGAGCAGTCGTCGGATGCCGGTGGCCTCGTGCGCTGGCCGGCGCGCCTGCTGGTGCCGGTCGGCTTCTTCCTGCTGGTGATCCAGGCGTTTTCCGAACTCATCAAGCGCGTGGCGTTCCTGACCGGGGACGGGCCCGATCCGCTCGAGAAAAAGTCCGCCCAGCCGGAAGGGGAGCACGTCTGATGGCCGCCTTCCTCATCGAATACATGGCGCCGATCATGTTCGCGGCGCTGGTCGTGTTCCTGCTGTTCGGCTATCCGGTTGCCTTCGCGCTCGCCGCCAACGGCATCGTCTTCGGCCTTATCGGCATCGAACTTGGCCTGCTGCAGCCCATCCTGTTCCAGGCGCTGCCCGAACGCGTGTTCGGGATCATGCGCAACGACACGCTGCTCGCGATCCCGTTCTTCACCTTCATGGGGCTGATACTCGAACGGTCGGGCATGGCCGAAGACCTGCTCGACACGATCGGGCAGCTCTTCGGGCCGCTGCCGGGCGGTCTCGCCTATGCGGTGGTGTTCGTCGGCGCGCTGCTCGCGGCCACGACCGGCGTCGTCGCGGCGTCCGTCATCGCGATGGGCCTGATCTCGCTGCCGATCATGCTGCGCTACGGCTACGACCGGCGTCTCGCGTCGGGCGTCATCGCGGCGTCGGGCACGCTCGCGCAGATCATTCCGCCGTCGCTGGTGCTGATCATCATGGCCGACCAGCTCGGCCGGTCGGTCGGCGACATGTATGCCGGCGCGTTCATCCCGGGCCTGGTCCTCGCGGCACTCTATGCCGGCTACATCCTGCTTATGACGATCGTCGTGCCCGGCTGCGCCCCGCCGCTGCCGCTCGAAGCGCGCTCGCTGCGCGGCATGAAGCTCGTGCTGCGCTGCCTGATCACGCTCGTGCCGCCGCTGATCCTGATCTTCCTCGTGCTCGGCACCATCTTCCTCGGCATCGCGACGCCGACCGAAGGCGGCGCCATGGGCGCCACGGGCGCCATCGTCCTCGCGCTCATCAAGAAGAAGCTGTCCTGGGCGCTGATGCGCCAGGCGATGGATTCGACCGCGAAGCTTTCGTCCTTCGTGCTCTTCATCCTGGTCGGATCCAGCGTGTTTGGCCTGACCTTCCGCGCGGTCAACGGCGACCTGTGGGTCGAGCATCTGCTGGTCGGGCTTCCCGGCGGGCAGACGGGCTTCCTGATCGTCGTCAACGTGATGGTGTTCCTGCTCGCCTTCTTCCTCGATTTCTTCGAGCTGGCGTTCATCGTCGTGCCGCTGCTCGGGCCGGCGGCGGAGAAACTGGGCATCGACCTGATCTGGTTCGGCGTGCTGCTCGGCGTCAACATGCAGACGTCGTTCATGCACCCGCCCTTCGGGTTCGCGCTGTTCTACCTGCGCTCGGTCGCCCCGGCGAAGGCGTATATCGACGTCGTCACGAAGAAGCTGATGGAACCGATCACGACGATGCAGATCTACTGGGGCGCGGTGCCCTTCGTGGTCATCCAGTGCATCATGGTCGCGATCGTCATCGCCTTCCCCGAGATCGTGACGATGATGCTCGACCGCGGGTCCGGCGTGGATCCGAACTCCATCGAGATAATCATCGAAAGCGATCCGGCGGCGACCGAACAGGCGCCGGTCGAGGGCGACGATTCCGCCGACGAGCCGGCGGCCGAAGAGTCCGAGGAGAAGCAGGAGAACTGATCCCGCCGCTCCGGCGCGCAAAAGAAAACGCCCGCCCGGTTTCCCGGGCGGGCGTTCGCGTTCCGGCGAGCCGGTCGGCGATCAGGTACGCTTGGCGACCGTGCCCTGCGTGTTCATGAAGTTGTCGAAACGGCCTTCCGCGACCTTGAACCAGTCGACCTGGTTGTTGCGGAACTGGCGCCACGACGTGAACACCTTCTTGAACAGCGCGTTCTTGGCCGACGTTTCCTCGTAGACCTCGTTCGCGGCGTCGAGGCAGGCCTTCAGGACGTTCGGGCTGAAGGCGCGCAGCTTCGTGCCGTTCGCGATCAGGCGACGCAGGGCGGCCGGGTTCAGCGCGTCGTAGCGCGCCTGCATGACCGTGTGCGCCTCGAACGAAGCGGCCTGGAAGATGGCCTTGTTCTCGGCCGACAGCGAGTCCCACGCCTTGTCGTTGACGATGGCCGAGAGCTGCGGGCCGCCTTCCCACCAGCCGGGGTAGTAGTAGAACGGCGCCACCTTGTTGAAGCCGAGCTTCTCGTCGTCGTACGGGCCGACCCATTCGGCCGCGTCGATCGTGCCCTTTTCCAGCGCCGGATAGATGTCCGGGGCCGCGAGCTGCTGCGGCACCATGCCGAGCTTCGTCAGCACCTGGCCGGCGAAGCCGCCGATGCGCATCTTGACGCCGTTGAAGTCGCCCGGCTCCTTGATCTCCTTGCGGAACCAGCCGCCCATCTGGCAGCCCGTGTTGCCGGCCGGGTGCGCGACGACGTTGTAGGCCTTGAACAGCTCGGCCATCAGCTGGCTGCCGCCGCCCGAGACCATCCACGCCGTCTGCTGGCGCGAGTTGAGGCCGAACGGAACGGCCGTGTCGAACGCGAAGGTCGGGTCCTTGCCGATATAGTAGTAGTTCGCCGTGTGGCCGCACTCGACCGTGCCGGCCTGGACGGCGTCGAGGACCTGCAGGCCCGGGACGATTTCGCCCGCCGCGAAGACGCGGATCTCGAACTTGCCGCCCGAGGCCGCCGTCACGCTCTTGGCCAGCACTTCGCCCGCGCCGAAGATCGTGTCGAGCGACTTCGGAAAGCTGGATGCCATGCGCCAGCGCACGACGCCCTGCGCGATCGCCGGTGCGGCGAGCGGGGCGGCCGCCAGGCCGAGACCGGCCGTAGTGATGAAATTGCGACGCTTCATTCCCTGTCTCCCTGTTTTCGTTTCGTCAGAAACACGTCGATTGATTCACGCATGATCCACGCGAATGGCCGAAACTAACATGGCCGTCCCGGTCCCGCCACAGCGGAATACCGGTCCGGCCGCCCGGAAAATGGGCAAACTCGGAAATATATCAGTCGCTTGCGGACGGGCGGCGGGTCCCGCGGCCGGCCGGCCAGGCGCGCCGGGCCACGCCGCTGGCGTCGATCGGATGCCAGCCTTCGCGGGTCAGCGCCTCGAGCGGCTGGAACCGAACCTTGTAGGCCATCTTCTCGCTCTGGTGGATCCAGTAGCCGAGATAGACATGGTCGAGCCCGGTGCGCCGCGCTTCCTCGACCAGCCAGAGGATCAGGTAGCTGCCCAGCGACCGGGTCGGCGTTTCCGGTTCGTAGAACGAATAGACGGCCGAGTAGCCGCGCCCCATCCGGTCGATCAGGCAGGCTCCCATCAGGTTGCCGTGCCGGTCGCGGATCTCGAGCACGTTCGAGGCGATCGCCCCGACCTCGATCATCGTGCGGTAGTCCTCGAAATCCATGCGCGCCATCTCGCCGTCGCGGTGCCGGCCGACCTGGTAGCGCGAGAACAGCGCGTACTGCTCGGCCGTCGCGATCGGGGGGCGGAACTCGCCGGCTAGATCGGCGTTGCGCGCGAGCACGCGGCGCCACTGGCGCGTCATGTCGAACTGCGCCACCGGGATGCGTACGGCCACGCACGCGTTGCAGCCGGGGCAGGCCGGGCGATAGGCGAAGCCGAGCGACCGGCGGAAGCCCGCTTCGGAAAGCAGGTCGTAGGAAAGCACGGCCTGCGGGCCCGTCAGGTCGACGAAGATGCGCCGTTCCATCCGCCCCTCGATATAGGGGCAGGGCGAGGGCATCGAATAGTAGAAGCGCGCGGTGCTGCTGCCCTGTGCGGTCATGCGCCACCGCCCGCGCGCCGCGCTTCGAGACCGGCGAGGATGTCGTGGACCAGCGCCTTGCGCGGGTTGAAGAACGACCAGAGCGCGACCAGCCCGCCGGTGAACCCGAGACCCAGATAGAACAGCACGAAATGGACGGCCGCCTGCAGGAAGCCCGCCTGCCGCCCGTCCGCCGTTTCGATGCGCACGCCGGCAAGCCGCTGGCCCAGCGTCGAGCGCTTCGTGCCCGATATCAGGATCGCATTGTAGAGAAGGGGGATCAGCGCGACCGCGATCCACGCAGGCGCCCACAGCACGCCGAAGCTGAGGATGCCGATGAAGGTCGCCGGAATGGCGGCGGCCCACGCGATCAGGCCGCAGCTCGCGACATCGAGCATCCAGCCGAACACCCGGCGCCGGCGCAGGCCCGCATAGGCCGCCGGGTCGGCGAGCGTCGCGTCGAGGGGTGGCGTCTGCGCGATCTCGTTCACGCCGCCAAGCGTATGGGAGCTTCGCGTACCCCGCAAGCGCCTCCCGCCGCCTTGACGGCCGGCGGACCGGCGTGGTTCAGTGCGCGGATCGGTTGTAGTTCGCGAAAAATTGATCAATCCCTGAAGCAGAGATGCGGACAGGAAGGGTGGTCGGCGTGGACAACAGGCACGAACCGCCTGCGGCACCGGACGAAGGCTGGGTCGCCAGGCTCTGGCACGAGCAGGCGGACCGCGATCCCGCACTGCACACGCATTCGATCCATGTCGGCACCGTCGCTTCGCTGCTCGCGCGCGAGATCGGTTTTTCCGAGGAGGACGTGCTGAAGGTCCAGCTCGCCTCGCTGTTCCACGACATCGGCAAGCTCGACATCCCGCGCGAGATCCTCTACGCGCCGCGCCGCCTGACGCCCGAGGAACGCAGGCTCGTCGAGCTGCACTCGATCTACGGCAGCCGGCGCCTGCGCCAGATCGGCGAAACGCCGATGCTGGCCTTCGTCGAGGACGTGGCGCTGCACCATCACGAGCGCTTCGACGGAACCGGCTATCCCGAGAAGCTCGCCGGCGCGCAGATCAGCCTGCCCGCGCGCATCGCAACCGTCGGCGACGTCTATGCCGCGCTGTGGGAGCGGCGTTCGTACAAGGCGGCGATGTCGCACGACGCGGTGCTCGCCAGCATGACCGAGGGCGACGAGCGCATGTCGCCCGCGATGTTCGACCCGCAGGTGCTGGACGCGCTCAAGACCTCGATGCCGAAGCTCAAGCAGGCGATGGCGGAATAGACCTTCAGGCGGCGTGGACGCGCGGGTCGCCCGCGACGACAGAGAACCGCGCCGTGGTCTCGACCGGGGCGTCGGGCCGCACGACGCTGGCCACGCTGCGCAGCCGGACGTCGAGGCGCGAAGCGGTCAGCTCGAATGCCATGTAGCCGCGCCGGTCGCTGTAGTGGCGCAGATGCGGGTTCGCGGCCAACACGCGCGCGCGCCTGGGCCCGTCCGGCGCCGGATCGCCGTCCGAACTGATCGAGGTCGCGAGGAACTCCGGCGCAAGCGTGGCCGAGCGCGGATCGTCGTAGTCCGCCTTCAGCTCGCCGATCCAGTTGCGGTGCCAGTCGCCGGTCAGCACGACGGGGTTCGACGGGCGGCGTTGCGCGAGGAACGCGTGCAGCCGGCCGCGCGCGGCCGTGTAGCCGGCCCAGCTGTCCATGTTGAAGATCCGGTCGCCGCCGTCGATGCGCATCATCGCGACCTGCTGGCCGAGGAAGTTCCAGCGCGCGCGCGAATTCGCGAGCCGGTCGAACAGCCAGGATTCCTGCGCCGGACCCAGCATCTGCGCCTGGGGCGCGTCCATCGCGGGGCAGGCCGGCTGCATCGCGTCCCCGCAGGGCTGGCGCGTGCGGTACTGGCGCGTGTCGAGAACGTCGAACGCGGCGAGATCGCCGAAGGCGAGGGCGCGGTACATCGTCGTGCCGGCGGCGGTCGGGCGCTGGGCGGCGCGCAGCGGCAGGTGCTCGTACCATGCCTGCAGGGCGGCGTTCCGGCGCGCGAGGAAGACGGCCGGATCGTCGCCGCTGGACTGGGCGTACTCGCGCGACCAGTTGTTCGCGACCTCGTGGTCGTCGTACGACACGACGAACGGCGTGGCCGCGTGCGCCGCCTGCAGGTCGGGGTCGGACTTGTACTGCGCGTAGCGGCGCCGGTAGTCGTCGAGCGTGCGGCACATGGCGCCTTCGTGCAGGCGCGCGCGCGGCAGCGGTCCTCGATAGGTGCCGTACTCGTAGATATAGTCGCCGTAGTGGAACGCGAAATCGGGCGCTTCGCGCGCGATATGGCGATAGGCCGTGAAAAGGCCGTGTTCGAAATGGTTGCACCCGCACGTGACGAAGGCGAGCCGCGCGGGCAGCGTGCCGGGGGCGGGCGCCGTGCGCGCGCGACCGGTCGGGCTTGCGTGGCCGTTCGCGCGGAAGCGGTACCAGTAGTCGCGCGCCGGAGCGAGGCCGCCGATCTCGACATGCACGCTGTGCGCCGACGCCGCCTGCGTGCGCACCGTGCCGCTGCGCTCGACGGTGGCGAAGTACGGATCGCGCGCGATTTCCCAGACCACGTCGGCCGCGGCCGGCATGCCGCCGTTCGGCGCAAGCCGGTCGGGAACCAGCCGCGTCCACAGCACGAAGCCGTCGGGCCACGGATCGCCGGACGCCACGCCGAGCGTGAAGGGATCTGTACCGGATGTGCGCGAGGAAATCGGGGCCGGTGCGGCGCAGCCGGCGAGTGCCGCACCGGTGGCGAGCAGCAGCGCGCGACGCGTGGTTCCGGCCGGCACGCGCGTCAGGTCGCGGGCGGGATGTCGCGCAGCAGGATGATCGAGATGCGCCGGTTGCGCGGATCGCTGGGATTGTCGGCGATCAGCGGTTCGGTGTCGGCGCGGCCGACGACGCGCGCGATGCGCGCCTGCGGCAGGCCCGCCTCGATCATCGCGCGGCGCGCGGCGTTGGCGCGGTCGCTGGACAGTTCCCAGTTCGTGTACTGGGCGCCGCGCGGGAAGGGGACCGCGTCGGTATGGCCGGCGATGGCGACGGAGTTGGGCAGGTTCTGCACGATCTTCGCGACCGTCGCCAGCAGGCGGCGCGTGGCTTCGGCCGGTGCGGCCGAACCCGAGGCGAACATCGAATAGCGTTCCTGGTCGACGAGCTGGATGCGCAGCCCCTCGGGCGTGCGGTCGACGAGCAGGTTCTGTGCGAGCGGCTTCAGTTCCGGCACGTCCTGGATGGCCTGGCGGATGTCGGCCTCGGCGCGCTGGAAGCTCTGCTCCTCGCGCTTGCCCATCTCGGCGACCATCTGCTGCTGGAAGGCGTTGTTCTGGCGTACGACGACGCCGTTGGCTTCCTGCTCGCCCTCGGGGCGGTTGCCGCTGAAGAGCGCGCCCTCCGGCCGGTTGCCCGGGCGACGGTCGCCGACGGCCTCGCGCCCCGACGGGCCGGGGCCGATGCCCGATGCGCCGCGCGCGTTGGGTTGCGGGTTCTCGCTGTCCTCGCTGGCCGCGGCCTGGCCCTGCTTCTCGGCGAAGTCGGGGCCTTCGGTGTCGCGCTCCTCGCCGGTGGGGGCGAGCGGAACGCCGACGACGATGCCGCCGGTCATGTTCGGAAGATCGCCCGGGCCCAGCGTGACGCCGCCGAGCACGCCGCCCGCACCCGAGGTGGAGCGCGACACGGCGTCGAACGCGGTGAAGTACTGCGCGATGCCCTGGCGCTTTTCCTGGTCGGTCGCGTTGAGCAGCCAGAGCAGCAGGAAGAACGCCATCATCGCGGTCACGAAGTCGGCATAGGCCACCTTCCAGCCGCCGCCATGCGCGCCGTCGTGGCCCTTCTTGCCGCGCTTGATGATGATGACTGGGTGATTGCTCTCGTCGGCCATTCGACTTTCCGAACCAGTGCCGCCCGCAGCCGATTCCCGGCCCGCCCGCGCGCAAGGAATATGCGCTTGGTGCGATGCAAGAACAACGGCGGGCGACCCGCTAAAATTCGATTAAAAACTATCGCAAGTTCGTTGATGACCCGTTAATTGTCGCCCAAAGAACTGAAAATACTGGAAATTTCAGGGCGGTAAAAGCCGCAGCCGCCGCGAATCCTCGCCCAGCTCGACGCGCGAGCGGGCAAGACGCACGTGTCGCCCGTCGGCCCACAGCGCCGCCATGTCGCGCCAGTGCGTCGACAGGATGTCGCCCGACTGTCCGGGGGCGATCACGAACAGCGACGCGTCGAGATCGGCAAGGTCGTAGACGGCCCGATACCCCGCCCCGTGGACATGCGCGAAGGGGTGTGCCGCTTCCGACATGCGCCCGCCGCCGCGGTTGACGGTGTAGTAGTCGCCGTGCGTCGGCACGCCGACATCCAGCAGCGGGCCGATCAGCGGCAGGCGCGCGAAGACCGGGTTGTCGAACGGGGCGCGATGTTCGGCACCCCACTGCCAGGCGGCCACGTTGCGCCCGTGGCGTGCCGCGATCCAGTCGAGGGCGGCGGCAAGTGCCGCTTCGGCCGCGCGCGCGCACGCAGCTTCGCCGCCATCGCCGCACCATTTCGACCGGCCGTTCAGCACGTCGAGCAGCAGGCGCGGCCGTTCGCGCACCAGCGCCTCGGAAAGATCGCCCGCCGCGATCTCGAGCGTGCGGCGCGTAAGCTCGCGCATCCACGCCGCGAAGATCAGCGGTTCGCCGCGCGTCCGGTCCATGCGCCCGTCCCACGCGCGCAGCCGTTCGAGGGCGGCGCGGGTACGCAGTTCGGTCGGGGCAAGCTGTGCCGCCGCCGCGACCGCCTCGCGCGCGAACAGCGAGTGCGCGTCGGCCAGAAGCGCTTCGTGGAACGCCGCGTCCTGCCCGGTGCGCGAACCCAGCACCTCGACGATGCGCCGCTGCCGGTACGTGGGATCGAACGAGAAGCCCAGATGGTGCGGCCAGTTCGCCGCGACGACGCGGTCGTTGGCGTTCGATACGAACCCCGCCGGCGGGTTCTCGCGCGACGGCATCTCCTCGAACGGCACGAAGCCGGTCCAGCCCACTTCGCGCATCCAGCCGCGATAGGGCAGCGGCGAAGGGGCCGTCGCGCGCGTGGGCACGGCACCCACGGTGCGCAGGCCGATCGTGCCGGACGTGTCGGCATAGACCATGTTCTGCACCGGACCCAGCCAGTCGCGCGTCGCGGCGACGGCCTCGCGCGCGTCCTTCGCGCGGTTGAGCTTCATCAGCGCCTGCGCCGTGCGGTCGGGCGCGAACATGAAGGGCAGGGCCAGCGCCATCGCGTGCCCGTCGCCGGCCGTGGCGCGCGCGATGGGATCGATGTCGGAGATGACGGCCCCGTGGCGCGTGCGGCGCACGACGATGGTCTGCGGCCGCTCGCCCCGGATCTGGAGGATTTCCTCGCGCGTCTCGAAGGCGCGCGAACCGCCGGGAACCAGATAGCGCGTCGCGTCCGCCGGATCGACGCGCTCGAGGAACAGGTCCGACGCGTCGGCGTTCGTCGTCGTGAAGCCCCAGGCGATGTTCGCGTTGCGGCCCAGCACCAGCGCGGGCGCGCCGGGGGCGGTCGCCCCGGCATAGACGGCACCGGGCGCTTCGAGGCGCACGAGATACCAGACGCCCGGTGCCCCGAGATTGAGATGCGGGTCGTTGGCGAGGATCGGCTTGCCGCTGGCCGTGCGGCTGCCGGCGACGACCCATTCGTTCGACGCCGTCGGCGGGCCGAGTGGGGCGGGCAGCGCGTCGAGCAATGCGCCCGCGAGCTTTTCGGTCGCACGGTCGGCGGGATCGAACGAAACGGCGGCGGCACTGCCGTCGTCGCGCGGCCACAACGCGTCGAACAGGTCCGGCGTCAGCCGGTCGCCCAGTCGCGCGCGCATCAGCGCGTCGCGCCATCCGGCGTTGAGCGTGAGGCCCATCATCTGGCCCCACAGCAGCGTGTGCCAGCCTTCCCAGCGTTCCGGCCGGTGGCCCATCCACAGGAACTCGACCGGCCACGCGCCGCCGCGCGCGGCGAGGCTGGCGTTGGCGCCGGCGGCGTAGGCGTCCATCTGCGCGCGCGTGTCGGCATCGGCGATGGCGTAGGCGCGGCGGGCTTCCTGCGGCAGGCCGAGCACGCGGTTGAACCGGTCGAGCGGCAGGGCGCGCGCGCCCACCGCCTCGGCAAGCCGTCCCTGGCCGATCAGCCGCGTGAATTCGAGCTGCACGAGTCGGTCCTGCGCATGCAGGAAGCCGAGCGCGAACCACAGATCGCGCTCGGCCGACGCCCAGACATGCGGGATGCCGAAGCCGTCGCGCACGATCTCGACCGGGCCTTCGAGGCCGGCGACGCGCAGCGTGCCCTCGGTCTGCGGCAGGCCGGTGCGCAGATAGAGCAGGCCCGCACCGCCGACGGCGGCGACCAGCAGGACGAGGCCCGCCAGAACTCCGCCGATCCAGCGCAGGGCCCGCATCGGTCAGGCCATGCTGACGATGACGGTCTTCTTGGTCGTGAAGTGCTCGAGCATCGCTTCGAGCGTGGCCTCCTTGCCGAGACCGGACGTCTTCACGCCGCCGTAGGAAAGCCCCGGCTGCACGACGAGGTTCTGGTTCACCTGTACGAAGCCCGCCTGCAGGCGGCGCGCACCATCCAGCGCGGTCTTCAGGTCCTTCGTCCAGATCGTCGCGGCGAGGCCGTATTCGCTGTCGTTCGCCGCGGCGATCGCCTCGTCGAACGTCTCGAACTTGATGACGGCCGTGACCGGCCCGAAGATCTCCTCGCGCACGACCTTCGAATCCTTCGGCAGGCCGGTGAAGATGACGGGCCGCACGAACAGGCCCTTGGCGAGCGACGCGTCGGCCGGCATCGCCGAGCATTCGTGCGCAGTACCGCCTTCCTTCTTCCCCGTCGCGATGTAGGAATTGACCTTGTCGTACTGCTGCTGCGACACGATCGTGCCGATGTCGGTCGTCTCGTCGAGCGGGTCGCCCATCTTCATCGCGTCGACCTTGGCCTTGAGTGCGGCCACGAAGCGGTCGTGGATCTTCGACTGCACGTACATGCGGCTGGCGGCGGTACAACTCTGCCCCTGGCGCGTGAAGCGCATGCCGGCGATGGCGCCGGCGACCGCGCGGTCGAGATCGGCGTCGTCCATGACGATCATCGGGCTCTTGCCGCCCAGTTCCAGCGTGACCGGTATCAGCTTGTCGGCCGCCGCGCGGTAGATGATCTTGCCGGTCTCGACCGAGCCGGTGAACGTGATCTTGCCGACCTTCGGGTGCGCCACCAGCGGCCCGCCGCATTCCGGCCCCATGCCCGACAGCATGTTGAACGTGCCCGGCGGCAGGATCGTCGCCATCAGTTCGCAGATGCGCAGCACGGCGAAGGGCGCTTCCTCCGCACTCTTCACCACCACCGTGTTGCCGGCGACGAGGGCGGGCGCGATCTTCAGCGCCATCAGCATCATCGGCACGTTCCACGGGATGATGGCGCCGACGACGCCGATGGGTTCGCGCAGCGTCATCGTCAGCATGTCGGGATTGAAGGGCACGGTCTCGCCCTTCAGCTCGCTGCCGAGGCCGCCGTAGAAGTTGAACGCGTCGGCGAGCACGCCCGCCTCGACGCGGGATTCGGTGCGCAGCGCCTTCCCGGTCTCCAGCGCCACCAGCCGCGACAGCTCTTCCTTGTGCGCGTCGAGCAGGCGGCCGCAATCGGCGATCAGCTTGCCGCGCTGGCGCGCCGGCGTCTTCGCCCACGCGACCTGTGCGATGGCGGCGGATTTCACGGCC
>JAEUKY010000045.1 GCA_016794005.1 Rhodospirillales bacterium
GATCGGCTGCTGCCAGGTGGTGGCGATGATCCCGGGCGTGTCGCGCTCGGGGGCGACGATCATGGGTGCCCTGCTGATGGGCGTCGACCGCAAGACCGCGACCGAATTCTCGTTCTTCCTCGCAATCCCGACGATGCTGGGGGCGACCGTCTACGACCTCTGGAAGAACCGCGCGCTGCTGGGCGACGGCGACTACGCCGTCATCGCCGTGGGCTTCGTCACGGCGTTCGTCGCGGCGCTGTTCGTCGTGCGCACGGTCGTCGCGTTCGTCTCGCGCCACGGTTTCGTGCCGTTCGCGTGGTACCGCATCGCGGTAGGATCGCTGGCGCTGGCGGTTCTCGCGTTTGCGGGCTGATCTAAGATACTGAAAATCCACAGGTCTCCTCGCCCGGCACGACGAAGGCTGCCGTGCAGCTCCTGCCGGAATAACGAATATTGAATTGCGGCCGGGAGTGCTTACATTGGAAGCATGATCAAGCTCCGCCCCCTGCTGCTTGCCTCCGTCGCCGCCATCGCCCTGACGGCCTGCGACGACAAACCCGACCTCGTCTCGGAATTCGTGCGCGACGAAGCGCAGTGCGCCAGCCAGAGCAATCCCGGCTCGTGCCGCCAGGCGCTGATGGACGCGCGCGAGGCGCATGTGCGCACCGCCCCCGCCTTCGCCAGTGCCGAAGCCTGCGAGGAAAAATTCGGGGCCGCCAACTGCCAGCCGGTCGCGGGCGTCAAGCCGACGACCGAGCAGCTCGCCGCGGCAGGTACGGAACCCGCACAGGTCCAGCAGGCCAACGGCTCGTTCTTCATGCCGCTGCTCGCCGGCTACATGATGGGCCGGCTCGCCGGCGGCGGCATGGCCGCCCAGCCGCTCTATCGCGACACGCAGAACCGCGCCTATTCGGGCACGACGCCGACCGGCAAGACGTTCGACAGCCGCACGATGCCGCCGCCGCGCCCGGTCGCGCAGACGGCGAGTGCGGGCAGCCCGACGGCGGCCGCACGCCCGGCGGGCCCCGTCGAACGCGGCGGGTTCGGCCGCACCGGCACCGGTCGCGTCTCGGGAAGCTGATTTCCCAAGCATGGAACGCGTCGCGACGGGCGTCCGCGCCGATCTAGCCCAGCGCGCCGCCGATCTCGGCCTGTCCGAAACGCACGAAGACGGCGCACGCTATCTCGTCGCCGACGTAGGGTATGCGCTCGACAAGGCGGAGATCGACGAGCTTTACGACGCCAGCGTCGAACTCGAGCGCATGTGCCTCGAACTCGTCGACCGCGTCGTCAACGAAGACCTCCTCGACCGCTTCGACCTGTCGCCGCTGGCCGCCCGCCTCGTCGCCGATTCGTGGGACCGGCAGGCGCGCAACCTGATCGGGCGCTTCGACCTCGCCTGGCGCCCGGGCCAGCCGCCCAAGCTGCTCGAGTACAACGCCGAGACGCCCGTCGGCCTCGTCGAGGCCGCGCGCTTCCAGGCCGAATGGTGCGCCGCCGCCGTCCCCGGCGCCCTCCAGTTCAACGAGATCGAGGGCCGCCTCGTCGAGGCTTGGCGCAATTTCGGCCTGCCGCGCCTGCCCGTGCACTTCGCCGGCACGCCCGACGACGCGGAAGCCTCGCTGACGCTCGATTTCCTCGCCGCCACCGCGCGCGCGGCGGGGTTCGAGGCCGTGCGCCTCGATCTGGACGCGGTCGGCTGGGACGGCGAGAAGTTCCTCGACGCCGACGACCGGCCGATCCGCACGCTCTTCAAGCTCTATCCGTGGGCGTGGCTGGTCGAGGACGAGTTCGGCCCGAACATCGAGATTTCCGGCCTGACCGCGATCGAGCCCGCATGGAAGATGCTGCTGGCCGACAAGCGCATGCTGCCGCTGCTGTGGGAGATGCATCCCGGCCATCCCAACCTGCTGCCGGCCGGCATGAACGCACGCGACGTCGCCGGACCGGCGGCGGCGAAGCCGGCCCTGGGCCGCGACGGTGCGGGCGTGAAGCTCTACGCGAACGGGCTTTCCGCCGCGGCGACGGCGGGCGACGCCGAAGAGCCGGCCGAACAGGACGGCCCGCTCGTCTACCAGGCGATGGCGGAACTCGCGAAGACGGGGCCGGTCACGGTCCTCGCCTCGACCTGGATGGTCGCCTCGCAGCCGGCGGGGCTGGCATTGCGCGAGGCGGACGGCGATTTCGTCGGCGCCGCCGCGCGCTTCGTCCCGCATTTCGTGCGTTGAAACGCGAGACGGGGCGGGAAGTTTCCTTCCCGCCCCGCTTCTTTCTCTCCGGTCGTCCGAGGGATCAGGCCGCGTTCTTGGCCATGATCTCGTCCGCGATGTTGCGCGGAACCGGCTCGTAGTGGTCGAACTGCATCGTGAAGGACGCGCGGCCCTTCGACATCGAGCGCAGGTCCGAGATGTAGCCGAACATTTCCGACAGCGGCACGTGGGCCCGGATGATCACCGACGTGGCGATCTGGTCCTGGCTCTGGATGATGCCGCGGCGGCGGTTGAGGTCGCCCACGACGTCGCCGACGTGGTCGGGCGGCGTCGTCACCTCGACGTCCATGATCGGCTCGAGGATGATCGGGTTGGCCTTCTTCATGCCTTCGCGGAAGCAGGCCTTGCCGGCGATTTCGAAGGCCAGCGCCGAGGAGTCGACGTCGTGGTACTTGCCCTCGAGGAGGGTGTACTTGAAGTCGACGGTCGGGAAGCCCGCGAGCACGCCCTGCTCGCACTGCACCTTGATGCCCTTTTCCACGGCCGGGATGAACTCGCGCGGGATCGAGCCGCCGACGACCTCGTCCTCGAACACGACGCCGCCGTTGCGCGGCATCGGCTCGAACTTGATCTTCACTTCGGCGAACTGGCCCGAACCGCCCGACTGCTTCTTGTGGGTATAGACCTCGGTGTGCGCCTTCGAGATCGTCTCGCGGTAGGCAACCTGCGGCGAGCCGATGTTGGCTTCCACGCCGTATTCGCGCTTCAGGCGGTCGACGATGATCTCGAGATGCAGTTCGCCCATGCCCGACAGGATCGTCTGGCCGGACTCGTGGTCCGTGCGCAGGCGGAGCGACGGGTCTTCGGCGACCAGCTTCTGCAGGCCGAGCGCCATCTTCTCGACCGAGTCCTTCGTCTTGGGCTCGACCGCGATGTCGATGACGGGAACCGGGAACGCCATGCGCTCCAGGATCACGGGATCGGACGGATCGGCGAGCGTGTCGCCCGTGCCGGTGTCCTTGAGACCCACGAACGCGGCGATGTCGCCGGCGTAGACTTCCTTGATCTCGTCGCGCTTGTCGGCGTGCATCTGGAACATGCGGCCGATGCGTTCCTTCTCGCCCTTCGTCGTGTTCATGACGGTGTCGCCCGACTTGAGCACGCCC
>JAEUKY010000092.1 GCA_016794005.1 Rhodospirillales bacterium
CCGCCGCGACCGGGCTGCCGCGCCGGCAGGTCTATGCGCGCGCCCTCGTCCTGTCGGGCAAGGCGAAGGGTTGAGGTCGGCGCGCCACGTCGCGGCCCAGCGCCGCGGCCGGCTGGCCGAAACGCTGGCCGCGTGGCGGCTGCGTCTGGCGGGCTGGCGGATCGTCGCGCGCGACCTGCGCCTGCCCGCGGGCCAGGTCGATATCGTGGCGAAACGATGGCGGACCCTCGCCTTCGTCGAGGTGAAGGCGCGGAACGACGCCGACGATGCGGCCGATTCGCTACACCCTGCACAAGCCGCGCGCATCGCGCGGGCGGCCGGACAGTATCTCGCGACGCGCCCTCAATTCGCCGCATTCGAGGTTAGATTCGACATGGTGCTGGTGGCCCCCGGCCGCTGGCCGCGCCACGTGAAAGACGCTTGGCGCGACTCGCCCCAGCGCCCTAAATAAAAGGGCAAGGAGCTTTGCCATGCAGAACCCGACCCGCCCCCGCCGTCTCGTTCTCGCCGCCGGTCTCCTGGCCGGCGCCCTCGCCCTGCAGGGCTGCGTGGAAACCGCCATCGGCGGCGCCGCCGCCGTGGGCGGGGCCGCCATGCAGGACCGCGGCGTCAAGGGTGCGGTCACCGACAACGCGATAGCGCTCGAGATCAACAATTACTGGTTCCAGGAGCGCAAAGACTCGACGATCTTCTCGTCGATCTCGACGCAGATCTACGAGGGCCGCGTGCTGCTGACCGGGGCCGTGACCGATCCCGACACGCGCGCGGAAGCCGTGCGCCTCGCGTGGAAGGCAAGCGGCATCCGCGAGATCATCAACGAGATCGAGGTCACCAGCGAGGGCGGCATCAAGGCCTACGCCAAGGACGTGTGGGCCGCCAACGAGCTGCGCTCGCGCCTGCTGTTCGCGCGCGGCATCAATTCGGTCAACTACTCGGTCGAGGTCGTCAACGGCACGGTCTACATCCTCGGCGTCTATGCCGACCAGGCCGAGCACGACCGCGTGCTGGGCGTGGCGCGCAACATGTCGAACATCAAGCGCGTGGTCAGCCACGCGATCGGCCGCGACGATCCGCGCCGGTTCCGCAGCCCCCCCGGCGCGCAGGCCGCCGCCGGGTGAACCCGCCCTATCGCCTCGTCGCCGGCGTCCGGCCCGAGATCGAGCGCACGCTCGCCGACGCAGCGCACGCGGGCGAACAGGATCTCGCCCTCGCCGACACGGCCCTCGCCTTGTCGGCGGCCGCACGACCCGCCCTCGACCTCGCCCCCTATCGCGCGCACCTGTCGGAGATCGCGACCTGCGTGGCGGCGGAGGCGCAAGTGCGCCCCGACACGCTCGACGGCCGCGTTGCCGCGTTGCGCGAAGCGCTGGTCGAGCGGCTGGGCTATCGCGGCGACCGCGATTCCTACGATGACCTGCGCAACGCCGACCTCGCCGGCGTCATCGACCGGCGGCGCGGCCTGCCCGTCTCGCTCGCGATCCTGTGGATCCATGCGGCGCGCGCACAGGGCTGGGCGGCCTCGGGCCTCGCCTTTCCCAGCCATTTCCTGATCCGCGTCGACGGACCCGGCGGGCGCGCGATCCTCGACCCGTTCAACGGCGGGGCGGTGCTGGAAACCAAGGCGCTGCGCGGCCTGCTGAAGCGCTTCGAGGGACCCGGTGCGGAACTGCAGAACCACCATTACGCAAGCGTGCCCGACCGCACGGTGCTGCTGCGCCTGCAGAACAACATCAAGACGCGCCTGCTGAAGGCCGAGGATTTCCGCGGGGCGCTCGCCACGCTCGAACGCATGCTGATGCTCGCCCCCGCCGACCCGGCCTTGTGGCACGAGGCGGGGCTCGTGCATGTCGGACTCGACAATCTGCGCGCCGGCGTGATGTGTTTGGAGCAGGCCCATGCGCTGGTCGAAGCGCCCGGTGCGAAGAGCCGCATCGCGATGGAGATCCAGGCGCTCAAGGGCCGCCTGAACTGAAGGAAGCACCCACATGTCGCGCGTCGTTGCCGTGCAGATGGACCCGATGGGGTCGGTCAATATCGACGGGGATTCGAGCTTCGCGCTGATGCTCGAAGCGCAGGCGCGCGGCTACGCGCTCTACCATTACCTCGTGAAGCACCTGTCGATGCGCGGCAAGGAGCGCATCTACGCGAAGGCGCATCCCGTGACGGTGCGCCGCGAGAAGGGCAACCATTTCACGTTCGGCACACCCGAGACGATCGACCTCGCCAAGGTCGACGTGATCCTGATGCGCCAGGACCCGCCCTTCGACATGGGCTACATCACCGCGACGCACATCCTGGAGCACGTCCATCCCAAGACGCTGGTCGTCAACGACCCCGCGCACGTGCGCAACGCGCCGGAAAAGCTGTTCGTCACGCATTTCCCGCATCTGATGCCGCCCACGCTGATCACGTCGGACACGGCCGAGATCCTGGAGTTCCGCAAGGAGTTCAAGGACATCATCGTCAAG
>JAEUKY010000072.1 GCA_016794005.1 Rhodospirillales bacterium
CGGCCGAAAGCGACGCGGGCCGCCTCGACACCGTCACGCTCGGCTTCGACGCCTATCGCGGGACCGCGAACGACGAGACGGCGCTGGCCGAAGCCTTCGCGCGCGCGCGGGGTACGCGCCAGCACACGCTGTGGATCGGCCGGGCCGAGTTCGCCGCCGAACGCGACGCGCTGTTCGCCGCGATGGACCAGCCGACCGTCGACGGCATCAACACCTATTTCGTCGCGCGCGCGGCCAAGCGCGTCGGCCTCAAGGTTGCGCTGTCGGGCCTCGGCGGCGACGAGATCTTCGCCGGCTATCCCGGCTTCGCGCAGATCCCAGCACTGGTGCGCCGGACCGCACCCTTCGCGTTCCTGGGGCCGCTGTTCCGCGCGGCCACGCAAGGCTGGATCGGCCGCGTCACGTCGCCGAAATACGCGGGCCTGCTCGAATACGGATCGACCTATCCGGGCGCCTATCTGCTGCGCCGCGCGCTTCACATGCCGTGGGAGATCGCGGACCTGCTGCCGCGCGCGATGGCCGAGGAAGGTCTCGCCGCGCTCGGCTATCCCGATACGCTCGATCGCGGGCTCGACCATGTGCCAAGCGACCGGCTGAAGGTTTCCGCACTGGAGATCGCCAACTACATGCGCGACCGGCTGCTGCGCGATTCCGACTGGGCGGGCATGGCCCATTCGATCGAGATCCGCGTGCCGTTCGTCGATCCGGTGTTCCTCGCAAACGCGCTCGCCTCGCTGGGTGCACCGGGCAAGCGGGCGCTGGCCGCCACGCCGCGCCCGCCGCTGCCGCCCGAACTGGTCGACCGGCCGAAGACCGGCTTCGTGGTGCCGGTGCGCGAATGGCTGATGGGCGAAGCGCACCCCGACGCCGCCTTGCGCGGCCTGCGCGGCTGGTCCCGGCAGGTCTACCGCGCCTTCACGGACGCGTGAGGCGACGATGGACAAGCTCCGCCTCGCCTATCTCGTCACGCATCCGATCCCCTACCAGGCGCCGCTGCTGCGCATGGTCGCGAGCCAGCCCGACATCGAGTTCAAGGCCTTCTTCGGCACCGATTTCACGACGCGGCCGTTCGTGGCCGGCGATTTCGGCCAGCAGATAGTCTGGGACGTGCCGCTCGTCGAAGGCTACGCGCACCGCACGCTCGCCCGCCTCGACCCGCAGCCGCCGCCCGGCATCCTCGAACCGCTGACGCTGTGGCGGCCGCTGTCGACAGGCTTCGCGCGCGCGCTCGACGAAGGGAAATTCGACGCGCTGTGGATCCACGGCTACGCGCATTTCAGCCACTGGGCGGCGATCCTGTCGGCGAAGAAGCGCGGCATCAAGGTGATGATCCGCGACGAGGCGACGCCGATTTCGGCCGTGCGTTCGCCCGCCAAGCGTTTCGCCAAGCGCGCCTTCTTCGAGGCGCTGAAGCTGGGCGTGGACGCCTATCTCGCCATCGGCACGCTCAACCGGCGCTACTACATGGATTACGGCGTACCGGCCGAGCGCATCTTCCACGTGCCCTACGCGGTCGACAACGACCGCTTCGCCGAACAGGCGCGCGTGGCGTCCGCCCGGCGCGACGCGTTCAAGCGCGAACTGGGCATCGCCCCGGGCCGGCCGGTGGTGCTGTTCTGCGCCAAGCTCATCGAGCGCAAGCGGCCCGGCCTGCTGCTCGACGCATTCGCGCGCATCCATGCCGATCCGGCGATGCGCGACCCCGTGCTGGCCTTCGTCGGCGACGGGCCGCAGCGCGGCGAACTCGAAGCCGCGGCCGCGAAGCTCGGCCCCGACGCCGTGCGCTTCCTCGGCTTCAAGAAGCAGAACGAGCTGCCGCCCTGCTACGACCTTGCCGACCTGTTCGTGCTGCCGTCGGGGCAGGAGGCCTGGGGTCTCGTCGTCAACGAGGTGATGTGCGCCGGCAAGGCCGTGATCTGCTCGGACAGCATCGGTGCCGCCCCCGACCTCGCCCGGCCGGGCGAGAACGGCGCCATCTTCCGCACCGACGACGTCGCCGACCTCGCGCGCGCGCTGGCCGACGTGCTGCGCGACGAGAAGCGCCTCGCCGCGATGGGCCGGCGTTCGGCCGAGATCGTCGGGACGTGGAGCTATCGCGAGGACGTCGCGGGCCTGCGCGCGGCCCTCGCCGCGATATGCCCGGGGCGGATCGCGCGATGAAGGACATGTCGATCTCCTTCGTCACGACGATCCTGATCCAGATCGTCAATATCCTGACGGGCCTGCTCGCCGCCCGCCTGCTGCTGCCCGAAGGCCGCGGCGAACTGGCCGAGATCATGCTGTGGCCGGGCCTGCTGATCGAGTTCGGCATCCTCGCGATGTCGGATGCGCTGCTCTATCGCGCGGCGACGCGCGCGGCGAGCCCGCGCACGCTGTTCGCGACCGTGATGTGGATCGGCGCGGCGCTGGCGATCGTGATGACGGTCCTCGCCTACCTGATAATTCCGCACATGATTTCCGGCGACTCGCAGGTCGTGCGCGACGCGACGGGCTGGTACATCGTCCTCTATATCCCGGTCTATCTCTTCGCGCTGTTCGTCGCGACGATGTTCCAGGGCCATCTCGACATCGTCGCGTGGAACGTGGTGCGCGCCCTCGTCGGGCTCGGCTATCTGGGCTTCATCGTCGGCTTCTACGTCGCGGGCAGCAGCAGCGTCGAGACATTCGCGATCGCGTACATCGCCGGCACGTTCGTGTCGGCGATCGTCGGCCTGGTCTGGCTGATGCGCAAGGGCTGGGTCGGCTGGAAGCCGGATCTGCAGGTCGCCAGGGCGCTCGTCTTCTACGGCGCGCGCGTCCATGTCGGCGAGATGGTCAACAGCCTGCGCCAGCGCGTCGACCAGATGGCCGTGTCGCTGTGGCTCACCTCCAGCGACATGGGACTTTACGTCGTGGCGCTGACGGTCGCGAACGGGCCGATGATCCTCGTCAACACGGTCGCGGGCGTCGCCTTCCCGAAGATCAGCCAGGCGCCGACGGCCGAGGAGAAGCTGCGCATCTTCGGCATGTATCTGCGTCTCGCGATGGCCCTTTCCATCGCCAGTGCCGCAGGACTCGCCGTTCTTGCCGAGTATCTCGTGCCGCTGATCTTCGGCCGGCTGTTCGAGAACAGCGCCACGATCTGCCAGATCATGCTGCTGGGCCTGCCGTTCTTCGCGGCGAAGCTGATGTTCATCCAGGCGCTCAACGCGTTCGACCGCTCGCTCGCGATCGGCTGGGCCGAGGCCGCCGGCCTGATCGCCGCGGCGCTCTCGCTCTACGGCCTGCTGCCCGTCTTCGGCATCTACGGCGCCGCCTGGGCGCTGGTCGTCGCGAACGTCGTGGCGCTTGCCGCGATGGCCGCGTCGCTGAACCGGCAGATCGGCGCGCGCGTTCTGCCGCTCTTCCGCCCGACGGCCGAGGACTTCGCGCAAGTCCGCCGGCTCGCGGCGCGGGTGCGGCGGTGAACCGCGCCGGAATCCGCGGTCTGGTCGGCCATCCGGGGTCGAACCATCTGGCCTACCAGCTCGTCGCCGCACTTCAGGCGGCGGGCTACGACGCGTCGTTCGAGACCGGCCTGTTCTGGACCGGCCGCGGCCTGCTTCCCGGACTGACGGGCCTGCTGCCGCCGGCGATCCGCGCGCGCGTCGAACGCGAACTCAAGCGCCGCTCGCATCCCGGCGTCGATCCCGCGCGCGTGTCGTTCCAGCCCGTACCCGAACTGATGTACGTCGCCTCGACGCGCCTGAAGCTGTCGGCCGAACGCCAGCTCGCCGCCATCGCGTGGCGCAACGACGTGTTCGACGCGCAGTTCGCTCAGCGCGTGCTCGCCGAACGGCCGCGCTTCACGGTCGGCCACGACAGCTCGGCCCTGCTCGCCCAGCGCGCCGCGCGGAGCTACGGGGGTCTCGCGATCCTCAACCAGGTGATCGGGCATATCCGCAGCGGGCTCGACCTGTTCGCCGAGGAAGCGCGGCGGGCCCCCGAGTTCGCCGAGACGCTGCCGCTGCCGCCGCAGCGGGTCATCGCGCAGTGCGCGACCGAAGCGCACGAAGCCGACCGCGTGATCGTGCCGTCGGATTACGTGCGCGACACGATGGTCGCCAATGGTGTCGATCCGGCGCGCGTGTTCGTGCTTCCCTACGGGGTCGATACGGACCGGTTCCGCCCGCCCGAACGGCCGCGCGATCCGGACGGAAAATTCCGCGTGCTGTTCGTGGGCGCGCTCACGCAGCGCAAGGGGATCAAGTACCTGCTCGAGGCGGCCAAGCGCGCCGACATCCCCGGGCTCGAGCTGGTCTGCGTGGGCAAGCTCGCCGGCGATCCGGCGGCCTTCGCGCCCTACGCGGACGTGTTCCGCCACGTGCCCCATGTGCCGTTCCACGAAGTGCACCGGCTGTTCCAGACCGCCGACGTGTTCGCCTATCCCTCGCTGCACGAAGGCTCTGCCTTCGCGAGCTACGAAGCGCTTGCCTCCGGCCTGCCGGTCGTGTGCACGCCCAACACCGGTTCGGTCGTGCGCGACGGCAAGGAAGGCTTCCTCGTGCCGGTGCGCGATACCGACGCGCTCGTCGAGCGGCTGCGGCTGCTCGCGCGCGACCCGGACCTGCGTGCGCGCATGGCGGTCGCGGCCCGCGCGCGCGCCGAGGAATTCACGTGGTCGCACTACGGCGAGCGCCTGGCGATCTGGATCGACGCGCAGCTGTCCTGAAATGCAGAAACCCCGCGCCGTCGGGCGCGGGGTTCCGGAACCGCCGGCGCTTTCGCGCAGCGGATCAGACGTTCTGCTGCACCCACTCGTAGAGCTTGCTCTTGGGCAGCGAGCCGATCTTGGTCGCGGCCACTTCGCCGCCCTTGAACAGCATCAGCGTCGGGATGCCGCGCACGCCGTACTTCGACGGCGTCATCGGATTCTCGTCGATATTGATCTTGGCGACGGTCAGCTTGCCGGCCATGTCGCCGGCGAGCTCGTCGAGTGCGGGCGCGATCTGCTTGCAGGGGCCGCACCATTCCGCCCAGAAATCCACCAGCACCGGGGAGGCCGACTGGAGCACGTCGGTCTGGAAGCTGGCATCGGTAACCTTGGTCGTGTTGGCGCTCATGGAAGCCTCGCGGATGAACGGCGAATCGAAGATACGAGAAGGTAGGAAGCGCAAAGGGCGCGGTCAAGGCGCTGCGACCTGAAAGAAACTGTCGCGCGTTATCAGTCAGTTAGGCGCGTGCGCGTCGAGAAGTGCCGCGGGTATCGGCATCAGGCGCGGCGCATGCGTCCACAGAAGCGCGCAGCGGATGCTCCGGCCCGCGAACAGCGGCACAAGCGCCGCGCGATAAGCCGCGAGCTGCGCCAGATAGACCGGTGCCACGCCCGCGACGTCCGCCGGCGGCGGGCGGTTGGTCTTGTAGTCGATCACGTAGACCGCATCGTCGCGCACGACGAGCCGGTCGATCCGCCCGGACAGCGCGCGCCCGCCCAGCCGCGCCACGACGGCCGCTTCGGCAAGCCCCGGCCCGTCGAACGCGGCGGCGAACTCGGGATGGGAAAGGACGGCAAGCGTCTCGTTCGCAAGCTCGTCGACCTGCGCCGGCGTCAGCCCGTAGGCCGGGCGCGACAGAAGACGATGTGCCGCCTGCGCGCGGCTCGCGACAGCCATGTCCGGCAGCGACTGCAGCAGGCGATGGATGAGCTTGCCGCGCAGGAACGCGAAACCCTCGCCCGCACCCAGCGGCGACGCGACGGCCGGTTCGTTCTCGGGCCGCGACGGAGCAAGCGGGCGCGGCGGCACGGGCTCGTCGGGCGCCGCCGTCGCCTTCGCCCAATCGGGCAAGGCGCCGGCCGGCGTCGCGGACGTCGCACCGGCGTCGGGCGCATCCAGGGCCGTGGCGGGCTCGTCGATGCGCCAGACCTTGCCGTCGGGCGTGTCGATCTCGACGGCCTTGGGATGCGTCGCGATCGCGCCGGACAGGTGCGCGTACCACGACCCGTCGGCCGGCTGATCCTTGCACCAGCCGCAGACATAGAGACGGTCGCGCGCGCGCGTCGCCGCCACGTAGAGGAGCCGACGCTGCTCGGCAAGTTCGTGGGCCCTGTCGGCCGCGCGCGCCGCCACGCTTGCCGGATGCTTCGACTTTCCCGGCGGCGGCCACAGCGGCACGCCGGGACCGGCGGCCGGCTCGGTCCAGACCGTGCCGCCGCGCGCCTTGGGCAGTTCGCAGGTATCGGGCAGGATCACGATGTCGGCCTCGAGCCCCTTGGCGCCGTGCACGGTCATCACGCGCACTTCGTCGCGGCCCTGCTCCATGTCGCGCTTGATCTCGCCCGCACCGCCCTCGAAATGCCGCAGGAACCCTTGCAGCGACGAAACGCCCGCATGCTCGGCCGAAAGGCACGCGGCAAGGAATTCGTCGAGCGGATCGGCCGCATCGGGACCGAGCCGGGCCAGCATCCGCCGGCGCCCGTCGCGCGCGTCGAGCAGATGGGCGAACAGCTCGTAGGGCGGGACGAAATCCGCGCGCGCGAGTATGTCGGAAAGCTCGTCCGCCGCCGCCTGCCGCTTCGCGTTTCCGGCGGCACCCGCGCGCAGGGCGGGCCACAGCTGTCCGGGTCGGTTCCAGGCCAGCGCGAACAGATCGTCGTCGTCGAACCCGTAGAGCGGCGATTTCAGCACCTCGGCAAGCGACAGGTCGTCGGCCGGCAGCAGGCAGAAGCGCGCAAGCGACAGCAGGTCCATCACCGCGATCTGGTCGGCCAGCACCATGCGATCGGCGCCCGCGACGGGGACGCCGGCGGTCTTGAAGGCGCGCACCATCGCGTCGAAGAAACGGTTGCGCCGGCGCACGAGCACCAGCACGTCGCCCGCGCGCACCTTGCGCCCGCACGCGGGCAGATCCTCGGCGCCGATCCAGTCTTTCACGGTGCGCGCGATGCGCGCCGCAAGCCGTTCGGACGGGTGCGCGGACGACACGTAGTCGACCGGCGCGTCCCATGCCTCGGGCTCGGGCAGCTTCTCGGCGATCTCGGGGAGCCACAGCTCGACCCGGCCGCCGGCCCGCGCGCGCTTCGCGCGGTGCGACAGCCTGCGCCCGCCGCCGACCACGCCGTCGCGCGCGGCGTCGCGGGCGAACGTCGCGTCGACGATATCGAGGACGACCGGGCCGGAGCGGAACGAGATCTCGAGGCCGACCTCCTTCCATGCAGGCCCGGCGAGCGCCTGCAGCGACGCGCGCGTGCGGCCGAACACGTCGAGATCGGCGCCCTGGAAGCTGAAGATCGATTGCTTCTCGTCGCCCACGACGAAGACGCCGCGCGGCGGGACGCGCGTGCGCGCACCTTCGCCGGCGAAGAACTCCTCGATCAGGGCGCCGACCGCTTCCCACTGCTCGGGTGCCGTGTCCTGCGCTTCGTCGACCAGAACGTGGTCGATGCCGCCGTCGAGCTTGTAGAGCACCCAGGGTGCCGCCCCCTTCAGCAGATCGACCGCGCGCAGGATCAGGTCGTCGTAGTCGAGCAGTGCGCGCGCACGCTTGAGCGCGTCGTAGCGGGCCATGAGCCCCGCCCCCAGCCGGAACAGCGCGCAGGACCGCGCCGCCGTCTCGATGGCGGACAGACGCTCGCCGAGCGTTTCGCAGCGCGCCTGCTCGGCGGCGAGGAACTCCGCGACGCCGGGACTTTTCGCGCTCGTCGGCTTCGTGACGAGGTTTGCGCGGGGTTTGCCGTCCTTGGTCATGAAGGCGAGCAGCCAGCTCGAGATCCGGATCTCGGCGTCCGCCGCCGTACGGGCCGCGACGAGCCGTTCGGCGCATTCGGTGTCGCGCTTCGACCCGGCGGACAGGGCCGCAATCGCACGGTCGAGTTCGCCGGAATCGCACGCGGCGACGTGTGCCGCGAACGCGTCGCCACGCGTCTCGTCGCCCGTCACGCCGAGCGTGCGGCGGATCTCGCCGAGGGCGGCGTCGACATCGCCGCCGCCGGCCGCGAGCAGGCG
>JAEUKY010000194.1 GCA_016794005.1 Rhodospirillales bacterium
GAGTCGAACGAGAAGGACAGCATGGACAAGAACAAGGCGCTCGAGGCGGCCCTCAGCCAGATCGAAAGGTCGTTCGGCAAGGGCTCCATCATGAAGCTGGGTGCCCGCGACCAGTCCGTGGCGGCGGAGGTCATCTCGACCGGCTCGCTGTCGCTGGATATAGCACTGGGCATCGGCGGACTGCCGAAGGGGCGCATCATCGAGATCTACGGGCCGGAAAGCTCGGGCAAGACGACGCTGGCGCTGCACGCGATCGCCGAGGCGCAGAAGCAGGGCGGTACGTGCGCCTTCGTCGATGCCGAGCACGCGCTCGATCCGGCCTATGCGCGCAAGCTGGGCGTGGACGTCGACAATCTCCTCATCTCGCAGCCCGATGCGGGCGAGCAGGCGCTGGAGATCGCCGACACGCTGGTCCGCTCGGGTGCCGTCGACGTGCTGGTGGTCGACTCCGTCGCCGCCCTCGTGCCGCGCGCCGAACTCGAAGGCGAGATGGGCGACAGCCACATGGGCCTGCATGCCCGCCTGATGAGCCAGGCGCTGCGCAAGCTCACCGGCTCGATTTCGCGCTCGAACACGCTGGTCATCTTCATCAACCAGATCCGCATGAAGATCGGCGTCATGTTCGGCAATCCCGAGACGACGACGGGCGGCAATGCCCTCAAGTTCTACGCCTCGGTGCGCCTCGACATCCGCCGCATCGGCGCCATCAAGGACCGCGAGACCGTCGTGGGCAACCAGACGCGCGTCAAGGTCGTGAAGAACAAGATGGCCCCGCCGTTCAAGGTCGTCGAGTTCGACATCATGTATGGCGAGGGCGTGTCGAAGACCGGCGAACTCATCGATCTGGGCGTCAAGGCCGGGGTCGTCGAGAAGTCGGGCGCCTGGTTCTCCTACGATGGCACGCGCATCGGCCAGGGCCGGGAAAACGCGCGCGCCTATCTCAAGGAGCATCCCGAGGCGGCTGCGGCGATCGAGGCCGCGATCCGCGGCAACTCGGGCACCGTTGCCAGCGCCATGATGGCCGAGCCCGGCGGCGGCGACAACTAAGCCGCTTTTGCATCCAGCCCCGGGCGGGCGAGGGGAGAGTGGCCCCGAACCCGCTCGGCTCCGGTTCCTGTTTCCGACCTTCCGAATGCGGCCCCGGATCGCTCGTCGTTCCCGGGTCAACGAGCGGGCCGGCCGTCGCGTAAGCCCGAAGTGCTGCGACCGCCGGCCCGTTTCTCGTTCCCCCCGCGCCAACTGGACACACACCGCCCGTCGAAGCTACATCTAGGCCCCTTTTCGCGAGGGCGGTCCCGGCCGCCCCGCCATCCGAGCCCTAGAGCGAGCCTGCCAATGACGAGTGCGAGCGACGTCCGCAAGACCTTCCTCGACTATTTCGCGAAGAACGGCCATCAGGTCGTCGCTTCCTCGCCGCTCGTGCCGCGCAACGATCCGACGCTGATGTTCACGAACGCCGGCATGGTGCAGTTCAAGAACGTCTTCACCGGCCAGGAGAAGCGCCCCTACGTGCGCGCGGCCACGTCGCAGAAATGCGTGCGCGCCGGCGGCAAGCACAACGATCTGGAGAACGTGGGCTACACGGCGCGACACCACACGTTCTTCGAGATGCTCGGCAATTTCTCGTTCGGCGACTATTTCAAGGAACAGGCGATCGAGCACGCCTGGACGCTGATCACGAAGGAATACGGCCTTCCCAAGGACAAGCTGTGCGTCACCGTCTATCACGACGACGACGCGGCGGCGGGCCTGTGGAAGAAGATCGCGGGTCTGCCGGAAGACAAGATCATCCGCATCGCCACGTCCGACAATTTCTGGGCGATGGGCGACACCGGCCCGTGCGGCCCCTGCTCGGAGATCTTCTACGACCACGGCCCGAAGATCGCGGGCGGCCCGCCCGGCTCGCCCGACGCCGACGGCGACCGCTTCATCGAGATCTGGAATCTCGTTTTCATGCAGTTCGAGCAGATCACGCCGACCGAGCGCGTGTCGCTGCCCAAGCCCTCGATCGACACCGGCATGGGTCTCGAGCGCATCACGGCCGTGCTGCAGGGCAAGCACGACAATTACGACATCGACCTGATGCGCCGGATCATCCTCGCATCGGCCGACGCCTCGAACGTCGCGGCCGACGGGCCGCACGCGGTCTCGCACCGCGTGATCGCGGACCATCTGCGCTCGGCCTGCTTCCTGATCGCCGACGGCGTGCTGCCGTCGAACGAAGGACGCGGCTACGTTCTGCGCCGGATCATGCGCCGCGCGATGCGCCATGCGCACATCATCGGCTGCAAGGAGCCGCTGCTCCACAAGCTGGTGGCCACGCTGGCCGACGCGATGGGCCAGGCCTATCCCGAACTCGTTCGCGCGGCCGCGCTCGCGACCGAGACGCTCAAGCTGGAAGAGACTCGCTTCAAGGCGATGCTCGACCGCGGCCTGCGCCTGCTCGACGAGTCCGCGGGCAGCCTCGGCAAGGGCGACAAGCTTGCCGGCGACGTGGCGTTCAAGCTCTACGACACTTATGGCTTCCCGCTCGACCTGACGCAGGACGTGCTGCGCGCGCGTGGCGTGGGCGTGGACACCGACGGTTTTGCCGCGGCGATGGAGAAGGCCAAGGAAGAAGCCCGCCGTTCGTGGGCCGGTTCGGGCGAGAAGGCGGGCGACCGCGTCTGGTTCGAGCTGCGCGAGAAGGTGGGTGCGACGGAGTTCCTCGGCTACGAGACCGAGACCGCAGAAGGCAAGGTCGCGGCCCTCGTCATCGAAGGCAAGGAAGTCGAGAGTGCGAAGGTCGGCGACAAGATCGCGCTGATCGTCAACCAGACGCCTTTTTACGGCGAGTCCGGCGGCCAGATGGGCGATGCGGGCGCCATTTTCTCGGCCGCCGGCGCGGAGATCGCCGTCGACGACACGCAGAAGATGGCCGGCGACATGCACGTGCACATGGGTCGCGTGACGAAGGGTACGATCAAGGTCGGCGATTTCGTCGAGCTGCGTATCGACGTCGACCGCCGGGACCGCACGCGCGCCAACCATTCGGCCACGCACCTGCTGCACGAGGCGCTGCGTCGTCGGCTCGGCGAGCACGTCACGCAGAAAGGATCGCTCGTCGCACCCGACCGGCTGCGCTTCGACATTTCCCAGCCCACGCCGCTGTCGGCCGACGACATCGCGGCCGTCGAGGCCGACGTCAACAGGCGTATCCTCGAGAATCAGGACGTGTCGACGCGCCTGATGACGCCGGACGCCGCCGTCGAGGCTGGCGCGCTCGCCCTGTTCGGCGAGAAGTATGGCGAGGAAGTGCGCGTCGTCGCGATGGGCTATCCGCGCGGCATGGTGGATGCCAAGCCATTCTCGACCGAGCTTTGCGGCGGCACGCATGTGCGCCGCACGGGCGACATCGGCCTGTTCAAGATTGTCTCGGAAGGTGCCGTCGCCGCGGGCGTGCGGCGCATCGAGGCGATGACGGGCGAGGGGGCCCGCGCCTATCTTGCCGAGCAGGCGAGACTGCTCGTCGAGGCGGCAATGGTCGCCAAGACCGTGCCGGCCGACGTGCCGACGCGCATCGGCGCGCTGATCGAGGAACGCCGCAAGCTGGAGAAGGAACTTTCCGACGCGCGCCGCGCGCTCGCGGTCGGCGGCGGCGGCGCGTCGGCGGGCGGCGGGGCCGAGCAGGTCGGTGCCTTCAAGTTCGCCGGACGCAAGCTTGACAATACGCCGGCGCGCGAACTCAAGGCGACGGCGGACGAGCTCAAGAAGCAGATCGGCTCAGGCGTCATCGCGCTGATTGCGACGGAAGACGGCAAGGCGTCCATTGTGGTCGCCGTTACCGAGGATCTGGCGGCCAAGGTCAGTGCCGTCGATCTCGTGAAGCTCGGTGTTGCCGAACTGGGTGGCAAGGGCGGCGGCGGTCGGCCGGACATGGCGCAGGGCGGCGGGCCGGATGCGGCGAAGGCCGACGCGGCGCTGTCCGCGATCAAGGCGGCACTTGCGGCGAAGGCGGCGGCCTAGACCTTCCGGACGACCTTCGGGCGCTTCGCGGAGATGATGCCCGAATTGATCCCGCCCCAGGAGAGCTCGCCGTTGAGACGGCCGAACTCGATCTTCGGGCAGCGATCCATTACGACGTCGAGCCCGGCCGCCTTCGCCTTCGCGGCGGCCTCGTCGTTGCGCACGCCCAGCTGCATCCACAGCGTTTTGGCCCCCGCCGCGATCGCCTCGTCGGCGACGGGGCCGACATGCTCGGACGCGCGGAACACGTCGACCATGTCGATCGGCACG
>JAEUKY010000236.1 GCA_016794005.1 Rhodospirillales bacterium
TTGGCCTTGCTCATGGGGCGAGTGTATAGGCGCTTGGGCGCGCGGGCGCCAGTGCCGCGGCTTTCAGGCGGCGGCCGGCGGCGGTTCGGCCGGTGCGGCATCTTCGGCCGGCTGGGCGGCACCTTCTTCTTCCGACACGAAGTCCTTGCCCACGACGGCGCGCGCACTCGCCGGCTTGCGCAGGCGCTGCTCGGTCCAGATCTCGATCAGTTCGGCGCGCCGGCGGTCGAACTTGATCTCCGAAAGCTTGTGGCGCGCCACCGCGACGCGCTCGCCCAGCCACGGGCAGACCAGCGCCACGCCGTAGCCGAAGAACGCGGCGCCCAACGCGATCAGCCACGAGCGGACCTCGGTGTGCACGGGCCGCGTCGGGTCGAACAGCCCGCCAGTCACGATGGGGGCGATCGCCGCGACCGTGACCGTGCCCGACGCCCAGGCGAGGAACATGCGCTGCGGATGGCGCATCAGGAACGGCATCGCGGCGGGCACGAGCGAGCCCAGCACGAAGATCAGCAGCGACGGGTGGACGAGCAGGATCGCCACGACGAGCATGCCGACGATGGCCGCGATCAGCAGGACCAGCGCGCCGAACAGCAGGCGCTTCGACAGCGGCGTGCGGGCCCTGGCGTTCATCGCGCCCCCAGCTCGACGAACATCATGACGATCAGCCCCGCCATGCAGGCGAGCGAGAGCAGGCCGTACGCCGCTTCCATCCCGCGGTCGCGGCCCATGCGCCTGGCGCGCATGAGAAGGCCCTCGCGGTCGGCGAGCATCGCGTCGAGGCGGTCGAACTCTTCCTTGGCTTCCTTGAAGGCGCGCTCGTCGGCGGCGCGCACCTCTTCGTCCATGACGATGTCGAACATCTCCGACACGTCGCCCGCACTCGCCTTCTGCACCACCTGCTGGCGCAGCTTCTCGCGCGTCTGCGGATGGTGGATGTCCTCGATGACCTTGTCGGCCATGCGCAGGCACACCTTGGCGAGGTTCGGGAACTGCTTGCCCTGGCAGTCCTGCTGGAAGCGCCCGGCGACGCGCAGGACCGACGGGGCCGCGTTCTTCGTCGGCGTATCGAGGCTGTACCAGTGGCCCAGCGCGCGGTCCGAAATCTCGGCGCGCGCGCCGAAGAAGCCCACCATGTGGCGGTCGAGCGCGGGGGCGATCTCGTTGGCGCAGGCCCGCTCCAGCGGCTCGGCAAGGTCGGTGTGCGTGGCCGTCCACTTGCCGCCCACGGCCGGCGACAGGCACGGCGCGTCGGGGTTGAGCTTGTAGAGCGCGGCTTCCAGGTTGTCGCCGTACCGCTCGAAGTTCTTCTCGATCTCCTGCAGGCGCTTGGCCGGCATGTCGACGAGGCCGAAGGCGCCGGCCGACTTCATCCAGTAGGAGACGATCTTGCCCTGAAGCAGCTCGACGAATTCCTGCCGGCGCGCCGGGTCGTTGACGATCTGCTGGAGCAGCGAACCCGCGCCCGCCGGATAGAACGACAGCGACTTGTACCGCATCGGGCCGGCCGGATCGCAGCGAATGATGGCGCGCGCCAGGTGCTGCGCGTCGGCGACCGCGTCGTCGCCTTCGCCGGCCTTCGTGACGTTGGCAACGCCGTGCTCGCCGACCAGCGCGTTCTCGACGAGCCACTTGTCGACGGCACCTTCCTTCACCATCCGGATGCCCTCGGCCTGGTTGAGGTACATCGCGTTGGCGACTTCGCGCGGGTTGTCGCACTCGACGCTGCCCACGCGGATCGTGAAGCGGCGCTTGCCGAGATTGGCGCGCGGCGGCGCCTCCGGCTTGCGGCCGGCGGCCCACTCGTTGACCTTCTGCATGTCCCAGCGCTGGCGCACGTCGTCGTCCGTCAGTCCCATGACGAGGTCGTAGAGATCGCGCGGAAGCTGGGCCGTGTCGAGCAATGCTGCCTGCGAGGAATAGCGCAGGCGGCGCTGCATCACGTCCTTCTCGTCGAAGCCTTCGCCCGGCATCTTGCCCGAGGCGAGGCAGTAGATCGTGAGGCCCAGCGCGAACAGGTCGTCGGCGGGGCCCGGCTGGCCCTTGGCCTCGCGCTTGGCGAGCGCGCGCTCGCACGTCTCGAACACGGCGGGCTGGTCGTAGCCGGCCGGGCACAGCGTAGGCGGGCCGAGCACGAACAGCGACTGCTTCGTGTCCATCGAGAACAGGTTGTCGGGCCGGATGCCGCCGTGCGCGTGGCCCGCCTCGTAGAGGTCGGACAGGGCCGCAAGCGCCGGGCGGATCAGGTTCGTCGTCAGCGTCTTGGCGTTGTAGCTGCCCCACATGCGCCGCGGCGGGGCGGGGGCGATGGGCCGTTCGTAGACGAAGCCGTAATGGTCGGGCTTGCCGGGCAGCGTCAGCGTGCCGTGGTGGAACAGCTTCAGCATCCCGCTGCGCTCGATCTGGCGCGTGCGCTTGGCCGTCTCGATCCGCACGCCGGGATTGGGCGCGCAGATATAGGCCATCAGCGGCAGGTCGGGATGCTCGACATGCTTGGCCACGAAGCACGGCGCCCACGCCCGCGAATACTCGACCAGCGGCTGGTCGAGGCGGATCTGGTGCTCGGGGCCGAACGGCAGCGTGAATTCGGGCGTCGGCCGGGATGTGGTCGCGAAGGTATCGGTCAAGCGGATCGGAGCTCTGGCGACATTCCGAAGAGGCGGGCAACCGATTTACACCGTTGGCTAATTTGTTCAAGCGCCATCGCGACGCATGCCCGAACTTTGGGCCGCGGTTCGCCGGCCGATTTGCAAATAGCGAATCCCGGACGCCTTCAGCCGCCCGGAACGGTACCCGGCGGCAACCCGATGGCGTGGTCGGCGATGGCCCCGGCCGTCGCGAACCAGATGCCCGCGCGCTTGCCGCAGATATGCGACAGCGCCCGGCGCAGATGGCGCAGCCGGTAGGGCTGGCCGACCAGATAGGGATGGAGGGCGATGCCCATCACCAGCGGCTGGGCCTTCGACTGCGAAAGCATCTCGTCGAAATTGTCCACGATCATGTCGGCGAACGCGTCCGCGCCGATCTTCCGTCCGACGATCATCGGGATGTCGTTGAGCTCCTGCGGATAGGGCACGGCGAGGATGCGGCCCTTGCGCGTGCGCATCCAGACCGGCTGGTCGTCCATGCACCAGTCGAGCAGGTAGCGGTAGCCCGCCTCGTGCAGCAGGTCGGGCGTGGTCCGGCTCTGGCTGATCCACGGGCCCAGCCAACCGGCCGGCGGCTTGCCTTCGTGCCGCGCGATCGCCGCGGTCGCCTCGGCGATCAGGGCGGCTTCGCCGCTTTCGTCGAGGGTTCCCTGCCGCTCGGCGTTCGTGCGTCCGTGGCCGACGATCTCGTCGCCGCGCTTGCGGAACGCGTCGAGCAGCGACGGCGCGTACTCGTACATGCTGGAATTCGCGAGCACGGAACTGGGCAGCGACAACTCGTCGAACAGCTCGAGCATCCGCCACGCGCCGACGCGGTTGCCGTAGTCGCGCCACGCATAGTTGAGGACGTCGGGCTGCGGCCCGCCGGGGGCAAGCTCGGCGCCGAGCCCTTCGCCGAACGCGAAATGCTCGAGATTGAGGCCGAGATAGACCGCCAGCCGCGTGCCGTTCGGCCAGTCGTAGACCGGCCGGCCGCGGATCGGGGAATAGTCGTATCGACCGTGCGTGGGAAGCTTCATGCGCCAACCATACGGTTGCGGCATGGCGCCGCCAAGCCCATCGGCTATGATCGGCGCCGAACGGGACGGAGACGGACTTGAGCGGAACGACCGAAATCGTCGCGCGGCAGTACGCCGCCTATCGCTATCCCAAGCCGATCGACGACCTCGCGCAGGCGATCGCCGGCGGCGGCGTGGACATGTCCGATCCGCTCCACTTCCATCTGCGCTACTGGCCCGACAGGCCGTACCGGCAAGGCATGCGCATCCTCGTGGCGGGCTGCGGGACGAACCAGGCGGCGCATCTAGCCTTCACCAATCCGGGGGCGGACGTCCTCGGCATCGATCTTTCGGGCCCCAGCCTCGCGCACCAGAAGTTCCTGCAGGAGAAGCACGGGCTGAAGAATCTCCGCCTGCGCCAGATGGACCTCGTGCATGCGGGCGAACTGGGCGGGCCGTTCGATCTGATCGTGTCGACCGGCGTGCTCCACCATCTGCCCGATCCGGATGCGGGCCTGCGCGCGCTGGCCGGCGTGCTGGCGCCCGACGGCGCCATTCACGTCATGCTCTACGGGCGCTATGCGCGCATCGGCGTCTACATGATGCAGGAGATGTTCCGCAGGCTCGGCGTCGGCCAGTCCGCCGACGACATCGCCTTCGCGCGCGACGTGCTCGCCGCCCTGCCGGCCGAGCATTATCTCAACTGGCACCGGCGCCGGTCGGGCGATCTCGAACACGATTCCGGGCTGGTCGACACGCTGCTGCACCCGGTCGACCGCGCCTATACGCCCGACGAGGTCATCGCGTTCGCCGGCCGCGCCGGGCTCGTCTTCCAGAACTGGGGCGACAACCGGCTCTACTATCCCGACGCGCGCGTGCCGGCCGGCCATCCGCTCGCCCAGCGCCTTCTGGGATTGCCCGAGCACGAACAGTGGTCGTGCGTCGACCTGTTCGTGCAGGACACGATGCTGCACTCGGCCGTCTATTGCCGCCCGGAGAAGGACCCGGCGAGCTACCGCGTCAGCTGGGACGGGCGGCACGCGCTGGATTACGTGCCGCGCTGGAACGTGGGTGTGGAGAACCTCGCCGAGCTTCGGCACCCCGGCCCCGTGACGCTCAAGCGGCTGGAAGACGTCTTCACGCTGTCGCCGGAAGTGGCCCCGCTGCTCGCGCGCGTCGACGGCACGCGCACGATCGCGGCATGCGCGCAGGACTGGCCGTTCGCGGGCACGCCGGGACAGAAGGCCGGCCTCGCGGTCGGCCTGTTCGCGACGCTGTGGCGCCGTTCGCTTGTCCAGGTCCGGATCTGAATTTGGGCGTTCAAGCGGCCCCGGCACTTGGGGGGAGCGCCGGGGCCTTGAACGATCGGCCCCGAGGGGGGTGGGGGCGGATCATCGTTGGCGGGCGCGTGGCCCGGCCAAGTGATCTAAAGATAGGCAGCGTTTTGCATTCCGCAAGAGCCCGCGCCGAAAATTCCGGAAATCCCTTTCGGTCCGCCTACTTCGGCTGCTTCCTGAAGATCGCCCATCCGGGAGATTCGGGATTCTCGCCCAGCCGCGACACGTGCAGCGGTGTCCCGTAGAGCGACCAGACGCGCAGGCATTCGCTCCAGCGCATCGAACCGTCGCCGCCCCAGACCATGTAATGCGCGCCAGACGGAAGATGGCGAAGCCCCGCATCGACGCGCCGCGTCCAGAAGGCGAGGGGCGTTTCGGACGTCTGCGAAAGCGGCAGCCAGCGGTTCGCCATCAGCGAATGAACGAGCTGGTCGTCGATCGTGTACTCGTCGAGACCGCGCGTCGGCGGATTGACCGCCGCGAAGACGGGCGTCGATAGCTTCAGGCCCTTTGCGACGTCCTTCATGTCCGCGCAGCGAAGCCGCGCCTTCGCCGGGCCGATCGCGTCGATCGCGGCATTCAGTTCCTTGACGAGCTGCGCCAGGACCGGTCCGGGACGGCGCGCGCGGGCGAGATAGGCCGTCCAGTCGACGTCGCGCATCCGGGCGAGGCGTGCCGGATCGTGCGTGTAGAGGATCTCGAACCCGTCTTCGACCGACTTCGCGAAGCCGAGCGCCCAGCGCACGGCAAGATACTGCAGGCCGGTCCGCTCGGCCGCGGGAACGTCGGCGTGATAGAGCCGGTCGAACACGTCGCAGGCCGGCTCGACGAGATAGTCGCAGGCGAAATGGAACGTCGGCACGTGGGCGCGGAGCTTCGGGCGCTTGGCCGCGAGCAGTGCGGAAACGCGCGCGGCGTCGATCCTGCGGCGGCCGAACAGGAAGCTCGCGGCGAGATGGGAGCGCGGCGCGAAGTCGTTGACCACCAGCCGCCGCACGCCGGACGCGGCGAACAGCGTGGGCATCAGGCAGGAACCGGCCGTGAAGTCGACCATCGTGATCTTCGGCCAGTCGCGCATCGGCACGATGCGCGCGTAGGCGTCCATGATGCCGGGCACCCAGTCGGCGATCGTGCCGTCGAGCGGGAGCATCGCGCGACGCAGGATTTCAAGTCTGGTCATCGGTTCGATCCGTCGGCGATGAAGAAGCGGAACAGCAGCAGGCCCGCGACGAACCCGCCGAGATGCGCGACCCACGCGATCTGCGTGCCGCCGTCGCCGGGCAGGCCCGTGATCCCGAGCAGCACGATCGATATGGCCCAGACGATCGCGAAGCCGGCCATCCCGCCGCTCGCGCGCCCGCCTTCGCGCATCATGCGCAGCACGCCGCCCATCAGGCCGGCGATGGCGCCCGAGGCGCCGATCACCGGATCGACGCTTGCCGGATAGATCGCGAAATGCGCCGCCGCGGCGAGAAGGCCGCACAGCAGATAGACCGACACCATCGACGGCCCGCCGACGCGCCGTTCGATGCCGGCGCCGAAGGCGGCGAGGCTCACCATGTTGACCGCGAGATGGACCCAGTCTCCGTGGAGGAACTGGTACGTGATCGGCGTATAGAGCGCGGCGATGCCGTCGGCCTGTCCGCCGCCGTAGCGCGCCGGCACGAAGCCGAATGCGTCGATCGCGAGCCACACCGCATCGCCGTCGAGCAGGCGGACCGCGCCGAATGCGACGACGTTCGCGACGATCAGCGCAAGCGTGAATGGCGGCAGGTTTATCGCGGGCTCGGATGCGGGGTGCGACATCTTTACGCTGAAGAATCGGCGCTCGGGTTCATGACTTATATATACGGAGTTGCTGCGCCGCCTGTCGCGCAAAAGAACTGGCGCTGGCGCGGGACACGCGAATTGGGGCAATGTCCCGCCGTGGCGAGGGGGCCACCCGAATCAGATGAGCAGCAGTTCGACGGACGCGGAAGGCACCGACAAGCGCCTGATGGCCCTGGCGGTCGCCGCCATCGGCGTGGTCTTCGGCGACATCGGGACGTCTCCGCTCTATACGATGCGCGAGGCGTTCACCGGTCCGCATCCGATGGATCCCACGCTGCCGCACGTGCTCGGCGTGCTGTCGCTGATCGTGTGGACGCAGGTCATCGTCGTCACGCTCAAATACGTCACCTACATCCTGCGCGCCGACAATCGCGGCGAGGGCGGCATGTTCGCGCTGATGGCGCTGGCGCTGAAGGCGGCTCCCGCCGGAGTCCATCGCGGCGTGCCCATCCTGGCGGCCGGGCTTTTCGGCGCTTCGCTGTTCTTCGGCGATGCGATCATCACGCCGGCGATTTCGGTCCTTTCGGCGGTCGAGGGCCTGAAGGTCGCCACGCCCGAATTCGAGCGCTACGTCGTGCCGATCGCGTGCGTCATCCTCGTCCTGCTGTTCTTCATCCAGCGGCGCGGGACCGCGCGCGTCGGCGCCTTTTTCGGCCCGATCACGATCGTCTGGTTCCTGGCGCTGGCGATCCTGGGCGTCGTCTCGATCGTGCAGACCCCGGCCGTGCTCGCCGCCCTCAACCCCTATTACGGCATCCATTTCCTCTGGATCGACGGTTGGCGCGGCTTCCTCGTCATGGGGGCGGTGTTTCTGGCATTGACGGGTGCCGAAGCGCTCTATGCGGATATCGGCCATTTCGGCAAGCGGCCGATCAGGCTCGCCTGGGTCACGTTCGTCCAGCCGGCGCTCGTGCTGAACTATTTCGGACAGGGCGCGCTGCTGATGCGCCAGCCGGACGCCTCGGCGAACCCCTTTTTCCTGATGGTGCCGGAAATACTGCTTTACCCCGTCGTGATCCTGGCGACGGCCGCGACGGTCATCGCCTCGCAGGCGGTGATCACCGGCGCGTTCTCGCTGTCGCGACAGGCAATCCAGCTCGGCTACCTGCCGCGCATGGAGATCCGCCACACGTCGGAAACGGAGATCGGCCAGATATACATCCCGCGCGTGAACTGGATCCTGTGCGTCTGCGTCCTGGCGCTCGTCGTCGGGTTCCAGTCCTCGACCAACCTCGCGTCGGCTTACGGGCTGTCGGTCTCGGGCGAGATGTGCGTCGCCACGCTCATCGCCTACGTGGTCGCGCGCCACATATGGGGCTGGTCGCGCCTGCGGGCGTTGGCGGTCACCGTCGTTCTCCTGATCGTCGACCTTTCGTTCTTTCTGGCGAATTTCGTCAAGCTCGCCGACGGCGGCTGGCTGCCGCTGGTCGTCGGCGCGGGGCTCTATTCCGTCTTCACGACGTGGAAGCGCGGCCGGCGCATCCTGATCGAGCGCCTGCACGAGAGCACGGTGCCGCTCGAGCCGTTCATCGCGCGCCTGCGCGACGGCAATCCGCCTCGCGTGGCCGGGACCGCCGTGTTCATGACGGGCGCCAAGGACGGCGTGCCCTATGCGCTGCTCCACAACATGAAACACAACAAGGTCCTGCACGAACGGGTCGTGCTGCTGACCGTCGTGTTCGAGCAGATCCCCCAGGTCGCCGAGAAGGACCGCATGCAGGTCGAGGCGCTCGACAAGAACTTCTGGCGGATCACGCTTCGCTACGGCTTCATGGAAGGGCCCAACATCCCGCGCGTGCTGCGTCTGGCGCAGCCCTTCGGCCTCAAATTCGACATGATGGACACGTCGTTCTTCTTCGGCCGCGAGAATCTCGTGATGAAGAGCAAGCCGCTGATGCCGCGCTGGCGCGAGAAGCTCTTCATCGCCCTGTCGCGCAGCTCCTACAGCGCCACCGCCTTCTTCCGCATTCCGTCGAACCGCGTCGTCGAATTGGGAACCCAAGTGGAGATCTGACGATGACCCATCCGGCTTCGATCGACCCGAACGTCCTTTTCCCGTTCGGGACCGGTGCACGGCACACGGTGTTCCTGAAGCCGCTTCTCGACGAGATCCATCCGCCGCGCCCCCACCTTTCGGCGGGCGAATACAGCTACTACTCCGACTTCGACGACCCGACCCAATTCTTCATCCGCAACGTGCGCTACGATTTCGGGTTTTCGGGGGCCCGCCTCGACATCGGCAAATACTGCGCCTTCGCGCACGACACGACTTTCATCATGTCGGATGCCAACCATTCCGTCGCAGGCCCCTCGACCTATCCGTTCCCGGTCTTCGGCGGGGACTGGGCGGCGAAAATGCCGGCGCGCGACTATCCGGCGATCAACAAGGGCAGTATCCGGATCGGCAACGACGTCTGGTGCGGCTACAGGAGCACGATCATGCCCGGCGTGACGGTCGGGTCGGGCGCCATCGTCGCCGCATGTTCGGTCGTCACCCGCGATGTGCCGGCCTACGCGATGGTCGCGGGCAATCCCGCGCGGGTTGTGAAGATGCGCTTTCCCGAACCGGTTGTGGCGAGGTTGCTGGAGATCGCCTGGTGGGACTGGTCGGCCGAGCGGGTCGCGGCGGCGATACCGCTCCTCGTGAAAGGCGATGCGGACGCCCTGGCGGCGATGGCAGGCTAGACCGGGTCGGGCAGGGCGGGCTAGCCTTGCTTGGCCGGCGGATGGGCCGGGTGTGTCGAAAATAGGGGAGCGGCCATGTCGGGTCTCGGAATGTGGATCGTTGGCGTCATTTCGTCGGTCGTCGGTTTCGTCGGTCTGTTCCTGGCGTCCGGCGCGCGTGACGGCGCGATGTACACGATGGGGCTCTTGATTGCGGCGTCGGCCGTCGCGTTCGTCTTCTGGCTCATCAAGCGGTACTTCGACGCGCAGGAAGGGCACTGACCCAAGGCAGGTGTGGCCGAGTCCGCACAAAACGCCGAAATAAAGATCAGCATGCCGGATTGGCGCCGAATCAGGCGCCTGACGACCGGCCCGAAAAAATTGAGGGCATTGATTCTAAAACATGAATTGTCAGTAATTGGTTAATTTCTGTCAGTAACCTAAAAACGACTCCCCGATCCGGGGTCGCTATGCTATCTCCGACCGACTGCAACAAATCGAAATAATCGTTTCGGCAGGACGGCTTGGATGATTGAGCTACTCGTCGCAGTGGCTGTGGCTTCGCAGGGAACCGACCTTTCCCCGCAACAGGATACACAGACGACGTCGTTCTCGGCGTCCGTCGAAGCCGTCACGCTCGCGCCGAATTACCTGCTCGACCCCAGCCTGCCGTTCGTTTTCGTGCCGGCTTCGCCGGAATCCGGTTCGGCACCTGCCATCGTTCCGGCCGCACCGGTTGCCACGGCAAATTCGACTGCCAAGCCGTCGCCGGCGATCGTCCGGGGTGGGGCCGCCACCGGTCCCGAAGACGATCTCGCCGTCCTTGCCCGCCTCGAGAACGGCTCGCAGACAGCCCCGGAATGGGCCAGCCGGCAGCCGGGCACGGCGCCGCGCGACACGTTCGGTGCCGGCTCGGACCTACGCCGTGTCGCCACGCAGGTTTCGCGATCGGATGCGCGCTATCGCGTCGGCAAGCGCCAGGTGAAGCTGGAGATTTTCCGTCCTGATACGGAAGGCCTGCGCCCGGCTGTACTGCTGCTGCATGGCGCTTCGGGCATGGGCAACGGCGCGTTCTACCGCGGGGCTGCCGAAAGCTTTGCGGAAGCCGGCTACGTCGTTTATCTCCCGCATTATCTGGGCGACCGCAACCGCAACCGCCCCCGCGGCCGCGCGTTGATCGCGGAGTTCGAAGCGCAGCACGACGTCGTGCGCGCTGCCGTCGACGAGATGGTCAAGGACCAGCGCGTCGACCAGAGCCGACTGGCGGCTTTCGGCTTCTCGCTCGGCGGATTCCAGGCGCTTGGCCTTTCGAGCCGCGACAAGCGCATCGCGGCGATCGTCAATATGGGCGGGGGCATGCCGGGCAACGTCACCGCGACGACCACGCGCCTTGCGCCGACGCTCGTCATACACGGCCAGAAAGACCGGACCGTGCCGGTTTCCCGCGCCACCCAGACCCGCGACCTGCTCCGCAGGCTGTCGGTTCCGCACGAGATCGCGCTGTTCCCGAACCAGCCGCATTTCTTCCAGGCTTCGGCCAGCCGCGAGGCGATCGACAAGTCGATCGGCTTCTTCGACCGCCACCTCAAGCCGGTCGAGCCGGTGGCGACGGTCGATCTCCTCAAGGGGCTCTGAGCCCTCAACTTTTCCTTTTTGCGGACCGTGCTAGTTTATCGGGCATGGTCCCTGTCCGAACCATCCTAGCCTCCGGCTTGATCGCGCTGGGCGTCGGCCTTTCGCAGGCGGCCGTCGCGCTGGTGCCGGCCGACCTGCGGACGAACGTACGCGAGACCTTCGCGGCGATCGAAACGGCACCGGACGAGGCGCGCCGCAGCGCCATGCTCGCCCTCTACCAGTCGCGCGACTTCACGCCCGTCTGGCTCGGCGAGGACGGGCCGGCACCGCGCGCCGAGCGGCTCGTCGAGACGTTCCGTACGGCAGCCGCGCGCGGCCTGATCGCGTCGGACTACAGCATCCAGGATATCGAACGCCTGCTGCGCGCCGGCGATCCGGCCTCGCTCGCGCGATTCGATCTGCTGCTCACGCAGGCGGCCCTGCGTTATGCCGCCGACCTGCAGGGCGGGCGCATCGCGTCGGTCAGCCTGCCGTCGGACATCCGCATGTCGCCCCGGCCGCTCGACGCCGACGCGTTGCTGCGCGATCTCGCGCGCGCCGACGATCCGGGCAGCGTGTTCGAGCGGCTGGTCCCCGCCGATCCGGCCTACGCCCAGCTCGTCGAATGGCTGCAGCGCTATCGCGAGATCAAGGCGCGTGGCGGCTGGCGGCCGATTCCCGGCGGCAGGACGCTGGAGCCGGGAGCGAGCGATCCGCGCGTGCCCGCCCTGCGCCGACGCCTCGCGACGACCGACGGCGCGCTGCCCGAAGTCGCCCTCGGCGAGGATCCGGAACTCTACGATCCGGAACTCGTCGCCGCGGCGATCCGCTTTCAGGTCCGGCACGGGCTCTCGCCCGACGGTCGCATCGGCCCGCGCTCGCTCGCCGCCCTCAACAGGTCGGTCGACGCGCGCATCGCGCAGATTTCCGTCAATCTCGACCGCATGCGCGCCCTGCCGGCGCGACCGGGCGGGACGTATATCGAAGTCAACGTTCCCGGCTTCGCGCTGCGCGCCATGGAAGGCGGCAGCGAACGCATCGCGATGCCCGTCGTCGTCGGGCGCGAGACGCGCGCCACGCCGATCTTCTCGAGCCGCATCACCGAGGTGATCTTCAATCCGACCTGGACCGTGCCGTCGAAGCTGGTGCGCGAGGACCTGCTGCCGCGCCTGCGCGCCAATCCGCAGGCACTGGTCGATCTCGGGTTCCGCTTCTATCGCGGCTCCGGCGAGGAGCGCGTCGAGATCGATCCGCGCAAGGTCGACTGGCGCAAGGTGAGCCCGCGCGCGATGCCGTATTGGGTGCGCCAGGACCCGGGACCGCACAACGCGCTGGGGCAGGTGCGCCTGACGCTGCCGAACATGTTCGACGTGTTCCTGCACGACACGCCGGACCGTCACTATTTCGCGCGCGCCGAGCGCGCATTGTCGTCGGGCTGCATCCGGCTCGAGCGGCCGTTCGAACTTGTCGAATGGGTGCTGCGCACCACGAACGGCTGGTCGCGCGACGCGATCGAGGCGGCCGACGCCGACGGCCAGACGCGCCACGTGCAGGTCCGCACGCCCGTGCCGGTCCATCTCGTCTATTTCACCGCCTTCGTGAAGAACGGCGATCTGCATCTGCG
>JAEUKY010000241.1 GCA_016794005.1 Rhodospirillales bacterium
CCACCATCTGGAAGGCATCCAGAAGGGCAAGGACATGCTCAAGGGCACGTCGGGGGCGGCCGCCGCGCGCCGCCTCGACCGCGTGCGCATGAAGCTCAAGGACATGGTCAACGCCAACGTCATCGAGAACGCCGGCAAGGAAATCGCCGCCGTGCTGGCCGACCTCAAGCGTCTGGCCCCCATGGCGACCGGCGAGGGCGACATCACCGAAATGCAGCAGGTCGAGGACCGCCTGCTCGCCCTGCAGCTCGCCGCCAAGTTCGCCGGCGAGATCGGCCTGTCGCAGGAGCTGAAGGACGAACTCAAGCGCGTCGAGGGCCATATCGACGGGCACACCGGCAAGCTCTTCTTCGAGCTGCGCTCGCGCGGCCTGGCGCCCGAGAACCGCGAGGCGACCGAGGCCAACCTCTATTCGAGCGTGCGCATGCTCGAGCTGGTCGTGGGCGCGGAGAAGGCCGAGAAGACGCTGGTCGAAGGCCTCAACCTGATCGACGAGAAGATCGCCGAGGCCAAGGGCTAGCCCGACGGCCCTTCGATTTCCGCGATCGGGGCGGCGACGCGCGCCGGCGGCCGCCATTCCAGCCTGTCGAACGCGCCGCAGCTTCGGCACAGCGGCTGCCATTCGGCATGCGGCTGGCCACAGGTCCGGCAGGTCCACGCATGGTCGGGCGGCGCTTCGGCCGCACGCGCCAGCCAGCTTCGCGCGGTCTCGTCGGCGTCGCCCTGGCTTTGCGCGATGCGCGCCAACAGCCGGCACAGCCCCGCACTCGCCTCGCCGCCCGATGCGGCGATCGCCGCCTCGGCATGCCGGCGCGCCTCGCCCCACAGTTCGGCCGCGAGTGCTGCGTCGGCGAGGGCCGCATGGCTCTCGCGATGCGCGGGTGCCTGCTTGGCCAGCCGCTCGACCTGCTTGACCCACGCCAAGGCACCCGCCGGCGGACGCGCGACGCGATAGGCGGCGTAGAGTTCCGGATGCGGATGGCGCGCCCATTCCTTCTCGACTAGGGAACCCGCCGCGCGCGCGCGGCCATCGCGCGCATAGAGCATGGCCAGCGTCGCGGCGATCTCGGGCCGGCCGGGGGCGAGGCGGAATGCGCGCTCGGCGACCGCGATGGCGGCCTTGCGCTCGCCCTCCGCCTCAAGCGTGCGGGCACGCGCATGCAGGGCCGCGGCCGCGTTCGCGTCGGCCTGCTCGGCGGGCACGAGCCTGGCGCGGCGCGCCAGCGCCAACGTTTCGGCCGCCGCCACCCAGTCGCCGCCCTTGGTTTCCAGATCGACGAGCGCTGCCGTCACCCACGGTGCCGCCGGCTTGATCTCGCGCGCGCGCCGCGCGAGCTGCAGGGCGCGCGTCGTGTCGCCTTCGCGCATGGCGCCCGCCACGAGGCCGCGCAGCGCCACGAACTCGGTCTCGGGCGAGGCGCGCATCGCTTCCAGGTAGCCGCGCGCCGCCGCATCGTCGCCGGCAAGCTGGGCCGCCTGCGCCGACAGCAGAAGCGTGAGCGGCGGAGCGCCCAGCGCCTTGTCGGCGAGCCTGGCCTGACGGCGCGCTTCGGCCGCATCGCCCGCCGCCACCGCGACCAGCCCGCGCGTGAGTGCAGCCATCCCGCGCCGGTCGCGCCGCGCGCGCCGCCAGTCGGCGAAGCGCCGGGGTGTGCTTGCGACATAGCGCCACGTCCTGTCCGCAAGAACGAGGACGAGGGCCAGCGCGAGTGCGGCAATCGCGACACCGCCGGCCGACGTGTCGACGCGCCAGCCCGCGAACTCGATCGTCGCGGTCCCCGGCGTATCGGCAAGCCAAGCGACGAGCGTCATCGCGAGTGCGGCAAAAACAAGGATGCCGAGGATCCGGCGCATGGCGCCTAGCCGCCGGTCGCGACGGAAAGGGCCGCCGCCGCGCGTTCGGCCGCAAGCCGCCGGCGCGCCGCGTCGATCCAGGGCAGCAGCGGTGCCGCCCACGCGGCACTCTGGATGCCTTCGAGCTCGCCCACCGCGCCGGCAAGGTCGTCGGCGGCAAGGCGCAGCTCGGCGCGCGCGACGCGTGCCGCCGGCGAATCGCCCGGAACGTCGCCGATCCGGCGGATCGACAGGAAGCCCTGCGCGCGCTCGATCAGCTCGCCCAGCGGGCCCTGCACCTGCTCGGCGCGCGCCGCCGCGACCGCATTGTTGGCGAGCGCGGGGAACCGTTTCGCCAGGCTCGCGCGCGTCTCGACGCCGTCCTTCGCGGCGGTCGAAAGTGCCGCGATCTCGGCGGCGGGTGCCGCTTCGCCCGCGATGTCGCGCACCAGCGACAGCTCGCCCGCGAAGGGCCGGCCGGCGGCAAGCGCGTCGCGCAGCTGGGCGGCGGCCAGCCGCAGCTCGGCGCGGCGAAGGCCCAGACGGTCGTTCGTCTGCTCGACGATGCCGCCCTGCAGCCGGCCGATCTCCGCCTGCACACGCGCAAGCTCGTCGGCAAGGCGGCGGTTCTCCGACATCAGTGCGGCAAGTGCCGCCTGCGTCGCCGGATCCTGCGCAGGTCGCGCCTCGAGTGCCGCAAGGCGTGCCGGAAGATCGCCGAGATCGGCGGGTGCCGGTGCCGTGGGCGCGCGGCCTTCGAGTGCGGCAAGACGCGCTTCGAGCGGCGCAAGATCGACGCGGGGTGCCGCGGCGGCGGCCGGGCGCGCTTCGATCTGCGCGATCCGGCGGTCGACGGCCGACAGGCGCTGTTCGACGGCGCGCAGGCCCGGCTCGGTTCCGCCGGTGATCGAGTTCTGCCAGTAGACCCAGCCGAGCACGCCGACGACGGCGACGACCAGTGCGGTCGCCAGCGGCACGAGGGCGGCCGGGCGCGGGGCCTTCGCTGGTTTGGCGCGCGGCTCGGGCGCTTCGGGCGGCGGCAGTTCGAACTTCGGCGTCGCAGGCTTGGGCGGCACGCTCGGTTCCTCCGCAAATCGGTCGAGGGCGTCGAGAAGGGCGGCTTCGTTGGGCTGCGCTGCCGCGACGGCGTCGGCGAACGCGCAGCCTTCCTCGCGCAGCACCGACAGCGTACCCGGTGCGAGGGCCAGGGCGGCAACGCTTTCGAGCGCGCCATCGAGTTTGGCCGCGCGGACGAGTTGCGCGAATGTCCGCGCCGTGCGCGGCGAGAAGAAGGTCGCGACGTCGATGCCGCCGGCCGCCAGCTCGTCGGCCGCCTCGGCCGGAAGCTCGCTTGCGATTTCGGCGCGATAGAGGAGCGCGCGGCGCACCTCGAAGCCCGCCGCCTCCAGATCGCCGCCCAGATCGCCCGCCACGACGGTGCCCGCCGCATGGACGAGCGCGCCGTCGGCCGGCTTCAGGCGGGAACGCACGAGCGCCGACAGCGCCTCGACGTCGCCCGAAGCGCTTTCCACCTTCGCGAAGCCGGCGGCGCGCGCGGCGTTCGCCGTCGCGTCGCCCACGCAGAAGGCCGGCAGATCGCGGGCCGGCGATACCCGCGCGAAGGCGCGCACGCCGTTCGCCGACGTGAACAGCACGGCCTGCGCGCCGGAAAGGTCGACCGAAGCGCCCGCGATGGGCGCGATCTCGATCAGCGGCGCGAGGATCGCGTCGTGCCCGCGCATGGCGAGCGCGACGGCGAACAGCTCGCCTTCGTCGCGCGGACGCGTGACGAGGACGCGCAGGCGCCGCTTCACTGGAAATATCCCGGGCCGGCGCGGCCCTTGAGCTCGTCGCCCGCATCGCGGCCCATCTCGGCGGCGAGCGTGGCCGGTCCTTCGCGCGCCGTCGTCAGCACGCCAGTACCGTCCGGCCGCACGACCAGCCCGTCGAGCCGCAGCCGCCCGTCCGGCGCATGCGTGGCGAGCGCCGCGATCGGCGTGCGGCACGAGCCGTCGAGCCGTTCGAGCAGGCCGCGTTCGGCGGCGACGGCGATCGCCGACGGCGCATGGTCGATCGCGGCGAGAAACCCGCGCGTGCGCGCGTCGTCGAGCCGGCATTCGATGCCGATGGCGCCTTGCGCCACCGCCGGCAGCATCTCGGCCGGTTCCAGCACGGCGCGCACCGCATCGGTCCGGCCGAGCCGGCGCAGCCCCGCATAGGCGAGGAACGTGGCACCCACGTCGCCGCGCGCGACCTTGTCGAGGCGCGTTTCGACGTTGCCGCGCAGCGGCACGAGCTTCACGTCGGGCCGGCGCGCCAGAAGCTGCGCGCCGCGGCGCAGCGAAGCGGTGCCGACGACGGCACCCCTGGGCAGATCGGCGATCTTCGAAACGCCGGGCCCCGCGATCAGCGCGTCGCGCGGATCCTCGCGCTCGAGGATCGCGACGATGCCCAAGCCATCGGGCAGGAACGTCGGCACGTCCTTCATCGAGTGGACGGCGATGTCGATCTCGCCCGCGATCATCGCCTCCTCGATCTCCTTGGTGAACAGGCCCTTGCCGCCGGCCTCGGCGAGCGTGCGATCCTGGATGCGGTCGCCCGTCGTCCTGATGACGCGGATCTCGATGGCGCCGTCGGCGGCGAGCTCCGGGTGCGCGCCGGCGAGCAGCCGCTTCGCTTCGTTCGCCTGCCACAGGGCGAGCGGCGATCCCCGCGTCCCGATCCGCAACTTGCTCGCCATCGAACCTCTTCTTCCCGCACCCTTTATCGCGTGGCGGGACCGCGTGCCGCAAGGGCGCTTTCGGTCGCACGCCGGATGCGTTAAACCCCGGGAATGAGCCTCGTTCTCGGCATCGAGACAAGTTGCGACGAAACCGCCGCCGCGCTCGTCGGCGGCGACCGGCGCGTGCTGGCCGAACGCGTGCTGTCGCAGACGCGCGAGCACGCGCCCTTCGGCGGCATCGTGCCCGAGATCGCCGCGCGCTCGCACCTGGCGCATCTGGAGGACATGGTGCGCGGCACGCTCGCCGACGCGGCGTGCGACTGGAGCCGCATCGACGCGATCGCGGCCACGACGGGGCCGGGCCTGATCGGCGGCGTCATCGTGGGTGCCACGTTCGCCAAGGCGGTGGCGCTGGCGCGCGGCCTGCCTTTCGTCGCGATCAACCATCTGGAAGGCCATGCGCTGTCCGCACGCCTGTCGGACGACGTGCCGTTCCCCTACCTTCTGCTGCTGGTTTCCGGCGGGCACTGCCAGCTTCTCGCGGTCGAGGGCGTGGGAAAGTACCGGCGGCTGGGCACCACGCTCGACGACGCGGTCGGCGAGGCGTTCGACAAGGTCGCCAAGCTGCTGGACCTCGGGTATCCCGGCGGCCCCGCGATCGAGAAGCTGGCGCGCGAGGGCACCCCGAAGCGCTTCGAGCTGCCCCGCCCGCTCGCCGGCCGGCCGGGCTGCGATTTCTCGTTCGCCGGCCTGAAGACGGCGGTTCGCCAGATCGTCGACCGCGGCGAAGTGCGGGACGCGCGCGCGCGCGCCGATCTCGCCGCGTCGTTCCAGACGGCTGTGGCGGACACGCTTGCCGACCGCACCGGCAATGCCGCACGGATGCTCGCGCGACTGCATCCGTCGGGCGCGCATCTGGTGGTCGCCGGCGGCGTGGCGGCGAACAAGGCGTTGCGCGAGCGGCTGGCGAAGGTCGCGGCTTCGCACGGCCTTGCCCTCGTGGCGCCGCCGATCCGGCTCTGCACCGACAATGCCGCGATGATCGCGTGGGCGGGCGTGGAACGGCTGGCGCTGGGCCTCGTCTCGCCGCTCGACATCGCGTGCCGGCCGCGCTGGCCGCTCGAGGAACTGGCTTCCGCCGCCCCCGCTTCCCCGCCATAATCGGCATCGCCGCAAGTCGCTTGCGGCAGCGTTCTCGGGGCGGGGCGAAATTCCCCACCGGCGGTGATTGCGCCCAAGGCGCATCAGCCCGCGAGCGCCCGCCAAAGATCGGCGGGGTCAGCAGAGCCGGTGAAATCCCGGCGCCGACGGTCACAGTCCGGATGGAAGAGAACGGGTCGATCACGCGCGGATGCGCCTCTCGCGGGTGCATGTCCGTGCGCGTGCCCGTGCGCGCCCCAGCGAACGTTCCACCGGGACCGCAACGGAGCACGACATGACGAAGCCCCGCATCGCCTATATCGAAGCAAGCTGGCACGACGACATCCTGGCGCAGAGCCGCAAGGCCTTCCTCGCCGAGTTCGCCAGGCACGGCCACGCCGAGAGTTCCGTCGAGCTGCACCACGTCCCCGGCAGCTTCGAGATCCCGCTGCTGGCCAAGAAGCTTGCGACGACCGGCCGGTACGCCGCCATCGTCGCGTCCGGGCTGGTCGTCGACGGGGGCATCTACCGTCACGAATTCGTCGCACACGCGGTCATCGACGGGCTGATGCGCGTGCAGCTCGACACCGGCGTACCGGTCATCTCGTGCGTGCTCACGCCGCATCATTTCCACGAACACGGGACGCACCGCGATTTCTTCATGCGCCACTTCCTCGAAAAAGGTGCGGAAGCCGCCCGCGCCTGCGCGCGGACGATCGCCACGCACGCCGCCCTCGCCGGGCCGGACAAAATCGCGTCGTGACGGGGCGCACGCACATCCGCTAGAAGGGTCGCATGACGAAGACTTTCAGGACGGCGGCGGTCGTGGGCGCCGGCGCATGGGGAACGGCGCTGGCGCAGACGCTGGCGCGCGCGGGCCTCGACGTCACGCTCTGGGCGAACGAGCGGGCGACGGTGCGCGACATCAACGAGCGCCACGAGAACCCGGTCTATCTGCGCGACGTGCCGCTCGACCCGTCGATCCGGGCTTGCGAGTACATCCCCGAGACCGTGGACGGAAAGGACCTGCTGGTCTGGGCCACGCCGGCGCAGTACCTGCGCGTGACGCTCGCACTCGCCGAGCAGGCGCTGCCGCCGGGTGCGCCCATCGCCATCGCCAGCAAGGGCATCGAGGCCGTGAGCGGCCTGCTGATGAGCGAGGTGGCGGCACAGATCGTCCCGGGCAATCCGGTCGCGATCCTGTCCGGCCCGACCTTCGCGCGCGAAGTGGCCGAGGGAAAGCCGACGGCCGTGACGCTCGCCTGCGCCGATGTGGGCCTGGGTGCCGCCCTCGCCGCCGCCTGCGCCGTGCCGGGCTTCCGCATCTACCGCTCGGACGACGTGGCGGGCGCGCAGATCGGCGGAGCGGTCAAGAACGTCGTGGCGCTGGCCTGCGGCATCGTCGAGGGGCGCAAGCTCGGCGACAACGCGCGTGCGGCCCTGATGACGCGCGGGCTTGCCGAAATGGTCCGCCTCGGCATCGCCAAGGGCGGCCGGGCCGAAACGCTGATGGGCCTCACCGGTCTCGGCGATCTGGCGCTGACCTGCAACAACGACCAGTCGCGCAACATGCGTCTGGGGATCGCCATCGGCGGCGGCATGACGCGGCTTGCCGCACTCGACGATCCGGAACTGGGCCTGCGCCATGCCGTGGTCGAGGGCGTGGAGGGCGCATCGTCCGTCGGCGACCTCGCGCGCAAGCTGGGCGTGGACATGCCGATCTGCCGCACGGTCGAGGAGATCCTGCACGCGAACGCCGACGTCGCGGCCGCGATCGCATCGCTGCTGGCACGGCCGCTGAAGGACGAATAGACCGATGAAATACTGGCTGCTGAAGAGCGAACCCGACGTCTATCCCTGGTCGAAGCTGGTCGCCGACGGGCGCGGCAAGTGGGACGGCGTGCGCAACCACACGGCCAAGCTCAACCTGCAGGCGATGAAAAAGGGCGACCGCGCGTTCTTCTACCATTCGAACATCGGCAAGGAGATCGTCGGCACGATGGAAATCGTACGCGAGGCCTATCCCGACACGTCCGCCGAGAAGGGTGCCTGGTTCATGGTCGACGTGGCGCCGCTGAAGGAAGCCGCGAAACCGCTGACGCTCGCCGAGATCAAGACGCTGCCCGAGCTCGCCGGCATGGCGCTGCTCAAATATTCGCGCCTGTCCGTCCAGCCGGTGGCGCCGGCGGAATGGAAGGCGATCTGCAAGCGCATCGGCGTGCCTGCGTGAGCGTGCTCTGCCGCCTCGACGAGCTGGCGGACCCCGGCGCGCTCGGCTTCGTGTGCTGCGAGGATGCGGCGAGGCGCTCCGTCTTCGTCGTGCGCAAGGGCGGACGCGTCTACGGCTACGCCAACGTCTGTCCGCACGCGGGCGCGCCGCTCGACTGGATGCCGGGCGTCTTTCTCGACGAGGAGGGCAAGTTCCTGT
>JAEUKY010000268.1 GCA_016794005.1 Rhodospirillales bacterium
TCCGCGATCCGCGCCAGCAGCCACTCCCGCTGCCCCACCAGCACTCGCGGCTTGCTCCCGCCCGGCCGACGCGCCGCCGGGCTGCCCGTCGCCCGGTGCCGCTGCGCCCAGCGCACCACGCTCGCCACGCTCACCCCGAACGTCGCCGCCACCGTGCGGCACGACCCGCCCCGCGACACCGCTCGTACCACGCGCTCCCGAAGATCAAGCGAATAGGCTCGGCTCATCCATGCTGGCCTCCGATCCAGTCCTTAGCTTGAATCAGAGTTCGCGACGCTTGGGAATCCCCTTGCGATTCAATTTTGTAAAATCAGGCTCTAACATTGAAATCATTGAATAACCGAAAGTCTGAGGGACTGGGGGCGCAGGTTCGAAATCTCTCGCTCATATCAAAAATAGAAACCCGCCGATCGGAACTCCGATCGGCGGGCTTTGTCGTTCGGGCGACCAAGGGATTACTGATCCTTTGGTCAGCGTCAGTCCGCTGTATCTTCCGTTTTAGAAGCTTGTCTCAGCCCGGCTTGGCCAGATCCTTGAAAGCTTTTGTCTGTTCCCGGATCGCACGCTCGGTCGGCAACCGTTCCATCGAGCTTGCGCCATAGAACCCGTGGCAATGCGCCGCCTTTGACAGGACGTAGTGTGCGTCGGCAGGTTCGGCCACCGGACCGCCATGGCAGAGCACGATGATGTCCTTGCGAACGCGCAGGGCGGCTTCGGTCCAGTCTTCCATCGCCCGCACGCAGTCATCTAGCGTGCGCGCAGTACCTGCACCGATGGCTCCGCCCGTCGTCAGGCCAAAATGGCAGACAAGCACGTCGGCACCGGCTCTGGTCATCGCGACGGCGTCGTCGGCCGAGAAAACATATGGCGTGGTCAGCAGGTCGAGTGCGTTGGCTTTGGCGATCATGTCGATCTCAAGGCCATAGCCCATTCCGGTTTCCTCGAGATTGGTACGGAACAGGCCGTCGATGAGTCCGACGGTCGGGAAATTCTGCACGCCCGAAAAACCCATCCGCTTCAGGTCTTCGAGAAAGACGTCCATCGATACGAACGGGTCCGTCCCGTTGACGCCGGCGAGGACGGGCGTATGGCGGACGACCGGCAGGACCTCGCGCGCCATGTCGACGACGATCTCGTTGGCGTTGCCATAGGCGAGCAGGCCGGCGAGCGACCCGCGTCCCGCCATGCGGTAGCGGCCGGAGTTGTAGATGACGATGAGGTCGATTCCGCCGGCCTCTTCGCACTTGGCCGACAGGCCGGTCCCCGCGCCTCCACCGATGATTGGCTGACGCCTGGCGATCATGCTCCGCAGCCGTTCCAGCACGGCAGTCCGTTCGATACGCGGCACGTGTATTCTCCTTGTCCTGAGTTGCGGCTATGCCGCGATCGACCGATAGTTTTCGACGAGGGCGGCAGCGAAAGCGGGATCGTTGATGTGATGCGGCAGCTTTACGAGCCGGCGCGAACTCGTCTGCACGAGCGTTGCTTCGATCGTGGCAAACAGTGCGGCATCCGCGTCCGGATCGTGGAAGGGCTTGCCGGGCGCATCGATCGCCGACACGCCGCCGAGTGGCAGCAGGAAGCGCACTTTGCCGTCGCAGCGGTTGAGCCGCTCCGCGATCCATGTGCCGATCTCGCGGTTCTCGTCCGGTGTGGTGCGCATCAGCGTGACGCTCGGGTTGTGGACGTAAAGCCTGCGATCGCGGAATCGTGCCGGCACCGTGTCCATGGCTCCCCAGTTGACCATGTCGACGGCGCCGACGGATCCGACATAGGGCAGTCGGGTGCGCGCGACCGCACCGAACCTGTCCGACGTACACGGAAACACACCGCCATAGAGGAAGTCGGGCACCTCCGTCGTCGTCACGTCGATAAGACCTTCGACGAATCCGGATTCGGCGAGTTTCTCCATCGACTGTCCGCCCGTGCCGGTCGCGTGGAACACATAGCACTCGTGGGTCGGGCCGAGCAGGATGCGTAGCTGTGTCACGCATGTCGTCGTCACGCCGAACATCGTCATGCCGAGCCCTGGCTTGGTGCCCTGTACATGCGGGCGCGCGAATTTGGCCATGCCTGCAGCCGCGTGCGCTGCATTCGCGATGACGCGCGCGCTGATCGCGTTGAGGCCCGCGATGTCCACGACCGAGTACATCATCGCGAGATCGGTCGGCCCGACATAGGGAGCGGTGTTGCCCGACGCGACGGTGGAGACCATAAATTTGGGAGTGCCGACCGGGAGGCCGCGCATGGCGCCCGTGACAAGCGTGGTATTTCCGGTTCCGCCGAGACCCAGAACGGCGCCGATGTCGGAGCGGCTTTTCAGGAAGCGGGCGAGGGCGGTGCCCATTGCCGCGACGGCGGTGCCGCGGTCGTCCAGGCCGAGGACGGCTTGAATGCCCTCGGGATGGAAGGCCGCGACTTCCGAGGCGCTGATGTCGGCATGGGGACCCGCACCCTTCGTTCCCACGTCGACGAGGACTGCCGGGACTCCGGCCGCCTCGATCGCCGATTTGGCAAAGAAAAGCTCCTGAGCCTTCGTATCGCAGGTTCCAACGACATAAACCTTCATTTCTGCCTCCCCAACATTCAGTTTCTTTCAAAATATATTGCATATTTAATTTTTAAAGTATATTGCATATCGTAAGATGGATCGTTGGAAACCTGCGATCCCGAGGCGAAAGCGACATGAAAGACGACCGGCACCAGACGTTGCGCGAGCGAACCTATGACGAAATCGTCCGGCTGATCATGTCGGGCGAGCTCGAGGCCGGCGCGCTGATCGACGAGAAGCTGCTGATCGCGCGGCTCGCTTCGAGCCGCACGCCCTTCCGCGAAGCGATCGGATCGCTTGCCAAAGACGGACTCGTCGAGATCCGCCCCTATCGAGGCTGCTATGTCCGCGTCCTGACATTCCGCGAGGTCAAGGATCTCTACGACCTGCGCCAGGAGCTCGAAGCTTTTGCCGTCCGCCTTGCCGTGCCGCGTCTGTCCGCCGAGGACATCGCCTGGTTCGAGCGGACCCTCGATCTGAGTGTCGCGGCACTCGCCGAGAACGACATGGCAGCCTATGCGACGCACGACCGCGCATTTCACGAGCGCATCGCCGAACTCTCCGGGAACCACGCGCTGGTCGAATCGCTTGCCCGCCTGAAGCTGCAGGTCCAGCTCTGCAGGGTGCTCGCGAACCACGACGCGACATTCGCCGAGCGTGCTGCATGGGAGCGCGACCAGATCCTGGTCGCTTTCCGCGCCGGCGATGCGGCCGGTGCCGCAGCGCTGATGCGCGAGCACATTGCCGACGTGCGCGGCGCCGTTCTCGCCGCCCTCGGCGAGACGAAGGCTGCCGAAGCCGGACCTTCGATCCGATCCGCAAGCCTCAACACGCCCGGCTGACCGGGCACCCGACAGGAGACGCAGATGCCGAACGCCGAAATCCCCGCGACCCAGCAGCACACCAGCAAGGTCGCCCGCGACAAAGCGATGATCGCCGACTGGGGTTCGATCCAGTGGCTCGTCAACCGCGAAGCCTTTCCGACCACCGGCATCACGTTCGGCTATGTCGAGATCGAAGCCGGCCGCAAGAACCCGAAGCACCATCATCCGAACAGCGACGAGGTCCTTTACCTGATCGAGGGCGAGCTCGAGCATTCGGTGGGAGCCGAATCGGTCCGCCTCAAGCCGGGCGACGTCATCTACATCCCCAGCAACGTGCCGCACGATGCGCGCAACGTCGGCACCTGCACGGCGAAGATGGTCGTCGGCTATCCGACTGGCGAGCGGCGGATCGTCATGCACGAGGCCGGGGTCGACTGACGCGCACCGCAGGACGCACGAAAACAAGACAAAAACGGGAGGGAACGATGTTGAAATTCATGACGGCGGCGCGAGCCGCTGCAAGCGGGTTGCTGGCCGCGGCGATGGTGCTCTTCCTAGCAGAGGCGGCCGCCGCTCAGACCCTACGCATGTGGGGCCCCGAGCAGCTCAACGATCCCGAGATCGCGAAGCTGTGGAATGAGATCAAGGCCGATTTCGAGAAGCGCAATCCGGGCGTGACGGTGCAGTACATGCAGCCGACCGGTACGATTTCGAACGGCGCAGTCCAGGCGGCGATCCAGTCGGATGCCGGGCCCGACGTGCTCCTGACGAATTCGGGCATCGGGCGTGTTGGCGTCGTGGCAAACGCAAAGCTCGTCCAGCCGCTCGGTGCGGCCTACGAGAAGCGCGGCTGGAAGGATCGTCTCCATCCGTGGCTCTATGCCGAGCTCAAGCGCCAGTTCGATGGCGAAATCTACGAATTCCCCGACGGTCTCGATGTGATCGGGCTCTGGTATCACAAGGACGTGATGACCCAGAAAGGCTGGCAGGTCCCGCAGACCTACGCCCAGCTCCTCGCGCTGTTCGACGAAGCCCGCAAGGCGGGATTGCAGCCGCTCGTCGTCGGCCCGCGCAACAATGCCAGCGGTGGGCACCTGTTCGGCAATCTCATGCAGGTGACGGCCGGGCGCGACAAGGTCGGCGAGGTCGTCGCAGGCAAACGTCCGTGGACGGATCCGGCGATCGTCGCGTCGGCGCAGCGCGTCATCGATCTGGTTGAACGCGGGGCGCTGGCCAAGGACATGGTGGCCCTCGATCTCGATGCCGCAGCGCGTCTGTTCTTCACCAAGCGGGCCGCATTCATGTTCGCGGGTCCGTGGTTCACGTCGAATGCACGACGTGCCGGCTACGATCTCGACAAAGCCGGATTCATGCCCTTGCCGGTGGATCCGGGCCAGGGCGAGTCCCTGCCGACTGGTGGCGTTGGCTGGAGCTGGATGGTCTCGGCCAAGTCCAAGCAGACGGATCTTGCGCTGCGCTGGATCGACTACATCGTCTCGCAGGAGGTGATGGTCAAACGTGCGACGCATGCGAGCAACTGGATGGTCTTCCCGCAGGCGCTGCCCGGATTGCAGCCATCGACCCCGATCCTCAAGACAATCTTTGATTCCGCAAACAAGGGCGTGGGATACAATCCCAGTGTCTATATCCCCGGAAATGTCGTCGAGGCCTACCTGCAGGCGATCACCGGACTGGTCGGAGGCCAGGTCAATGCAAAGGATGCGATGGCCGGCATCCAGGTCCAGGCCGAGCGTGCGGCACGGCCCTGATCGGCGCACCGACGCCCGCCAGTCGCGGGCGTCGGGCGACGGTGCTTGCGTTACGAGGCGTTGATGCGAACCACGACAGGCACAAAGGCGGACGCCGTTTCGTCGATCTTGTTCATCGGGCCGGCGCTCCTGATCTACGGCCTGTTCACGCTTTTTCCCGCTCTCGATACGTTGCGACTGAGCGCGACGGATGCGACCGGCCTGAACAGCCAGGCCAATTTCGTCGGGCTTGCCAATTTCGGCGCTCTCGCTGCGGACGCGACCGTCGGCCGCGTCCTGCTGCAGACCGCCCAGTGGCTCGTGCTGCATGTGGTTCTGGCCGGCGGGGCGGGTCTTGCCTTCGCCGTGGCGATAGCCAGCTTGGCGCGAACGCACGTCTTCTTCCGGACAGCCTTCTTCCTGCCGCACGTCGTGTCTCTGGCGGTTGTCGGCGTGATCTGGGCAAAGATCTACGACCCGTATTTCGGCCTGCTCAACGGCGCGCTCGACGCATTTGGCCTTGGCATGCTGAAGCTTGGCTGGCTGTCCGATCCCGCGCTTGTGATCTTCAGCGTGAATGTTGCCAGCTCCTGGCAGGGATTCGGCATCTACATGCTGCTGTTCGTCGCCGGGCTGCAGAACATCGACAATTCGCTCTACGAGGCGGCCGAAATCGACGGTGCCGGCGTGTGGCAGCGCTTCCGGCACGTGACAATTCCCGGCCTGCGCGAAGTGATGACTTTCGTCGTGTCGCTGGCGCTGATCAACGGCCTCAAGGGATTCGCCACGATCTGGGTGATGACGCAGGGTGGGCCATTTTACCGCAGTGAACTGCTGACCACCTACATCGTCAAGCTGGCGTTCCAGTTCCAGGAACAGGGTAGGGCGGCCGCACTGTGCGTTGTCCTGTGCGCGCTTGCGATGGCGATCACCGTCGCCTTCAACCGGTGGCGGGAGTCGCTGCGATGAGCGCACGCCGCGTCCGCGAATGGCCGCTGGCGGCGGGGCTTTCGGTGCCGCTTTTCTTCGTGCTCGCCCCGTTCGTATGGCTGCTGCTGTCGAGCCTGAAATCCGAGATGGAGATCGCCGTCGCCGCCCCGTTTTCGATGCCGGATCGACTGCTGTTCGAGAACTATCTCGACGCTTGGAATATCGGCGGGTTCGGCGAACTCGTCGTCAACAGCCTCGTCAACGTCGCTCTCGTCGTCGGCCTCACGCTCGCCGTCTGTGCGCCGGCGGGCTATGCGTTCGCCAAGATGCAGGTGCCGGGAGGCGAGGCGATCTTCTACGTCGTGCTGCTCGGCCTGACGGTTCCGATTCAGGCGATCGTCATTCCGCTCTACAAGGTCCTGTCGGCGCTCGGTCTGCTGAACACGCTGGCAGGGATCAGTCTGGCGCAGGTCGGAAATGGCATCCCGTTCGGCATCTTCATGATGCGCAGTTTTTTCCGGGGCATCCCGGACGAACTCATCGAGGCCGCGAAGATCGACGGCGCCGGCCACGCGACGATCCTGCTGCGGATCCTGCTGCCCGTCGCCAAGCCGGCGATCCTCGCACTTGTCGTGATCAGCGCGCTGTCGACCTGGAACGACTTCTTCCTTCCGCTCGTCGTGCTGATCTCGCCAGAGTCCCAGACGCTGCCGCTGGGGCTGGTTCGGTTCGCCAGCACTTATTCTACCGAACACCGGCTTGTTTTTTCTGGAACGGTCGTCTCGTTCCTTCCCGTCGTCGTCCTCTACATGCTGACCCAGCGCCGCTTTACCGAAGGCCTGACGCAGGGCGCTTTGAAAGGTTGAACATGCTTGACCGCACGCACCATGTCCGCCAAATCAAGTACCAGTTCGAGTACACGCGCCGGCTGAAAGCATGCTTCGTGGGTGCCGGTGGCCATTCGTTCCGCAACGTCTATCCGGCGTTGCGCTATGCGCCGGTGGATCTCGCCGCGGTCTCGGATATCGCGCTCGATCGGGCTCAAGCCTACGCAAGGCTGTTTGGCGGCGAACGTGCGTATTCCGACCATCGCGAGATGCTAGAGCGGGAGAGGCCCGACCTCGTTTTCATCGTGACGTCGTACCACCCGGACGGCCGCGTGCAGGCCACCGACATCGCGAAGGACGTTCTGGCCGCGGGCGCGCATGTCTGGATGGAAAAGCCGACTGCGGCGAGCCTCGAAGAGGTTCGGGACCTTTCGGTGCGCAGCAAGGCGGCGGGCCGCCAGGTCATGACAGGGCTTAAGAAGATCTTTTTTCCGGCTATCGAGAAGCTTGGCGAGATCGCTGCGTCCCCGGAGTTCGGACGCCTTTCGTCGCTCTATCTGCGCTACCCGCAGGCTCTTCCGGCACCCAGCCGCCGCGGCGACCTTGTCGCAATGGAGAGCTTTCTCGATCACATCTACCATCCGGCGGCGATCTTGAATTTCCTTGCCGGTCCGATCTCGAGGGCAACTTACGAGTGGGAATCACACAATGGCGGTTGCGTCCTTTCGATGCGCTTTGCGAGCGGAGCTATAGGCACCGCTCACTTTGCCGCAGGTTCATCCGGCTCGAGCCCATTCGAGCGTGTCGAGGTCATCGGAGAGAACGCGAATGCGGTCGTCGATAACGGCACGCGCCTGACATACTACCGCCGCGCCGACCTGCCGACCTATGGGCGGGCCGCGAGTTTCATCCAGCCGGAAGCCAACGCGCCGCTGCACTGGGAGCCGGAAAATTCGCTTGGCCAACTCTATAACAACAATATGTTCTTCCTCGGCTATGTGCCGGAGATACTGCATCTGTGCGATGCTATCTTGGAAAGTCGTCAGATAACGAAGGGTACGCTCGAAAATGTGATCGAGATCATGAAGCTGTTCGAGTTTTTCCGCAGTACTGACGCCGGTGTGACAGCGACAATATGATTGCTACACGGCGCGCGCTCGGTCGCGCAGGGATGAAGGTGTCGACCGCTGGATTTGTAGGTACCCCGCTCGGCGCTCTCTATGCCTGCCTCGACGAATTAGCCGCCATCGCCACGGTGGAACTGGCGATTGCGAGCGGCGTCAATCTGATCGGCACGTCCCCTCTATGGTCACGGACCGTCGTAGCACCGAGTTGGTGCCGCCCGTCACCGCGCAGCCGCTAAAGGAATTGTCATCTCGGCGAAGGTCGGCCGAGTGCAAGGCTGTCTCTGAAGAATGTCGGCCTGCTTGCCGCCGACGTACCGACGCAAGGCAACTCCTGCGCATCGGCATGCGCTCTTTGCCCTTGGTTTCCATTCATTTCCCTTCATTGCCGGAAACTATGGAAACTGCCATTGAAATCATTGAATAAACAGAAGTCGGGGGACTGGCGGTCGCGGGTTCGTGTCCTCGTGCACTCGTCCTTTCTCAAGCTGCAACATATCCGCCATCGACCGGGATCGTCGCGCCGTTGATGAGTGCTGCGGCCGGCGATGCGAGGAAGACGGCGGTTCCGGCGAGTTCTTCGGGCTCGGACCAACGGTGCGTCGGCAGGCGGGCGAGGACCTTGTCGTTGAAGGGCGGATTTTCGCGCCCGATCCGGCTGATTTCGGTCCGGATCCAGCCGGGTGCTATCGCATTCACGCGGATGCCGTCTTCGACATAGGCGAGGGCGAGCGACTTCGTCAGCCCGACGACGGCCGTCTTCGCGGCGGCGTAGCCGGGGATCATCGAGGCGCCGAAATACGAGTACATCGATCCGATATTGATGATGCAGCCTTTCGTCGTCGCAAGATGTGGGCGGAACGCGCTCGCCAAGCGCATGTTGCCGCCGAGATGGATGTCGACGACGTCCATGAAGACTTCCGGCTTGTGCTCTTCGTGGCGCAGCAGGCGTCCGGCGCAATGGATCAGGACATCGAGCCTTTTCGTGCCGGCGGCGATCGCCTTCACCGCCTCGTCGCTGCGCACGTCGAGCGGCCTGAAGGCGAAGCCCTCGTCCGTCGCGGGCGGCTTGATGTCCGCGATCGTGACGTGCGCGCCGGCGCTGCGGAACGCGCGCGCGAACGCGGTCCCGATGCCACCGGCCCCGCCGCTTATGAGGACATGCTTGCCGGAGACGGAAAAATCGGGTGCCGACATCTGGTTCCTCCGGGATTTCGTCCGAAACGCCGCTACCGGGCGCCGCCCGCCGCCAGGGCCGGAACGGCGGTGCCGGCTGCGTTCCACAATCCGATCACGCGGCGATAGCGGGCGGCAATCTCGGATACGGCCTGCCGGTCGTCCGTCCGGCCCGCGAACCAGGCTTCGGCCGTCGCCCAGAAAATATGCCGTCCGACGGCGAACCCCTTCACCAGCGATTCGCCCCGGGCCGCGGCGAAGGCGGATGCCAGATCGTCCTCGTTGGAATCGAGGCCGAGAATGACGATGCCGCGGCAATGGAAGTCGCTGTCGCGCACGATGTCGGCGACGTCCCGCCATGCGGCCTGCGTGCCCATCGGCGGAAGCTTCCACCAGTCGGGCTCGAGGCCCGCTTCGTAGAGGCGCCGCACGGCGTCGGCGACGAGCCGGTCCGCCCCGCCTTCGGACGCGCCGGCGGGGATGACCTCCAGCAGCCACTCGTGCCCCGAGGCCTGGCAAAGGGCCTGGAGCGACAGCAGCTTCGCTTCCTGCGCGTGTCGCAGGTCGGGCGGGTCGTCCGCGCGGTACGCGACAAGGACCTTGGCGACATGGCCGGCCGGCCAGGTGCGAAGGAGTGCGGCCAGGTCGTCCCCCGCCTCGAAGATAAGCGGGCACGAGCCGGGCAGCTCGACCGGGCGCGCGATCCATCGTCGCCCGTCGCCGAGCCGGTGAAGGGCGGTACGGCCGAAGCGGTCGTCGACGATGGCGCCGGCACCGGCGACGTCGCCGACGGAAAGCGCGGCTTCGGCGATCAGACCCTTGAAAGTCTCGATCGCGGAGGCATCCTTGCCGTGCCGGGCGGCGAGGTCCTCGAACTGGCGCCGGTGGTCGAAGGCCAGCGCCGTGACCAGCGGGCGCGGCGCGCGCCCTGTCGTGGTGCGATGGAGACGAATGATCTCCGGATCGGTGTCGAGCCGGTGCAGCCGTCCGGCGCGCGCGAGCAGGCTTTCCATCTCGAACCAGCTCGGCATCGCCGGCGCGCAGCCGTGTCGCGACACGACGAGCGCGCCGCACGCGTTCGCGAAGGTCGCGGACATGCGCCACGTCTCGCCGCGAAGCCAGCCGCGCAGCAGGCCGGCCATGAACCCGTCGCCGGCGCCGAGGACGTTGAACACCTCGACCCTGAAGCCCGGGCAATCGATCGCTTCGGCGAAGGTTCCCGGAATCTCGCCGGTGAAGATCGTGCAGCCGTGCCCGCCGCGCTTGACGACGAGGGTGGCACCGGTAACCGCGCGCAGCCGGCGGAGGGCGGCAAAGGTATCGGTGCTGCCGCCGGCGATGTGGATCTCCTCTTCGGTCCCGACGATCAGGTCGCAGAGCGGCGCAATACCCTGAAGATGTTCCGAGACCTTGTCGGAAGCGATGAAGCGCTCCTCGCCGAGTCCGTGTCCGGTAAGGCCCCAGAGGACGGGCCGGTAATCGATGTCGAGGACGACCCCGGTTCCGGCGGCGCGCGCGAGCGCGATCGCGTGGCGGCTTGTGCGGTCGACATGCTGGGTGGAAAAGTGCGTGCCCGTCACCAGAAGTGCGCGCGCCGAAGCGATGAAGTCGGCGTCGAAATCCTCGGGCGACACGGCCATGTCCGCGCAGTTCTCGCGGTAGAAGATCAGCGGAAACGTGGTTTGGTCGCGGATTCCGAGCAGGACGAGGGCGGTCAGCCGATGCGGATCGGTCCGGACATGGCTGACGTCGACGCCTTCGGCACGGAGCGTTTCGCGCACGAAGCGGCCCATGTGCTCGTCGCCGACCCGCGCGATCATGGCGGGCCTGAGGCCGAGACGTGCGGCACCCACCGAGATGTTCGCGGGGCAGCCGCCCAGATACTTCGCGAAACTCGCCATGTCCTCGAGCGGGCCGCCGATCTGCTCGCCGTAGAGATCGACGGCAGCGCGGCCGAGTGCCACGAAATCGAGCGGGCGTTGGTCGGGCGGAAGGGGCATGCGGACTCTCAGGATTGCTGTGCGGCGAGCCGGTGGCCGAGCGACACGACGAGGCTTTCGGCCAGGCACATCGGCGCCACGAGCGAACGGAACGGGCGGTCGCGCCGTTCCGCGATCTCAAAACAGACGGTCGCGTACTGCGCCAGCGGCGAAAGCGGGCTGTCGGTGAGCGCGATGACCGGCACTTTGCGCGCGGCGGCCTGTTCGACGGCGGTCACGACGTCGGGCGAGTAGTCCTTGAAACTCACGGCGACCAAAACATCATCGCGGGACGCCATGCGCGCGTGCCGGATGGCCGTGCCGGCGATGCTGTCGACCAGGAACGCGCGCAGATCCAGCCGGGCGAGCGCGTACTGCAGATAGAACGCGACCGGGAAGGAGCGGCCTTGGCCGAGCAGGTGGATGGTCTTCGCCTTGTCGAGCAGGGCCACGGCGCGCTGCAGGTCGCGCGCCGGAGCGCCGGCGCGCAACTCTTCCAGCGCGCCGATATCGTCGGCGACGAACTGGTCGAGGACGGAGTCGGGCGCGCCGGCCTGGGCGTTGCCGCGGCTGCGCCCGCCGGACGGCATCGACGCGATCCGCTCGCGATAACTGGGCGCGGCATCGGCGACCAGCCGGGAGCGGAAGACCTGCTGCATCTCGCTGAAGCCGTCGAACCCGAAGCTGTTCGCGAAGCGGATGATGCTCGACGGCTGGACGCCGATTTTCTCGGCGAGCGTGGCGACCGTGTCGAGCGCGATCTCGTTCGGGTGCTGGATGGCGAACTCGCCGATCCGCCGCAGGCGGTCGGAAAGCTCGGGGTGGCGGCGCGCGATCCGGCCGCGCAGATCTTCGTAGGACTGGAGTGCAGGCATCCGCTGCTCTTGGCACAGGTGGAACGAAAATTCGACTTTACAGTCCGGATAGAATATGTATTCTATTTGTGAAACTCAATAGAATAATAATTCCAAGCGAGGAAACGTGGCGCAGACAGCACGGATCGGTTTCATCGGCGTCGGCATGATGGGTCACGGAATGGCGAAGAACCTCGTCGGGAAGGGGTTCGCGACCGTCGTTCTCGGCAACCGGAACCGCGCGCCTGTCGAGGATCTCGTGAAGCGCGGCGCTGTCGAGGGACGCAACCCCGCGGACGTCGCGACCAGAAGCGACATCGTCTTCCTGTGCGTCACGGGTTCGCCTCAGGTCGAGGCGATCGTCTACGGCGCCGACGGTCTCCTGTCGGCGGCACGCAAGGGCCTTATCGTGGTCGATTGCTCGACGAGCGAAGCCGAATCTTCCGGGAAGATCGGCGAAGCGTTCGCCGAGGCGGGCGTCGCGTATGCCGATGCGCCGCTGGCACGCACGCCGAAGGAAGCGGAAGAGGGCAAACTCAACACGATGGTCGGCGCCGATGCCGCGACGTTCGAAGCCATCCGCCCGGCGCTTGCGACGTTCTGCGAGAACATCTTCCATGTCGGCGGCCCCGGCGCCGGGCACAAGACCAAGCTGATCTACAACTTCATCGCGATGGGGCACGCAGCGCTGATCGCCGAGGCGCTTGTCGCCGGCGCGCGGTCCGGCGTCGATCTCGAGAACTTCGCCAAGGTCGTGGCCGGCGGCGGCGCAAACAGCGGCATCTTCCAGCTGATCGTGCCGAAGGCGCTGGCGGGCGACTATGGCGGTCTCCAGTTCGGTCTCGGTCTCGCGCAGAAGGACCTGCGCTACTACACACACATGACCGAGGCGCTGAATCTGCCCAGCACGATGGGCGAGGCGGTGCATCAGGCGTTCGTGCAGGCCTCGGCGCTCGGCTTCGCTTCCAAGTTCGTCCCTTCGCTGATCGAGGCGCAGGAGAAAATCACCGGCGTGAAGATTCGGAAGCCGTGATCCACGGCCCTTCCGGCCGAGATCCGGAAAATGCGGCGAATGCCGCGACACGACAGGAGGAACGCATGATCAAGGATACGAAAGTTTCGCGGCGTCGGCTTCTGAAGGGAAGCGCTATGGCGGCCGCATTGGCCGGAACCGGCACGTTCTTCGGCCCATGGACGCATACGCGCGTGCTTGCGCAGGGTCAGAAGAAGCCGATCAAGATCGGCTTCACCTGCGATGCCAGCGGCCAGTACGGCGACAGCGGGCAGGACGATCTGCGGGGCTGCCGCATGGCGATCGACGAGTTCAACGCGAAGGGCGGCGTGCTCGGCCGGAAGATTGAGTGGATCACGGCCGATACGGAGACGAACCCCGCGACCGGCAGCCGCATCGCAGAACGCTTCATCACGCGCGACGAATGCGGCTTCCTCGTCGGTGCGGTCCATTCGGGCGTCGCCAACGCGATCACGCAGGTCGCGGCGAAGTACGGCACGATCTATCTCAATACGAACTCCAGCGCGCCCAGCGAGGCGGGCGAGAACTGCAACCGCGTCAAGTTCGTCTGGGACGGCAACGGCAGCAATTTCGCGACCGCGACCGTCCAGGCCGCCATCAACTCGGTCGGCAAGAGCTGGATGCTGCTGACCAACGACTATGTCTGGGGCCATTCGACTTCGAACGCGACGAAGGCGCTGGTCGAGGCGGCGGGCGGCAGGATCGTCGACAACCTGCTGGTGCCGCAGAACACGCGCGACTTCACGGCCTATCTTCTCAAGATCCAGCAGGCGAAGCCCGACGTGGTCGCGGCGGCGATCGGCGGCGACGACATCAAGGCGCTGCGCACCCAGGTCGCCCAGCTCAAGCTCGACGGCAAGCCCGCCTGGATCAACAACCAGCAGGACTGGCCGGACGTCTGGGGCGCCGGAGCGGACAGCCTGTTCGGCGTCTTCGGCACGACCTGGTACCACAAGCTGCCGCTGCCGGGCGTGGCCGATTTCGTCAGGAAATGGCAGGCCGCAAATGCGGGCGGACCGATCCCGGTTCCGGGCAACGTCTCGTACAACGGCTACATGGCGACGCGCGAGCTCCTGCGCGCGATCAAGCGGGCCGGCGGCACCAACAACATCAAGGTCATCAAGGAGCTGGAGGGGCTGAAAGTCTCCGCCGCCGACCGCATGCAGCATTTCGACGCCTACATGGACCCGGTCACGCACCAGATGCAGCAGACGATCTATCTGGCGCGGCGGAACGCCAAGCCGTCGGATCCGACCGACCTCTACGAGGTCATCAGCTGGATCGACGCCAAGGCGGCGACCGACACGGCGGCGGCCGGAAAGTGCAAGCTGGCGGCCTACGACCAGGTTCCGACGTTCGAGCTCTAGGTCCGGTTCCCGGGTACGCCTGCGCGCCCGGGCCCGTTCCCATCCCAACGGAATCAGTCTTGTTGAATCTGCTGCCGCACATCCTGAACGGAATCACGCTCGGACTTCTGTTCGCGCTGATCGCGCTCGGCTTCATGCTTGTCGTCGGATTGATGGAGCAGATCAACCTCGCGCATGGGTCGCTATTCGCGCTTGGGGCCTATCTGGCGTTCGTCGTCGTGTCCGGGCGCCTGCCGCTGCCGGTCGAGTGGGTCCGCGAATGGCTGCTCGTGCCGCTCGCCTGGCGCTATGCCGCGGCCCTCGTCGTCGCCCCGCTGCTGACGGCGCTGGCGGGCATGGTGCTGGAACTGTGCGTCCGCCGTACCTACGGCAAGGATCCGCTCTACGGATTGCTGCTGACCTTCGGTGCCGCGATGGTCATCGAAGAGCTCATCCGGCTGGTCTGGGGTACGCGGGACTACGTCCTGCCGGTGCCGCCGTCGATCAGCGGCGGCATGATCTTCTGGGACCTGATCTGGTCGACCTATCGCTTCTACGCGGCTGCGTTCTCCATCGGCGCGATCGGGCTGGTCTGGCTGTTCATCGAGCGCACGCCTTACGGCGCCATCATCAAGGCCGGCGCGCACGACAGCGAGATCGTCCGTGCCCTCGGCATCGATCTGACCCGCCTGCGCCTCTACGTGTTCGCGTTCGGCACGCTGCTGGCGGCGCTCGCGGGCATCATTGTGGCGCCGATCTGGGGGATCCGCCCGCACATGGGGGTCGACGCCGTCGTGCCGGCGTTCCTGATCATCGTGCTGGGCGGCGTGGGCAGCTTCTGGGGTGCGGTCGCTGCGGGCATCCTCGTCGGCCTGGTCGTCGGTGTGAGCGGGGCCTACGCGTCGGAGTGGTCGCTGCTGTCGATGTACATCCTGCTGATTGCGGTGGTGACGTTCCGTGCCCGCGGCCTGTCGGGCAAGAAGAGCCTGCTCGAGGCATGACGATGGCGCGCCACGGATCCGACGCAACGCAGCTCGTCACGCCCGCCATGCTCGCAGTCGTGGGCGTTCTGGCAAGCCTTCCGCTGTGGATCGGCCAGGTCGGGCTCTATCCCTATATCGGGATAGAGATCGTCATCTGGGCGATCTACGCGCTCTCCTTCAACCTGCTGCTCGGATACACCGGATTGCCGTCGTTCGGGCACGGCGCGTATTTCGGGATCGGCGCCTATGCGTTCGGCCTGTTCCAGCAGAACGTGTTGCCGGGGCTGTGGCCGTGCCTTGCGGCGGCGGCGGGTGCGGCGGCACTCGCCGGTCTCGTCGTCGCGGCGTTCATCTCGCACCGGCGCGGGATCTACTACGCGTTCATGACGATCGCGTTCGGACAGGTCTTCTGGGTCGTCGCGATAAAATCCCACGCGATCACGGGCGGGGAGGACGGGCTCCTGCGCATCCAGCGCGCGCCTGCGGATTTCGGGATCGTCTCGTTCGATCTCCGCGACAACGTCTCGCTCTACTATTTCGTGCTTGGGGTCTTCGCAGTCGTCCTGGTCGCGCTGTGGCGCCTGGTGAATTCGCCTTATGGCCGGATCCTGCAGGCGGTGAAGCAGAACGAAACGCGCGCCGCGTTCGTCGGCTACAATGTCTGGCTCTACAAGTTCTCCGTATTCGCGCTTTCGGCGGCGCTTTCGGGGCTGGCCGGTGGGCTGTTCGCGATGGCGCAGACGTCGGCGTTCCCCGACGTGATGAGCCTGCACTACTCGGGCTACGTCGTGATGATGACGCTGATCGGCGGCGGCATAGTCAGCTTCTGGGGGCCGGTCATCGGGGCCGCCCTGTTCCTGCTGGCGCGCGATGCGATCGGCGCCGTCACGACGGCCTGGATGCTCTGGTTCGGGCTGCTGTTCATGCTCGTCGTCCTCTTCAAACCCGAAGGAATCGCCGGCTGGTGGCAGGACCTGCGCCGCGAAGGCGGCGCCCGCAGGCCTGGTCTTGCGCGCCTTCGCATGCTGTTCGGGGGCTGAGTCGATGGTCCTTTTCGAAGCCGAGAACTTGCAGATGCGCTTCGGCGACCGGACCGTTCTGGAGAATGTCACGCTGAGTTTCGGTGCTGGGAAGCTCTACGGAATCATGGGCCCGAACGGTGCTGGCAAGACCACGTGCTTTAACGTGCTGACCGGCCGCTACCGCCCGACGCGCGGGCGCGTCCGGATCGACGGCGAGGACATCACCGGATTGCCGCCCCATCTGATTGCGCGCAAGGGCGTGTCGCGATCGTTCCAGATCATGAACCTGTTCAACGACTTCACGGCGCGCGACAACGTGATGACGGCGTTGCCCGAGATGCGCGCACGCAGTTTCGAGACGCGGCGCGCCGTCGCCTCGGATGCGAAGCTTGCCGATGCTGCCGAGGCGGTACTTGCGCGAGTGGGCCTTGCGGGCAAGGGCGACGTCCGCGCCAAGAACCTTTCCTACGGCGACCGCCGCGCGCTGGAGATCGGCGTGGCGCTGGCGGCCGCACCCCGGGTTCTCTTTCTCGACGAGCCTACATCCGGCCTCGGCAGCGACGGGACGGCGCGCCTTGCCGGCCTGATCGGGACGCTGAAGGGGCAGCTCACGATCGTCGTGATCGAGCACGACATGCCGTTCCTGTTCGGACTTGCCGACGAGATTTCCGTGATCCACTGGGGGCAGGTGATCGCGCAGGGAACGCCCGGCGAACTGCGCGCCAACGACTGGGTCCGGCGTTCCAACCTTGGCAAGCTCCAATGATCCTCGATTTGGCCGACATCCGGACTTACTACGGAGAGACGCAGGCGTTGTTCGACGTATCGCTATCGATCGGAACGGGCGAGGTCGTTGCGCTGCTTGGACCCAACGGAGCCGGTAAGACAACGACGCTTCGTTCGATCCTTGGCCTTACGCAACCGCGCGCCGGTCGTATCCGCTTCGACGGGGTTGATGTGACTGCTTGGCCAACACACCGTATCGCCCAAGCGGGTGTCGGCTGGGTGCCGGATGATCGACGCCTTTGCCCGACGCTGACCGTCGCACGGAACCTTTCGATTGCCCGCAAGAGCACGCGCTTCCGAGGCTGGTCCGTGAAGGAAGTGTGCGGAATATTCTCGCCGCTCGAATACCTGATGGAACGAGAAGCAGAGAATCTCTCCGGCGGCGAAATGCAGATGGTCGCCATCGCACGTGCCCTCCTTGGATCGCCGGGACTCGTGCTGTTCGACGAACCGAGCCAGGGGCTCGCACCAAAGATCGTGCAGGATGTTCTGTCGACGATACTGCATCTGAAGGAAGAAGGGATTTCCGTGCTTGTCGTCGAGCAGAACGCGGAGGCCGCACTGAGTGTGGCCGACCGCGCCTATATCCTCGATCTCGGGCGCATCGTTTGGTCAGGTCCGACGGCGCAGCTGCGCGAAAATCCGGCGTTGCGACGCCGATTGCTGGGAGCCTGATATGGCCGATCCGCTACTAAAGCTCGAGAGTCTGGAGAAGGCCTATTCGCGCGGATTTCTCCGGCGTACGACGACATTTTCGCTGTCGGTTGATCTTGCGCTTGCGGGACGCCAGATCGTCGGTGTCGTCGGCCCGAACGGGGCTGGCAAGACGACGCTGTTCGAGATGATGACCGGCAGCAATCGACCGACGGCCGGGCGGGTGCTGGTGGCCGGGCGGGACATCCACCGCGTCCGCTACCGTGAACGCGACCGGCTCGCGGTCCATTACCATCAGTCCTATCAGGTGAGGAGATTCGCGCGGCGCCTGCCGAACTTCATGCTCGACCCGGCTGGGTCCGACTATCCGCTCGTCCATCTGTTCGACGAGCCACAGTTCAACACGCAGGACGGCTATATCGGCTTCATGCTCGACTTCTTCCGCAGGCTGCGCGACGAGGGCCGTCTCGTCGTCATATGCCTTCATCCGACCGCACGCTACCATCTCGAGATTCTGCGGGAAATCTGCGCCGGATTCCTTCTCGTGTCGGGCGGTACGGTTGCGTCGTTCCGGGACTTTCCCGCACTGATCGGCGATCCCCGGGCACGCCAGTATCTCGGCAGCGAGATGACGCGACAGGCCGAGGCCGTTGCATGATCGGATTTGGGGACGGGCAGGTGGCGTTGCTCACCGGGGCAGCCGGCACGATGGGGCTCGCATGTGCCCGGATGCTCGTCGATGAAGGTTATGTCGTCGCAATGGCCGATATCGATGCAGCAAGAGTCGATGCGCTTGCGGCTTCGCTTGGCGGAAATGCCCGAGGCTTCGCCTTCGACGTGTCAGACCCGATCGCCGCCGAAGCGGCTTTCGCCGGGATCGAGACAAAACTCGGGCCTGTCGCTGTACTTGTGAACAACGCGGGCATCCTTTCCAACAACAAGGCGGCCGAGACGTCACACGCTGAATGGCGTCGCGTCATGTCGATCAATCTCGACGGCGCCTTCTGGCTGTCACGGCTCGCTCTGCCTGGAATGAAGGCACGTCGCTGCGGACGAATCGTCAATACCTGCTCGCTTGCGATGAAGTCGGGAGGGCTGACGGCCGGAACGGCCTACACGACGTCGAAAGGCGCTCTGCAGGCATTGACCTTCTCGCTGGCGCGGGAAAGTGCAGCGCACGGCGTGACCGTGAACGGCGTGGCGCCGGCCTATGTCCGGACGCCGATGGTGACCGAACAACTTGATGAAGCGCAGCGCCAGGCGCTGCTCCGGCAGATACCTGTCGGTCGCTTCTGCGAGCCGGAGGAGTTCGCTCACTGCGTGCGCTTCTTCCTTTCGCCATTGAGTGGGTTCGTCACCGGGGAGATACTCGATCTCAACGGTGGACTGCACTTCGACTAGGGCTGGAGATGGCAATCAGGAAAATGGCAGGGACACGTCGGCGGATCACACCGAAGGTCGATTTCGCGAGCGAACTTCGCAGAATATTCGATCTGACGGGCGAGGTGGCTCTGCTGCCCGGCGGCTATGGCGGCCTCGGGGAGGCTATCGCCTGGGGACTCGCCATGCGCGGGGCAACCGTCGTCATTGCCGGCCGTGACCGGGCAAAGGCGGAGAAACTCGCGCATTCGCTTCGTGCAGCCGGCCACGATGCGCTCGGCATCAAGATGGACGTAAACCGGGTATCTGACATCCGCAGTTCGGTTGCATGGGTCGCGCGCCGGCTCGGGCACATCGATATTCTTGTAAACTGTGTTGGTATCCAGATCGAGGAAGTTCTGACGGAAGTGACGGAGAAGGCCTTCGACGCCGTCTATCGGACCAACCTGAAAGCGGCGATGTTCATTGCCCAATCGGTCGCCAAGCACCAGATCGCCGGCGAGCGTGGCGGAAGGCAGATTCATCTCCTTTCAGTTCGTTCCCAACTTGGGATCCGCGGGCGTGGATATTCCGCCTACTGCGCCACAAAGGGAGGGTTGGTCATGCTGGTCAAGCAGCATGCCATGGAACTTGCACCCTACGGGATCACGGTCAATGGCATCGCACCGACGTTCGTGTACACGGATCTGATCCGGCACGTCATGCAGAGTCCAAAGTTTCACAGGATGTTAGTCGAGAGGATTCCCCTCGGCCGGCTTGCAAATCCCATAGACGTTGTCGGCCCAGCGATCTTCTTTGCCTCGCCCGCTTCCGGGTTCGTAACGGGACAGATTGTCTATGTCGATGGCGGCATAACCGCCAGTCAATGATCGGATGCTTCGGCAAGGCGTTCGACCAAAAGTCACGAATTGAAGTTGATGATCCCTGTCGTCAGCGGCGGAAAGGCTTGCGACGACGACGGTGACCTGCTCATTCATATCGCATGTTCCGGTACAAACCGGGTCTGCTGTTGCCATCCCAAGTGTCGGTTCATAGGATAAAACTCGACCGTTGACGTCACGTGCTCGCGACTAGGACGACCCGACGGTTGAAAAAGCACGCGCGCGTAAAGCGAAGCGTAAAAATCTCGGGAGGAATGCATGAAATCCACCATGGTGTGGCTTGCTGCCGGTGTTGTGGCCGGAGCATTGCATTTGGGAGTGACGCCGCCGGCGCAATCTCAAGGACTTCCCCGGGATATTCCCCGGAAAGAGCTTCTGATCCTCGAAAACCCGGAAGGGACGGTCAAGAACGCCGGATGGTTCAACATCTGGGCAATCAACGCGAACAGTCAATCCAACGGCCTGCAGCAGGCGGCCCTCGACACGCTCTGGTACATCGACCCCGACAAGGGCATCAACGGCGTCTGGGACAACTCGCTCGCCTCCGAAAAGCCGGCCTACAACGCCAATTTCACCGAGATGCGAGTTAAGCTCCGGCGTGGGATTTTCTGGAGCGATGGCGTCGAATTCTCGTCCGCGGACGTGAAGTTCACGGTCGAAATGATGATCAAGACCCCGGGGATGCGCTGGAGTGCCGCCCTTGCGAATTCGGTCGCGTCGGTCGACGCCCCCGACGCTGAAACCGTGATCTTCAAACTCAAGCAGCCCAACTCGCGCTTTCATGCGCTTTTTACCGTGCGCTGGAACGCGATCTGGATTGCGCCCAAGCACGTGTTCGAGAAGGTCGACGACCCGAACAAGTTTGCCTTCGAGAAGCCGGTGTCGCTTTCGGCCTACGTGCTCCACAGCCACGATCCCGACGGAAAATGGTATATCTGGCAGCGTCGCGAAGACTGGCAGCGGACTTCGCTCGGCCGCTTCGGCCAGCCCGCTCCGCGCTATCTAGCCTATGTCGATCCGGGCCCTCCGGACAAGCGCGTCATCGCGCAGATGAACAAGGAACTCGACGTCGTCCACGACATCTCGCCAGAGGGCATGTTCACGCTCGCGCGGCAGAATCCGACCTCGAAGGCCTGGTTCAAGGGCTTCCCGTTCGGGCATCCCGATCCGACGCTGCCGGCGGCGATCTTCAACACCCAGCTCGATATGTTCAAGAACAGGGACGTGCGCTGGGCGTTGACTCTGCTGATCGACATCAAGGCCGTCGCGATGGCCTCGTATCGCGGCGCCGCAACGATCTCGCCGATCCACGTGCCGCCGACCGGCCGCCATCCCGAATTCTACCACGAGCCGATGCAGGATTGGCTCGCCGGGTTCGAGATCGATACCGGCAAGCGCAAGATCAAGCCCTACGACCGGACGATGGCCAAGCAGATCGCGGACAGCCTGCGCCCGTCGATGGGGAACCAGATCCCATCCGATCCGGCGGAGGTCGCCCGGGCCTTCGGCACGGGGTGGTGGAAGCCGGACCAGGCGGCTGCGACCGAACTGCTCGAGCGGGCGGGCTTCCGCAAGCAGGGCAACCAATGGCTGAAGCCGGACGGGACGCCGTTTACGATCCGGGTCGTCGTGGAAGGAGATGCCCGCCCGATCATGACGCGTGCCGGATCGATGATCGCGCAGTCGTGGCGCCAGTTCGGCATCGACGCCCGTGTCGACGTCGCGCAAGGCACGTTGCTGACGCGACGTGCCGCGGGCGACTTCGACGTCATCCTGAGCTGGAGCGTTGAGACGTGGGGCGGCCATCAGGATCTGTCCTTCTTCATGGACAGCTGGCACTCGGCGTTCGTCGCCGAGCCCGGCAAGCCGCAGCCCTCGCGCAACTGGCAGCGCTGGTCGCACCCGGAGCTCGACAAGCTGATCGAGACGATCCGGACGATCGATTTCGACGATCCGAAGGGCATCGATCTGGGCAAGGAGTTCGTCAAGCTCGCGATCCGCGAGATGCCAAGCATCCCGCTGATGTCCTACAACGTGTTTACTGTTGCCGACGAGACCTACTGGACCGGTTTTCCAACCGCAGATGATCCGTACGCAAACCCCGTCACGAACTGGGGAAACTCCCGCTACATGTTTGTGAAAATCAAACCCAAAAACTAAACGGACTCGGGTAGCAGAAGCGGGCCGGCGCCACGGCGTCGGCCCGTCCCGATGCGAGAGGACGGACGGCCCTATACATGCGTGTCTACGCACGATACTTCGTCAACCGGTTTCTTCAGTTCCTGCTTGTCGTGTTCATCGGCGTCAACCTCGCCTATCTCATCACGCACGCGACGCCGATCGATCCGATCGAACATACCGTTTCGGTTGCCACTGCGTTCGGCCATACCGCGCCCGAAGCTGTCGCGGCAATGCGCGAGTCGCTGCGTGAACTCTACGGACTGACCGGAACGCCCTTCGAGCAGTACGTCAATTTTTGGCGTAGGGTCCTCGTCGCGGATTTTGGGCCATCGCTATCCGCCTTCCCGACGCCGGTCTCGACGCTCATCGGCCGGGCGACGCCGTGGACGGTCGGGCTGCTCGGCGTCGCCACCGTCTTGACATGGTGCATCGGCAACCTGCTCGGCGGGCTTGCCGGCTACTACCGCCGGAACCGTCTGCTGAAGGCGTTCGGGATCTTCGCGATGGCGCTCCACCCGATGCCCTATTACATCGCGGCGATCCTCCTGCTCATCGTCTTCGGCTTCGTCTGGCCGATCTTCCCGATCACCGGCGGTTCGCAGATGAATCTCGCCCAGGGCTGGACCGTCGACTTCGCGCTGTCGGTGGCGCGCCACTCGGTGCTGCCGCTACTCTCGCTGGTTCTCGTCGGGCTTGGCGGCTGGTTTGTCGGCATGCGCAGCCTCGTCTCGAACATCGTCACCGAGGACTACGTCGTCTATGCTGAACTGGCCGGCGTCAGCCGCCGCCGGATCCTGACCTCCTACATCATGCGTAACGCCGTCGCGCCGCAGGTCACGGGCCTGGCAATCTCGCTCGGCCACGTCTTCTCGGGCGCGCTCATCACCGAACGCGTGTTCGGCTATCCGGGCATCGGTTCGCTGCTGGTTGACGGGGTGAACGCCGGCGACTATAGCCTCGTGCTTGGCGTCACGACCGTCTCTATCCTTGGCGTCTCGATCGCCGTGTTCGTCATCGACCTTCTCTATCCCCTGATTGACCCTCGCGTGACGGTGAGCTGAGCTATGTTCGTCGTCATCAGAGATCTTCTGCGACACAACGGCGACTTCCTCGCGGGAATCGTACTCACGGGTTTCGTTGTCGCAATGGCGCTGCTGTCCTTCGTGTCGCCGTATCACCCACTCGACCAGTTCGTCGCTCCCCTCGACGTACCGCCGTCAGCGGGTCACTGGTTCGGCACCACGTCGCGCGGCCAGGACCTGTTCTGGCTCCTTGCATACTCGATCCGCAACACGCTCGCATTCGGCATCCTTGTCGCGATCATCAGCCGAGTGCTGTCGCTGTCGATCGGCCTTCTCGCGGGCTACCGCGGCGGTTGGACAGACCGGATACTGATGTCGATCAACGACACCTTCATCGTGATCCCGCTTTTCCCGATCCTCGTGCTCTTTTACTTCGTCATGCGCGACAACATGTCGTGGGTCCTCCTCGCGGTACTGACGGCGTTCCTCGGCTGGTCGTATGACGCGCGCCTGATCCGGTCGGTGGCTCTGAGCCTCCGGAACCGCGAGTTCACACAGACGGCCGTGTTCGCCGGCATGAACACGCGTGAGATCCTGGCCCGAGAGCACCTGCCGTTCGTGCTGCCGATCGTATTCTCGACCACGCTCAACAATATGAACTGGTCGATCGGCCTCGAGGTCACCCTGGCGGTGCTCGGCTTCACCGACATCAACCGGCCAAGCGTTGGCGGGCTGATCTACTGGGCGAACCAGCACAGCGCGGTGGTGGCCGGGATCTGGTGGTGGATCGCTTTTCCGGTCGGCTTGGTCGTCATGCTGTTCATCGGACTCTATCTGCTGGCCGTCTCGATGAACGAATACATCGATCCGCGCTCGCGGCTCGACCGGATGGGAGGGCAGGGCAGGTGAGCGCTGTCCCGAACACAGCCAGGCTGACGACCGGCCGCGATACCGGGCCGGTTGTCTCGGCCCGGGACTTGCGCGCCTGGTACCGGCTGTCGATGTTCGGTGTTGTGCGCGAGGTCAAGGCGGTCGACGGCGTCAGCTTTGAAATTCGCAGCGATGAGATCTACGGACTTGCGGGCGAGTCGAGTTCGGGGAAATCGACGCTCGTCAAAACTATCGCCGGTGCGATCCGGCCACCGCTGGAGATCGTCGGCGGCGAGATCGCCTTCAACTTCATGGCGGGGACGGACGGGCTCCACCGGGCGTCCGGGGAAGTGGCCGGGCAGGTGCGCTGGCGGCATCTCTCCTACGTGATGCAGGGCTCGATGAGCGTCCTTAACCCCGTCCGCCGCGTCCGCGCATCCTTCGCGGATTTCGCGTTCCGCCACATGGGCCTCGACCGGGCGGGGTTCGAAGCGGCCGTCGTGTCCCATCTCGCGCGCGTCAACCTCGAAGCATCGGTGCTGGATGCCTATCCGCACGAGCTGTCGGGCGGGATGCGCCAGCGCGTCACCATCGCGCTGGCCACGATCTGCCGGCCGAATTTCGTGATCGCCGACGAGCCCACGACCGCGCTCGACGTCGTGGTGCAGAAGGAGGTTCTCGGCATGTTCCGGGGTATCCAGCGCGAGATGGGCTCGTCGGTGCTGTTCGTCACCCACGACATGGGCGTCCACGCGCACCTGACCGATCGTCTGGGGATCATGTATGCTGGCCGGCTCGTCGAGGAAGCGCGGACCCGTGATCTCTTTGCGCGCCCACGGCATCCCTACACGCGCCACCTCATCGAATCTTTACCGCGAATCGGCGACGACAAGCTGCGGCGCGGGCTCGAAGGTTCGCCACCGAGTCTCGCTGACCCGCCGGATGGATGCCGCTTCCACCCGCGCTGTAGTTTTGCAACGGAACGCTGCCGCCGTGAGGTGCCTGCGATGACGCCCGTCGGCCTAGACCACCGCGTTGCCTGCTTCGAGCGCGACCGAGTGGAGGCGTCGCAATGACGCAAGCGCTTCTCGAGCTTGCGACGGTCTCGAAGACATTCAGCCGGGGCGGCTTCCTCTCCCGCGAGCGCGTCGAGGCGGTCGTCGACGTGAGTTTCAGGTTGGACGGCGACCGTGCCGAGATCTTCTCAATCATTGGCGAGTCTGGATCTGGCAAGTCGACGATCGCTCGGATGATCCTTGCGCTGCAGGCGCCGACGGCCGGACATGTTCGCTTCCGGGGTCGGGACCTTGCCGAACTCCGGGCGGAGGACGAGCGTACGGCCTTCATGGCGGCCGTGCAGCCCGTATTCCAGAACCCGTTCGAGGCGTTCAATCCGCTGAAGCGGATGGACCGCTATCTGTTCATGACGTGCCGGCGCTTTACCGGCCTGCACGACGAGGCCGAGATCCACGCTGCCGCGGACGCAGCGCTGCAGCAGGTCGGCTTGACGCTCGCCGAGATACGCGGACGCTATCCGCACGAGCTTTCAGGCGGACAGCTCCAGCGTGTGGCAATCGCCCGGGCACTTGCATCGAATCCGTCCCTGCTCGTAGCGGACGAGCCGGTCTCGATGGTCGACGCGTCGCTCCGGGCGTCGATCGTCGCACTGTTCCGGAAGCTGTGCGACGAACTCGGGCTTTCCATCGTCTACATCACCCATGATCTCGCGACCGCGTATTCGATTTCCGACCGCATCATCATCATGCAGAAGGGCCGGATGGTCGAAAGCGGTGACGCGCGGACGGTACTGGCCGACCCGAAACACCCTTATTCTCGCAAACTCAAGGAATCCGTTTTGGAGCCACTGGCTCCCGGCGAGACTCCGATGTTTGCGCGCTGACGCGTCGCAGAAACCCAGCAAGAAGGCAGGAATCCGCCATGAGAAACGCCAAAGTTCTCCTTGATCGCGACTTCGCCGTTGGTCGGACGGACCGCCGCCTTTTCGGAGCTTTCGTCGAGCATCTCGGGCGTTGTGTCTATGGCGGCATCTACGAGCCGGGCCACAAGACCGCCGACAAGAAGGGATTCCGGGGCGACGTGCTTGCACTCGTGCGCGAGCTTGCGCCGACCATCATGCGTTACCCGGGCGGAAATTTCGTCTCGGGCTACAACTGGGAGGACGGGGTAGGGCCTGTCAAGGACCGGCCGGCCCGACTCGATCTCGCCTGGTTCTCGACCGAACCGAACGGGTTCGGCACAAACGAGTTTATGGATTGGTGCGTTGCGGCGGGGATCGAGCCGATGCTGGCCGTCAATCTCGGGACGCGCGGCGGCGATGCGGCGCGCAACCTCGTCGAATACTGCAACCATCCCGGTGGCACCTACTATTCCGACCTGCGCAGGAAGCACGGCTGGGACAAGCCGCACGACATCAAATTCTGGTGCCTCGGGAACGAGATGGACGGGCCGTGGCAGATGGAAACGAAGACTGGCCGCCAGTACGGAGCAATTGCGCGCGAGGCAGCCAAGATGATGCGGTGGATCGACCCATCGATTGAGCTTGCGGCCTGCGGATCGTCGGCGCGTTCGATGCCGACCTACGGCCATTGGGAGGAGGAGGTACTCGAAGAGACGTTCGAACAGGTCGAGTTCATCTCGCTCCACACCTATCTGAACAATTATAATGGCGACAACGCGGCATTCCTCGCGTCGCCCGATCTAATGGACAATTTCATCGACGAGGTCGTCGCGATCGCCGATGCCGTTTCGGCGAAACGGCGCTCATCCAAGCGCATAATGCTGTCGTTCGACGAATGGAACGTCTGGTACCGGACCCGTCGGCCGCGCGCCAACCGCATCAAGCCGGGCTGGCCCGTGGCACCGCCGATCCTCGAGGAAGTCTACAACATGGCCGACGCATTGGCGTTTGGCGGTGCCTGCATCTCGCTCCTCAATCATGCGGACCGGGTCAAGACTGCGTGTCTGGCGCAGCTCGTCAACGTCATTGCACCGATCATGACCGAGACTGGCGGGCCGGCATGGCGCCAGACCATCTTCCACCCATTCGCACAGATGAGCCGCTTTGGTCGGGGCGATGTCCTGCGGGCGCGTATCGAATGCGATTCCTACGATGCGTCTTACTACGATCCCAGAGGCGACCAGGATCTCTATTTCCCGATCAAGAACGCGCCGTATCTCAAGCTCGCGGCCGTCGCTGGGGAGGATGGGCGGTCACTGAGCCTGTTTGCCCTCAATCGCGACCTCACGAAAGAGATGCACGTCCGGGTCGACGCACGGGGGTTCTCTGCCCTGAAGGTGGTGTCGGCGGAAGAGTTGCGCCATGATCGCCTCGATGCAGCCAATACAAAGAACGACCCAGACCGGGTATCGCCGATGCGCCTCGACGGCGTGTCGGTCGCAGACGGTGTGGTGTCGATGACCCTGAAACCAACGTCTTGGAATGTCATCCGGCTCGAATCGCCGAAATAGGCCGGAGAGCGGCACCTCAAAGCCTGCCGGGCCTCGTTCGGCCGGCGAGCAGGGGCCTGCGCACAGCTTTCTTGCCGTCGATCCGACGCGCCAGTTCGCGGTCGTCCGCGGACTTGCGTCGCCGGTCCGCGTCCGCATCCTGCAGCTTCTGCGCCGGAGCGGGCCACTCAACGTCAACCAGATCGCGGAGGCGCTCAAGCTTCCGCAATCGACCGTCGCGACAAACGTGCAGATTCTGACCGAGGCCGAACTCATCGAGACGTCACTCGGCAAGGCAAGCAAGGGACAGCAGAAGGTCTGCTGGGCTCGGTTCGACGAGATCGTAATCCAGCTTTCGCCCGATCCTCCCAATCGAGAAACGAATCTGGTCGAAGTCGAGATGCCGCTCGGCCTGTACACAAACTGCGAGGTTTCTGCACCTTGCGGCATGTGTTCGACTGACCGGATCATGGGTGTGCTCGATGTTCCAAGCCTCTTCCTTGACCCGGTACGTGTCCAGGCAGCCCTCATCTGGTTCGGTCGGGGATTCGTGGAGTATAAGTTTCCGAACAATGCGAAGCTCGTGAACCGTGGCATCGAAGCGCTGGAGTTCGAGCTTGAGCTTTCGTCTGAGGTTCCTGGAACGAACAAGGATTGGCCGTCCGACATCTCCGTCTGGGTCAACGACGTTGCCGTCGGCTTCTGGACGGCTCCTGGTGACTATGGCGATCGCCGCGGCCGGTTCACGCCGCGATGGTGGAAGCTCGAGGGATCGCAATACGGTGATCTGACGACCTGGCGGATCGGGGTGGACGGGACCACGATCAACGGCAAGCACGTTTCTAGCGTCGGCCTATCGAAGCTCCGCCTGCCGGATCATCACTCCATACGGCTGCGCATCGGCATCGATGAAAGGGCCAAGCGTCCAGGTGGAGTGAACATCTTTGGAAAGGGTTTCGGAAATCATGGGCGCGATATAGTCATGCGACTTCGACTGTCGCCGCGCCGTTCGCTGACGACTTGAAATCGATGATCGCTTGACGGCATGGAGGTGAAATCGTGAATTCTACCAGCCCGCGTTACACCGGAATGTTCCCGATCGCGCCGACACCGTTCCTCGAGAATGGAGATCTCGATCTTGATGGCCAGCGGCGCGTCCTCGACTGCATGATCGATCAGGGCGTGGATGGAATCTGCATTCTGGCAAATTACTCCGAACAGTTCCTTCTGACCGACCATGAGCGCGATACCCTGCTCGAGGTCTGCATGTCGCATGTCGCCGGTCGTGTTCCCGTCATCGTCACCACGAGCCACTTTAGCACCCGGATTGCTGCCGAGCGGAGCCGCAAGGCCGCCAAGGCCGGCGCCAAGATGCTGATGCTGATGCCGCCCTATCACGGAATGGCGCTGCGCGCTGATGAAGCAGGAATCCTGGAGCACTTCGCGGTAGTTGCCGAGGCAAGTGGCCTGCCGATCATGGTGCAGGACGCGCCGTTGAGCGGTGTCACCATGTCGGCAGCCTTCCTCGTGCGGATGGCCAATGAGATCCCGAACGTCTGCTACTTCAAGATTGAGGTACCGTTCGCCGCCGAAAAACTGCGCAGCATGATCGAGCTTGGCGGCGATGCCATCGTCGGGCCGTTTGACGGGGAGGAATCGATCACGTTGATGGCGGATCTGGAGGCTGGTGCAACCGGCACGATGGCGAGTGCGTTGCTGCCCGATCTGATACGTCCGGTCGTTGTCGATTTTCTCGCTGGCCGCCGAAAGGAGGCCTATGCCGCCTAT
>JAEUKY010000102.1 GCA_016794005.1 Rhodospirillales bacterium
CGCGACGAGATCGTCGTTTCGGTCGGCGGCGGTGCGGCGGGGGCCCGGCTCGTCGCGGCCGCCCTCGCCCTTGCCGCCCGGCGCGCGCATGCGGGCGAACGCTGGCGCATCCGGACCGGCGAAGGCGGCGCGCCCGCCGCCGCCGCCAATCCCCATGTCGTCGTCGAGCCGAACCGGCGCGACTTTCCCGACCTGCTGGCGCAGGCCCGCGTGTCGGTCAGTCAGGCCGGCTACAACACGTGCGTGGACCTGCTGCGCGCGGGCTGCCGGGCCGTCCTCGTTCCGTTCGCCCAAGCGCGCGAGCGCGAGCAGACGATCCGCGCCGCCGCGTTCGCGCGGCACGGCTGGGCGTCGGTCTGCACGGAGGCCGACCTGTCGCCCGAGACGCTTGCCGCCGCGATCGACGCCGCCCCGGTTCCGCCGCCCCACCGGATCGCTTGCGATGGAGCCGTGCAAACGGCCAAACTCCTGACAAGATGGCTATGATCCCGCCCCCGGCCGACTGGGCCGACCTCGACCGCACCCTCGATGCGTATGCCGCCGCCGGCAAGACGGCGACCTGGTGGTGGCGCGACGACGACGCCACGCACCCCACGCCCGCACTCGACCGGCTGCTGACGCTGGCACCCGACGTGCCGCTCGTGCTGGCCGTCATTCCGGCGCGCGCACAATCCGAGCTCGCGCAGCGGCTCAAGGCCGCACCTTCCGCACGCGTCTGCCTGCATGGCTGGAACCACTGGAACCACGCACCGTTCGGCGAGCCGAAGGCCGAGCTCGGCGCGCACCGGCCGACTTCCTACGTGCTGGGCGAACTCGCGCGCGGCTGGATGCGGCTCACGCAGATTTTCCCCGACGCGATGACGCTGCTGGTGCCGCCGCACAATCGCATTGCGCCGGCCGTCGCCGCCGGCCTGCGCGGTGCGGGAATCCGCGCGCTGTCGACCTACGGGGCGCGCAAGAACGTGCCGGCCGGCATCGCGCAGACGAACACGCATACCGACATCATGGACTGGACCACGCGCGCCTTCATCGGCGAGGGGCCGGCGCTGGGCGCGCTCGTGGCGCATCTGAAGGCTCGACTTGCCGGTACCGCCGATCCGGACGAGGCGACGGGCGTTCTGAGCCACCATCTTGCACACGACGAAGGTGCGTGGCGCTTCCTCGGCGCGCTGATCGGGCGCCTGAAGGCGCATCGCGCGGCGCGCGCCCTCGACCCGCTGGACATTTTCGCTTCCCCGGCATGAACCGGCTCTTCTATCCCGTGCGCGCGACATACGGCGACTACGCGCGCGCGGCCGTCGGCCTTCTCTTCACGCTCGGGCCGGCGCTGGCGATCGGGCAATGGAGCCACGCGCACTGGCTGCTGCTGCCGCTCGCTTGCCTGTTCGCCGTTTTCGCTTTCCGCACGTGGCAACGCGCCCGGACCGTCGTCGAATGGGACGATACGGGTCTATCGATTTCGGGCGGCGGGCGGGCTAGTCTGCCGTGGTCGGGAGTGGTTTCGCTGAAGCTCGCGTTCTACGCGACGGGGCGCGACCGCACGGGGGGCTGGATGCAACTGACGCTGCGCGGCAACGGCGCGAAGGTGCGGGCGGATTCGGGCGCGGAGAATTTCCCCGCCTTCGCCGCGCGCTGTGCGGCGGCCGCACAGGCCAAGGGCCTCGCTCTCGATCCCGCGACGCGCGCGAATTTCGCCTCGCTCGGCATCCGGCTCGCCGGGGACGCCGCATGAATCTCCTCGAAGTCCGCGATCTCGCGATCGATTTTCGCGTGCACAACACGCACGTGAAAGCGGTCGACGGCGTGGACTTCCGCGTCCGGCCCGGCACGACGGTCGCCATCGTCGGCGAGTCCGGTTCGGGCAAGACCGTCATCAGCCAGTCCGCCCTCGGCATCCTGCCCAAGGTCGGCCGCATCAGCCGCGGCTCGATGCTGTTCCGCGACCGGGGCAGCGAGATCGACCTCGCGAAGCTCGATCCCGACGGGCCGGAATTCCGCAAGCTGCGGGGCGGGCGCATCTCGATCATCTTCCAGGAACCGATGACGTCGCTGTCGCCGCTGCACACGGTCGGCGACCAGATCTCGGAAGCCGTGCGCCTGCACCAGTCGGACGATCCGAAGCTGGCGATGGAACTGGCCGAGGACATGCTGCGCCGCGTGGGCTTCCCCGACCCGGCCAAGGCGCTCGTCACCTATCCGTTCGAGCTGTCGGGCGGCCTGCGCCAGCGCGCGATGATCGCGATGGCGCTGGTGTGCCGCCCCGCTTTGCTGATCGCCGACGAGCCGACCACCGCCCTCGACGTGACGATCCAGGCGCAGATCCTGAAGTTGCTGAAGGACCTGCAGCAGGATCTGGGCATGGCGATCCTGCTGATCACGCACGATCTGGGCGTCGTCGCCAACATGGCCGACGAGGTCGTCGTCATGTATCGCGGCCGCGTCATGGAATCGGGCATGCGCGAGGACATCTTCCGCCGGCCCGAGCATCCCTACCTGAAGGCGCTGCTGCACGCGGTCCCGCGCTTCGACATGGCGCCGGGCGAGAAGCTGGTGCCGCTGCGCGAGATCAAGACCGACATCGGCTCGATGATGCGCAAGGGTTCGGGCGAATCGAACGCGCGCGTCGCCAACAAGGGGCCCGCCGCCGGTGCCGTCGACCGGCGGGCACCCGTGCTGTCGGTGCGCAACCTGCGCAAGACCTACACGATCCGCAAGTCGGGCTTTCTCGGGGCCGGCAAGCCGCAGTCGGTGCTGGCGGTCGACGACATCAGCTTCGACGTGTTCCGCGGCGAGTGCCTCGGCCTGGTCGGCGAATCGGGCTGCGGCAAGACGACCGTCTCGAAGATGGTGATGCGCGCGCTGACGCCGGATTCCGGCAAGGTCGTGTTCGAAGGGCGCGACGTCCACGCGCTGGAAGGCGACGACCTGTTCGCCTACCGCCGCCAGGTCCAGTTCGTGTTCCAGGATCCGTTCGGCTCGCTCAATCCGCGCATGACGGTGTTCGACATCGTCTCCGAGCCGCTGGTCATCCACGAGATCGGCGACGCCGCCTCGCGCCGCGCCACGGTCAGCGAGCTGATGCGCGTCGTCGGGCTCGACGACCGCGCGCTCAACCGCTATCCGCACTCCTTCTCCGGCGGCCAGCGCCAGCGCATCGGCATCGCGCGCGCGCTCGCGCTGGGTCCCGAACTGCTGCTGCTCGACGAGCCGGTCTCCGCCCTCGACGTGTCGATCCAGGCGCAGGTGCTGAACCTGCTCAAGGATCTCAAGAAGGCGCTCGGCCTCACCTACGTGTTCGTCAGCCACAATCTCGCGGTCGTCGACTACATGGCCGACCGCATCGCGGTGATGTGCGCGGGCCGTCTGGTCGAGGTGGCGCCGCGCGCCGCCCTCTTCAAGGCGCCGATCCACCCCTACACGCAGGCGCTGCTCGCCGCGGTTCCCGAGCCCGACATCGACCGGCCGCTCGACCTGACCGCGCTGATGGAAGGCCGCGCCTCGCTGCCGGCGGCGTGGCCCGCCCCCTTCACGATCGACGAGACGGCCGATGTCGGCTTCATCGATCTGGGCCAGGGACACTATGTCCGGGCCGCGATCGGCACGTCGCCCTCCATCTTGCGTGCCTGCGCACGCCCGCGGGAGCTCGCATGATCCGTCCGCTCCGCTTCTTGGCCGCCGCCCTCGTCGCGTTCGCGTGCGCCCCCGCGTTCGCCGCCCCCTACCAGGAAACGCCGTGGATGGCGGACGACGTCGCCGCCGGGCGCTTCCCGCCGGTCGAGAAGCGCCTGCCCGCCGTCCCGCTGGTGATCGCACCCACGCGCGCGGACTGGGTGCCGGGCCGCCACGGCGGCGAGCTTCGCATGCTGTCGGGCCGCGCGCAGGACGTGCGGCTGATGTCGGTCTACGGCTACGCGCGTCTCGTCGGATTCGACGCCGATCTCAAGCTGCGCGCCGACATCCTCGAGGCGGTCGAGAACGACGGCGACCGCGTCTTCACGATGCGCCTGCGCGCGGGCCATCGCTGGTCGGACGGACGGCCCTTCACGTCCGAGGATTTCCGCTACTACTGGGAAGACGTCGCGAACAACAAGGAGCTGTCGCCCGGCGGGCCGCCCAAGGCGCTGCTGGTCGACGGCAAGCCGCCGCGCGTAAGCTACGTCGACGCGCGCACCGTGCGCTACGCATGGGATGCGCCCAATCCCGGCTTCCTGCCGTCGCTGGCGGGGCCCGTTCCGCTCGTGATCTACCGGCCGGCGCACTACATGAAGGGCTTCCACGCGCGCTATGCCGAGCGCGAGGCGCTGACGCAGGCCGCACGCCGCGCCAACGCGCGCAACTGGGCCCAGCTCCACAACCGGCTCGACAACCTCAACCGCAACGACAATCCGGATCTGCCCACGCTCGACCCCTGGGTCGTGCGCACGCGCGCCCCGTCCGAGCGCTTCGTGTTCGAGCGCAACCCCTATTACCACCGCGTCGATATCGAAGGCCGCCAGCTTCCCTATATCGACCGCGTCATCATGAACGTGGCCGACGGCAAGATCCTGTCGGCCAAGACGGGCTCGGGCGAGGCCGACCTGCAGGCGCGCGGCCTCACCTTCGCGAACTATACGTTCCTGCGCCAGGCCGGCAAGCGCAACGAGTTCGAGACCGTGCTGTGGGACACCGCCAAGGGCGCGCAGATAGCGCTCTACCCCAATCTCAACGTCAACGATCCGGAGTGGCGCGCCCTGATGCGCGACGTGCGTTTCCGGCGCGCGCTGTCGCTGGCCGTCGACCGCAAGGAGATAAACCAGGTCGTCTATTTCGGCCTCGCGATCGAAGGGGCCAACACCGTGCTGCCCGGCAGCCCGATCTACGACGCGAAGTACCGCAGCGCGTGGCACCGGTTCGACCTGCGCGAGGCCAACCGGCTGCTCGACGAGATCGGCCTGACGAAGCGCGACGCGCGCGGCGTGCGCCTGATGCCGGACGGACGCCCGCTGGAAATCGTCGTCGAGACCGCGGGCGAAGACGTCGAGCAGGTCGACGTGCTGGAGCTCGTGCACGATTCGTGGATGCGCGCGGGCGTGAAGCTCTATTCGCGCCCGCAGCAGCGCGAGATCTTCCGCAACCGCATTTTCGCGGGCGAGACGAAGATGAGCGTGTGGTTCGGGCTCGAAAACGCCGTCGCCACGCCGGATTTCTCGCCCGAGGAACTCGCCCCGGTGAACCAGCAGGGCCTGCAATGGCCCAAGTGGGGCCAGCATTTCGAGACCGGCGGCAAGTCCGGCGAGCCGGTCGACATGCCGGCCGGCAAGGAGCTGATGGCGCTCAACGACGCCTGGCGCACCACGGCGGGTGCCGCTGCCCGCGCCGAGATCTGGCGCAAGATGCTGGCGATCCACGCCGACAACGTGTTCTCGATCGGCATCGTGGCCAACGTGCGCCAGCCGGTCGTCATCTCGAAGCGCCTGCGCAACGTGCCGCGCCAGGGCGTGTGGAACTGGGACCCGGGCGCGTTCTTCGGCATCCACAACATGGACGCCTTCTGGTTCGACGAGCAGCCGCAGCCGCGCACGGCCGCGGCGCCGCAACGCTGACGGCGACGGAGACCGGCAAGAGCATGTTCGCCTATCTCGTCCGCCGACTTCTCGTGATGGTGCCGACGCTGCTGGCCATCAGCGCGATCGTCTTCACGATCATCCAGCTTCCGCCGGGCGACTATCTGTCGACCCTGATCGCCGAGCTGCAGTCGCAGGGCGAGGCGGCGAATCTCGAGCGCATCGAGTTCCTGCGCCAGCAGTACGGGCTCGACCGCACGCCGGTCGAACAGTATTTCCACTGGCTGTTCGGCCTGCTGCACGGCGATCTCGGCTGGTCGTTCGAGTACAACCTGCCGGTCTCGCACGTGATCGGCGACCGGCTGCTGCTGTCGTTCCTCGTCGCGTTCGTCACCGTGATCTTCACCTACGCGGTCGCGTTCCCGATCGGCATCTATTCGGCCACGCACCAGTATTCGTGGGGCGACTACGGGCTGACGCTGCTGGGCTTCCTCGGCCTCGCCACGCCGTCGTTCCTGCTTGCCCTCGTGATGCTCTATCTCGCGAACATCTGGTTCGGCACGTCGATCGGCGGACTGATGGACCCCGAATACATCGACCAGCCGATGAGCTGGGGCAAGTTCGCGTCGGTGCTCGAGCATCTGTGGATCCCGGTCATCGTCATCGGCACGTCCGGCACGGCCGCAATGATCCGCCGGCTGCGCGCCAACCTGCTGGACGAACTCCAGAAGCAGTACGTGACGACCGCGCGCGCCAAGGGCCTGCCGCCGCGCCGGGCGCTGCTCAAGTATCCGCTGCGCATGTCGCTCAACCCGTTCATCTCCGACATCGGTGACCTGCTGCCGCACATGATCTCGGGGGCCGCGATCGTGTCGGTCGTCATGTCGCTGCCGACGAACGGGCCGATGCTGCTGTCGGCGCTGCGCAGCCAGGACATGTACCTCGCCGGCTCGTTCCTGATGATCGAGGCGGTTCTGATCGTCGTCGGCGTGTTCCTGTCGGACCTGGCGCTGGCGGCCCTCGATCCGCGCATCCGGCTGCATGGCGGGGCCACGAAATGACCGACATGCAGGCTTCCGGCGACAGGCTTGCGCACTATGTGCGCCGCGAGCCGTTCGACGCCTACGACGGCGAGAAGACGGACCCGGCGCTCGAGAACTACTACATGGCCACGCAGTGGAAGCTGATGTGGTGGAAGCTGAAGCGCCACAAGCTCGCCTTGTGGTCGGGCGCGTTCCTGCTCGTCATGTACCTGTCGATCCTGGTCAGCGAGCTGATCGCGCCCTATTCGCTGGCGACGCGCAACACCGATTTCATCTACGCCCCGCCGCAGGCCGTCCATCTGTGGCACGACGGGCGCTTCGTCGGCCCGTTCGTCTACGGGCTCGACTACTCGCTCGACATGGACACGCTGAAGCGCAACTACGTGCCCAATCCCGACAAGGTGCAGCCGATCCGCTTCTTCTGCCGCGGCGAGAGCTACGAGTGGATGGGGCTGATCGAAGGCAGCTTCCATTTCATGTGCCCGGCCGAGGACGGCACGCTGTTCCTGCTCGGCACCGACCGGCTCGGGCGCGACATGTTCAGCCGGCTCGCCTACGGCACGCGCATTTCGCTGACGATCGGGCTGATCGGCGTGACGATCAAGTTCGTGCTCGGCATCGTGCTGGGCGGGCTCGCCGGCTATTACGGCGGCTGGGTCGACATGGTGATCCAGCGCCTGATCGAGATCATCCGCTCGTTCCCGGAACTGCCCTTGTGGATGGCGCTGTCGGCGTCGCTGCCGGTGTCGTGGAGCCCGCTCTACATCTATTTCGGGATCACGCTGATCCTGGGCCTGATCGGCTGGACGGGCCTGGGACGCGCCGTGCGCTCGAAGCTGCTGAGCCTGCGCGAGGAGGATTTCTGCACGGCGGCGAACCTGATGGGTGCCAAGCCCCGGCGCATCATCTTCCGCCACCTCGTGCCCAGCTTCATGAGCCACCTGATCGCGTCGGCCACGCTGGCGATCCCGACGATGATTCTCGGCGAAACCGCGCTGTCGTTCCTCGGCCTCGGCCTGCGTCCGCCGATCACGTCGTGGGGCGTGCTGCTGACGGAAGCGCAGAACATCAACGTCGTGGCGCTCTATCCGTGGCTGCTGCTGCCGGTCTGCGCCGTGATCGCGACGGTGCTGGCGTTCAACTTCCTCGGCGACGGGCTGCGCGACGCGGCCGATCCCTACAAGTAGTCAGCGCTTGGCCAGCCACAGGCTGGCGGCGTGGGCACCCTTCGGCATCGGGATCGCGTCGAGTCCGCGCGCGGCGATCTCGGCCTGCATGTTGCGCGCGATCCAGGCCGAGCCCCAGACGAGATCGAAGCCGCTGCCGGCCAGCAGGCCCGCGACCGCGTTCTGCTCGTTGTAGCCGCGCCACGCCCAGTCGGCCGGATAGGGTTCGGGCAGGAAGATGTCGTGGAAATGCACGAGCGCGCCCGCCGGCAGCACGGGCAGGATTCGTCCCAGAACGTGGTCCACGTCGGTGCCGGGCATCAGGATGTGAGAGGAATCCACGAACAGCACGTCGCCGGCGGCCAGCGTGTCGAGCGCGCATCCGGTTTCCTCGAGCCGGTGGCGGTGCCATGCGACGGCGAGCCCTTCGAGCGCGGCGCGCGGATCGGGATCGATGCAGGTGATCCGCGTGGCGAGATTCCCGTCGGCGACGGCGCGCGCCAGGAACCGGGTCGAATGGCCCGAGCCGATCTCGACGATGCGCCGCGGCCGGCGCTCGCGCACCAGCGCATAGGCGAAGGCCGCATCGAGACCGGGGAACCAGTCCTGTTCCCAGCGCGGGGCCGGCGGCTTCCCGCTTCCGAACGCGAGCAGCGTATCGCGGTGTGCGGCGATCGCGTCGAGCCCGCCGAGGAACGTGGACCGGGCGGCCTCGAAGCGGCGCGCAAGCGCCGGATAGGCTTCCGGCGGGCGCACCTTGGCCGCGTGGCGGTAGGGAATGAAGAAGCCGCGCGCCGTACCCAGAAGCGTGGCGGCCTGGAACAGCAGGCGGCGGATCCCGCTCACAGCGCGATCGTCTCGCCTTCTTTCGCGACGATCGTTCCGGGCCGCATGGCGGCGGCCTCGGCCGCGATCCTGTCCATGAACGCGTCGTCGTGCGACGGGTCGTGGTGGAAGATCGCCAGGCGCTTGGCGCCGGCCTTCTCGACGAGGCGGATGCCCTCCTGCCACGTCGAATGGCCCCAGCCGACATGGCCCGGGAACTCGGCATCGGTGTAGGTGCTGTCGTAGATGACGAGATCGGCGCCCGTGATCAGGCCGAGGATGCTCGCGTCGGGCGTGCCCGGCAGATGCTCGGTGTCGGTCACGTAGCACAGCGACTTGCCCGCGACCTCGACGCGATAGCCGGTGGCGCGATTGGGATGGTTGAGCGGGGCCGTCTTCACCGTCACGCCTGGTGCGGGACGCAGCGTGTCGCCCAGCGGAAAATCGGTGTAGGTGACGTCGGCGCCGAAGATCTCGATCGGGATCGGGAAAAGCGGCGCCTGCATCATGTTCGACAGAACGTCCTTCAGCGACATCTCGGGGGCGAGATGCGCCGCCCACAGGCGGAAGCGGTTGCGCTTGTCGTAGAGCGGGCTGAAGAACGGGATGCCCTGGATATGGTCGAAATGCGTGTGCGTGAAGTACCAGTCGGCATCGACCGGCTGGCCGGGTGCGGCGAGCGCGCGCCCCAGCGGCAGCAGGCCCGTCCCGGCGTCGAAGATCATCAGGCGGTCGGCAGCGCGCACTTCCAGGCACGGCGTGTTGCCGCCATAGCGCACGGTCGTGGGGCCCGGACACGGAATCGATCCGCGCACGCCCCAGAAAGTCACCGACAGGCGATCGGTCGTCACCGGGACTGGTCCTTTCCGCGCGGCACCACCAAGCGATATCCCCCCGGCACCGTCAGCAGCAGCCGCGCGCGGGCCGGATCGCGCTCGATTTTCTGGCGCAGGCGGTAGACATGCGTCTCCAGCGTGCGGGTCGACACCTTCGAATTATAGCCCCAGACGGCGCGGAGCAAGTCTTCCCGCGCGAGCGGCCGCCCCCCGGCCTTGTGCAGGCTGTCGAGCAGCGCCGTCTCGATCTCGGTCAGGCGGGTCTCCGCGCGCTTCGCGGCGTCATAGAGCGTGCGTGCGGCGGCCCGGAACTCGAACGCGCCGATCCGCGGGTTGCGCCGGCCGCCGGCCAGTTCGCGGACTGCGGCCGCCAGTGCCGGCACGCGGACGGGCTTGGCGAGCACGGCATCGGCCGCCGGCCCCGCCGCCGGCCGGCCCGAGACCAGAAGGCACAACGGCGCCGACAGGACCCCGCGCAGCCGCTTGATCAACGCCGAGGCGCGTGTCCCCAGCATCGCCCGGTCGACGACCGCCACGTCGAAGCCGATCCCGCCGGCCAGCACGAGGGCCGCGTCGGCCGCCGCCGTCGTCTCGACGCGGAAACCATGCGCGCGGAGCGCTTCGCCAAGGGCCGGGCCCAGGGCCGCATCGGCCAGGAGGAGGACTCGGGTACCGCTCATTTGCGCCCGAGTCTAGCAACTCGGCCGCCGAAAACAAAATGGGCCGCCGGGCGGTACCCGGCGGCCCATTCTCGGAAAAATCGTTGTTTTAGAACTTCTTGGTGAAGGTCAGCGCGACCTGGCCCTTCGTCTGCTCGTACGTGTCCGACTGCAGCGTGGCGTTGGCGTTGGCCACGTTGTCGAAGCCGAGGCTCGAGCCGCGCTTGATGTTCGTGTCCGAGTAGACGAACGCCGCGGTGAAGGCGAACGGCCATTCCATGTCGCGCGCCACACCGATGTTCCACGTCGTGTAATCCGGCGTGCCCCACGTCGCGTTGCGCTCGATCGTCTGGCGGCCAAGGCGGGCCGAGCCGAGGATCGAGAACGGCAGCGGCACGTCGAAGCCGCCTTCGTAGTAGTAGGCCTTGCCCGACCCGTACGAGAAATCCTTCGCGTAGTAGAGCGAGCCGACCGCGACCGCGAGGCCGAAATCGTAGGCGAACTTGCCGTAGACTTCGTTCCACTGCGGATTGCCGTAGGTGTTCGGGCCCGCGCCGTAGTTTTCGTCGGCCGTGTTGCCCGGGTACGTGTAGCTGATGAAGCCGAGATCGACCGAAAGACCGTCGAGCGGCGTCTTCCAGCGCACGCCGCCGAAGAGGTCGAGTTCGCGCGGCTGGCGGATATCGACCGAGCCGGCGGGCGTGTTGTTCGACGGGAACTTGGTCGTCGAGGCGAACATGCCGAGATACGGCGTGAAAGCGCCGACTTCGTACGTGTACTCGACGGCTGCCTGGACGGCCGGATCCTTGCGCGACTGCGAGAGGCCGCGGAAGATGTAGTTCGACGTGATCGCCACCGAAGGCGCGAAGGTTCCGACAGGCGTTTCGATCTGCGCGTGTGCCGGGACGCTGACGGCGGAGATGCCGAAAACTGCGGCAATTGCACCGAAAATCGTCGAAATTCTAGACACTTGAAGCATTTTGACCCTCGTTTTGCCAAGTTTGGATGGAACTCAGCAAGCCGTGTTCCATGTAACCGGCGAATCGGGTCTGAAGGCGTCTGTTACAACCTCTGTAACAGGGAAATTGGATGGTGTTGCAGTCCGGTGACAGATCGGCGTCAGCGTTCGGGCCCGATCATCGCCAGTGCCGCCTTTCCGACCGGGTGGCCGAACGACACGACCGTCCCGACGATGGAAAAATGGCTGTGCCCGGGTGCAGGCACCACGGTCACGGCCGCCCCTGCCCCGCGCCATGCATGCACGAGATCGGCCTGCTGGCCGATGAACGCGCCGAGCTCGTCGCCGCCGACCGTGACCCACAGCCGCGTGCCGGGCTGCGGGCGCAGCGTCAGCGGCGAATAGCGCTCGACTTCGCGTGCACTCAGGCGCAGCACCGGCTGCTGGTAGCTGCGCGCCAGCGGTGCGAGATCGTAGACGCCCGAGACCGAGAAGCAGCCCGCCGGCCGGACCGGAAGGTCGTCCATCGTGCACAGCATCGCGGCGAGATGGCCGCCCGCCGAATGCCCGCCGACGTGGATGCGCCGCGGATCGCAGCCCAGGCGCGGCGCCTCGCGCCACAGGAAGGCGAACGCGTCGCGGATCTGGCGCACGATGGCCTCGACGCTCACGTCGGGGCACAGCGCGTAGTTCAGCGTCGCATAGGCGATGCCGCGGTCGGCGAAGGCCGGCGCCAGTCCGCGCACGTCGCTCTTGTCGAGCGACTGCCAGTAGCCGCCATGGATGAAGACGAACAGCGGCGCGCGCGCGGCCCCCTTGCGCGGCGGCACGAGCAGGTCGAGCGTCTGCTTGGGCCCCGGCCCGTAGGCGAGATCGAGATGCCAGCCCGGGCGCGCAAGTGCGGCTTCGCCCGCGCGCTGCCAGCCGGTCACGGTCGACGCGAAATCCGGCCAGCGCGCGCGGTTGTTGAACAGCGCGTCGAGGGCCGCCTGGTCTTCGGGATAGGCATAGGGTCTGCGCATGTCCGCTTCCGTCTTGTTCGGGCCCCAATTCTGCGGCAATACACGCCGATGGGTCCGCTTCGAAATCCTTCGCGCCGCGCCTTTCTCGGCATCGCCGCCGCGTTCGTTGTAGCGCAGGCACCCGTGCGCGCGCAAAGCGCCGACGCCGCCGACATCGCGCGCGCGGAAACCTATCTCGATTCGATCCGCACGCTCGAAGCGCGTTTCCTGCAGATCGCACCCGACGGCTCGGTCGCGGAAGGCGGCTTCTTCCTGTCGCGGCCCGGCCGACTGCGGCTCGACTACGACGCGCCGAACCCCAACCTGCTCGTCGCCGACGGCCGCGCGCTCGTGCATATCGACCGGCATCTGAAGACGATCGCGTACCTGCCGCTCGACTCCACGCCCGCCGGCCTGCTCGTGCGCGATCGCATCCGCCTTTCGGGCGACCTGCGCGTCGTCGGCGTCGAGCGCGGGCCGGGAACGCTGCGCATCGCGGTCGTGCAGGCGACCGATCCGCGCGCCGGGCGGATCGTGCTGGCCTTCGCCGAACGCCCCTTCGTGCTGTCGAGCTGGGCGTTCGTCGACGCGCAGGGCCAGACGACGCGCCTGTCGCTGCTCGACGCGAAATTCGGCCAGGCGATCGATCCCGACCGCTTCACCTTCGTCGATCCGAGCCAGCCGGCAAGTCGCGGCAACTAGGGTCCGCCGCGGCAGACTTGGCCCGGCAAGTTCTGCCGGGTCCGGGGGTTTCCGGAACTCAACCCTTTGAAACGACGCGGATTTGTCGTGGTTTGGCCTTTGCAAGGCCTTCCACGATGAGCGATCCAGCCAACATTCCGCCGACAGCGCCGCGTTTCGAGGTCCGCCCAAGTCCGCTCAAGACCTGGAATCCGGATGCGCCGGACGAGTACGTCAATCTCGACGCCAAGCCGCTCGGCTTCGGCGACATGCTCGAGGCGCTGAACCCGCTCCAGCATCTTCCGGTCATCGGATCGATCTACCGGTCGGTGACCGGTGCCACGATCGAACCGGCCGCGCGCGTCGTCGGAGGCATGCTGTTCGGCGGCCTTGGCGGCGGGCTTTCGTCGGTCGCGAACGCCATCATCGAGGGGATCAGCGGCAAGGATATCGGCGAGAGCCTGATCGCGATGGTCTCGCCCGGCAAGGACGCCCCGCCGCCGCCGCCGTCGGCCGACAGCCTGGCGGCACCGGGCGGCAATCCCGAGTTCCAGCTCGCGTCGTTCGCACCGGGGGCACCCGCCGGAGGCACCACGGAACGAAACGGCCTGCTCACGACATGGACCGCCGGCGGGCAGTTCCCGCCGGCGCCCGCGCCCGAATTCGACATGCGGATGGCCCAGGCACCGGTGCGATCGCCCGGCGCCATCGTCGCGAAGGCGGTCGTGCCGCCGCCGGCACCGATGCCGGAGCCCGTGCGCGAATCCGCCGTACCGCAGCTCGCGGCGGCCGCGCCGATCGCGGGCCCGGCGCCGGCCGCGCGGATGGCCGAACCGGAGATTCCGCGCGCCATGTCGCTCGACAGCTATCGCGCGCGCGCGCAATCGGTGCTTCCGCAGGGCCCGATGGCGCGCGCACCCGTGGCCAGCGACGCGCAGGGATTGGCCCAGCGCGGCGAAGCGATGCGCGCCCTTGCCGCAAACCGGAGCCAGGCCCCGCTGCCTGCCGCATTGCAGGCGCAGCAGGCGATCGACGCGGCCGGCGAGCCGCAGACGTTCTTCAGCGCGTCGATGGCGCTCGGCCTCGAACGCTATCGCCAGATGCAGCAGCAGCGCGACGACGCGGCGCGGCGCGGCATCTGAGCTATTCCCGTCGTCCGAAGATGGCGCTGCCCACGCGCACGTGCGTGGCGCCGAGCGCCACCGCGGTCTCGAAATCGCCGCTCATGCCCATCGACAGGCACGCCAGGCCGTTGCGGCGCGCGATCTCGCGCAGCAGCGCGAAATGCGGGGCGGCGGGCTCGTCGGCCGGAGGAATGCACATGAGTCCTTCGACCGGCAGCCGGTGGACGTCGCGGCATTCGGCGAGGAACGCGTCGACGGATTCGGGCGCGATTCCCGCCTTCTGCGGCTCGGCGCCCGTATTGACCTGGACGAACAGGCGCGGCCGGCGGCCGCTGCGCGCGATTTCGGCGGCGAGGGCGGCGGCGAGCTTCGGCCGGTCGAGCGTCTGGATGACGTCGAAGGTCGCGACGGCCTCGCGCACCTTGTTGGACTGGAGCGGTCCGATCAGGTGCAGCTCGAACGCGACGCCGGCGGCGCGCAGCGGCGCGTACTTCGCCATCGCTTCCTGGACGCGGTTTTCCCCGAAAACGCGCTGGCCGGCGGCGCGTGCCGCTTCGACATCTTCGGTCGGATAGGTCTTCGCGACGGCGACGAGCGTCACGGAATCCGGCGCGCGGCCGGATCTGCGGGCGGCATCCGCGATGCGTGCGCGGACGGCTTCGAGCGAGACGGAGATCATGCCCGTCGGCTTACGTCATGTGCCCGAAAAGAAAAAGGGGCAGCTTTCGCTGCCCCTTTCCCCACCGATCGTTTTTGGGACGATCAGAACGCGAGGGTCAGGCCCGTGATCACGCCGTTGGCGCGCGAGTCCCTGGCAGTGCCGAAGAAGTTGGCATTGTTGCCAGCGCCTTCCGTGTACTTGGCGCTGAACACACCGAGGTTCACGTTGACGCCCGGAGCGAGCGTGTAGCGACCCGAAGCGCTGACGGCAGAGATCTTATCCTTGCCGAGAGCCTGCTGCGTGACGACACCGTTCGTGACCGTCGAGTGGTCGTTTTCCGACGCCGTGTAGTTGACCGACACCGCGGCCGCACCGAACACGTAGCCGGCGCCGACTTCCCACGCGTGGCCGTTGAAGTTGCGGAAGCCGTCGGCGAGGGCCGCTGCGGCCGTCGTCGTCGTGCCCGGGGCGATGTGGCGCCAGTTGTTCGTCTTCTGGTACGAACCGCCGACGTCGAAGCCCATGTACTGGAAGCCGAGGCCGGCGTTCCAAGCGCTGGGGTCCTTCAGGCTGTTCTTGACCGCATCGGCGAGACCGACGCCCGACGGCTTGTCGAACGTGATGTAGCCGACTGCGGCGCGGATGCCGACGCCGCTGACGTTGCGCACGAAGTTCAGGTTGGCGCCGACGCCATCCATGTACTGCGTGTTCGTCGTGGCGAGGCCCTGACGGTACGACATTTCCGGCGTGTAGTTGACGCCGATCTGGAAGCCCTCGATACGCGGCGTGTAGTACACGATCTTGTTCGAGATGCCGTCGATATCCATGCCCGTCGACGGGTTGGACGCCTGGCCCGACTGCGCGTTGACGCCAGCGCGGCCGGTCGCGAACGCACCGGCGTTGTTATCGCCGTTGATCATGCCGCCCGTGAAGGCTTCGAAGCCGCCGACGGCCGACTGCGAGGCGACGTTTTCGATGCCGCCCAGCTGGACCTGACCGAAGCTGCCTTCGATGAAGTTCCACATACGGCGGGTGATCGAGTTGCCCGTCGCCGTGTTGGCGTTCGGGTTAAGCTGCCACACCGCACCGGCCGACATGCCCGACGGCAGCGCCGCGCGGAAGGTCAGGATCAGGCGGTTATCCGACGTCTGGTCGACGCCGCTGCTGCGGAGCGTCGAGGCGAGGTTGGTCTGGTCCGTGTACTGGACGAACTGGCGGGCATAGCCGCCGACCGTCACGGCGAAGTTCGCCGAGCCGAACGGCTGGGCCGGCGTCTGGGCAAAGGCCGGAGCCGCTGCCGCAGCGACCAGCGCCGACGTCGCAAGAAGAAGCTTCTTCATACTTTTTTCTCCATGTTGAGGCCAGATTACGGCCGCGCGGTCGTGATCCGCCCGCTCCGGAGGTTTTTCGCCCATGGCCCCGCAAACGGTCAACCCGAATAAGCCCTTCCGCGGGAATTCGAATTGGCCATGTGGCACGAATGCAACATGCCTCATTTGAGGCCATCCGCAACTCTGCCGGTGCATTTTGCGAAAATGCCATGCTTTCGAGTGGCTTAAGGGGGTGGGTTGCGGCAGCGGCTTGAATCGTCTAAATAAGTGGAAAGATTGGCATCCGGACGCGTTCCGGCTGTCCTCCCGCCCTTCACAAGGTTTTCGCCATGCGGAATCCCGCTTTCGCCCTCGTCGTCGGTACGGCCCTGCTCGGCTTCACGGCCTGCAGCGGCGTGAAGGTCGAGGATAACTATCCCACGCAGGTGCCCGGCACCGACAGCAAGTGGGCACCGCGCGACCAGGTCAACAAGGAAGGCGTGTTCGGCGAAGAAGGCCTGAGCGGCCTGTTCGGCGGCGGCAAGAAGGAAGAGGGCGGCGGCGGCATCGGCGTCAACGCGCTGCTGTGGCGCGCGTCGCTCGACACGATCAATTTCATGCCCGTCACGTCGGCCGATCCGTTTGGCGGCGTCATCATCACCGACTGGTTCGCACCCGCCGAGACGCCGAACGAGCGGTTCAAGATGAATATCTACATCCTCGGCCGCGACCTGCGCGCCGACGGCATCAAGGTGGCCGTGTTCCGCCAGCGCCGCGACGCGACCGGCGGCTGGGCCGACGCGGCGGTCGAATCGCGCACGCCGATCGACGTCGAGAACGCGATCCTGACGCGCGCGCGCCAGATCCGCCAGACCGCCGGCCGCTAGAGCGCCCTTCACAGACTCTTTCGCTTCGCCTATTCATGGCGGCCCTTTGATGAAGGTCCGTCGACGACATGGCACGCTATAATTTCCGCGAAACCGAAACCGCCTGGCAGAAGCGCTGGGAAGACACGCGCGCCTTCGAGGCGAACGTCGATCCCGCGCGCCCCAAATATTACGTGCTCGAGATGTTTCCCTACCCGTCGGGGCGCATCCACATGGGCCACGTGCGCAACTACACGCTGGGCGACGTCGTCGCGCGCCACCGCCGGGCGCTGGGCTACAACGTGCTGCATCCGATGGGCTGGGACGCGTTCGGCCTGCCGGCGGAGAACGCGGCGCGCGACATGAAGATTCACCCGGCCAAGTGGACCTACGACAACATCGCGACGATGCGCGGCGAACTGAAGCGCATGGGCCTGTCGATCGACTGGTCGAAGGAACTGGCGACCTGCCATCCCGGCTATTACGCGGCCCAGCAGAAGCTGTTCCTCGATTTCTTCGACGCCGGTCTCGTCTATCGCAAGGAAGCCTTCGTCAACTGGGACCCGGTCGACCACACCGTGCTCGCCAACGAGCAGGTCATCGACGGCAAGGGCTGGCGTTCGGGCGCGCCGGTCGAGAAGAAGAAGCTGTCGCAGTGGTTCTTCAAGATCACGGAATACGCCGACGAGCTGCTTGCCGCCCTCGGCACCCTCGACCGCTGGCCGGAAAAGGTCCGGCTGATGCAGGACAACTGGATCGGCAAGTCGTCGGGTGCCTATGTGCGTTTCGCACTGAAGGACCGCGCCGAGCGCGTCGAGGTGTTCACGACGCGCCCCGACACGCTGTTCGGCGCGTCGTTCCTGGCGCTTTCACCCGACCACAGGCTGACGGCCGAGATGGCCGCGAAGAACCCCGCACTCGCCGAATTCGTCGCCGAATGCCAGCGCGCCGGCACGTCGGCCGCCGTCATCGAGCAGCTCGAGAAGAAGGGCTTCGACACCGGCCTGAAGGCCAAACACCCGTTCCTGCCCGATGTCGAGCTGCCGGTGTGGGTCGCCAATTTCGTGCTGATCGACTACGGCACGGGTGCCATCTTCGGCTGCCCGGCGCACGACCAGCGCGACTTCGATTTCGCGACGAAG
>JAEUKY010000333.1 GCA_016794005.1 Rhodospirillales bacterium
GACGCGCAGGCGTCACTTCTTCTTCTCGATCTGGTCGTAGAGGAAGCCGCCGGCGGCACCCACGCCGGCACCGATCAGCGCGCCGGCGCCCATGTCGAGGCCGCCGGAGACGGCGCCGATGCCTGTACCCACCGCCGCACCGATCGCGGCACCGGACAGCGTGCGCTGTTCGGTCTTGCCGAGATTGGAGCAGGCCCCCGTCGCGAGGGCGGCGCCAAGCGCCAAAGCGAGAGCCGCGTTTCGCATCGGAAATCTCCTTTCGCCGGATTCGATCCGGCGATTGGACCCGATTCGTATGGCGAAAAAATGGCGATCTATATCAACGCTTTAGTGGCTTTCCGGCAACGGTTTGCGCACTCTTTAGGCGCTTCAGCAAATCTTCCGTGTCGCCGTCCGACAGGCCCGCGATGCGCTCGGCGAGCAGGTTGGCAAGCTCGGTCTTGCGCTGGTCGAGCCCGCGCGTGTCGACGACGACGCGCGGGTGGGAAATGCCGGCAAGCCGGTGCACCTCCTCGAAATCGTCCCAGATCAGGTGGAAATACTCGCAGATCTGCACGACGAGGGCGGGCGACGGCTGGCCGCGATGGCCGTGTTCGAGTGCGGAAAGATACGCCTGGCTGATGTCGAGATCGGCGGCCATCTCCTTCATCGTGATGCCGCGCGCCTTGCGCAGGTCGCGCACCTTCTGGCCGAACGGCGTCATCTGTTCCGCCGGAGGAGCACGTAATAGGCGCCGTCGCCGCCATGCTGGATGCGCGCCGATGCCAGCCGGAGAATCCGCGACGCGTGGGGCCCGAGCTTCAGCCATTCGGGCACGTGCTTGCGCAGGATGCCCTCGCCCTGCCGTCCCTTGCCGGTGACGACGAGCAGCACGCGCGCACTCGCCTTCACGGCGTTGCCGACGAACGCGTCGAGCGCTTCGTGCGCGCGCGCCTGCGTGAGGCCGTGCAGGTCGATGGCGCTGTCGATGGCAAGCTCGCCGCGCTCGAAGCGGCGCGCGGTGTTCTTGTCGAGGCCGGGTTCGGGCGCCTTGCGCGAAGGCGCGCGCGGCGGTGGGGCGAGGACCGGCAGCGGCATGTAGACGGCCGCGCGGCGCACAGCGGGCTCGGGTGCCGGTATCGCGGCCGGTGCGGGCGCCGGCTTCGCGCGCGCCTTGCGCCGCTTCAGCGGAACGACGTCGCGCATGGCGAGTTCGAAGAGATGCGCGTCGGGAACCGTGGCGGGGCGGCGCGCCATCGCCGCGCTATTTCGCCAGGCCGAATTCCCGGCGCACGTCGTCGGCCACGATCAGGTCGCCGCGATCGAGCGTGCGCGCGTCGGTCTTGCCGCAAAACGCCATCGTCACGTCGAGTTCCTTGCGGATGATCTCGAGCGCCTTCGTCACACCCGGCCCGCCCATGGCGCCGAGGCCGTAGAGGAACGCGCGGCCGATGAACGTGCCTTTGGCACCGATCGCCAGCGCCTTCAGCACGTCCTGGCCCGACCGGATGCCGCCGTCGAAATAGACGTCGATCCTGCTGCCGACCGCGTCGACGATGGGCGCGAGCTTGGCGATCGAGGAGAGCGCGCCGTCGAGCTGGCGGCCGCCGTGGTTCGACACGATCAGCGCGTCGGCACCCGAGTTGGCGGCGAGACGCGCGTCCTCCTCGTCGAGGATGCCCTTCAGGATCAGCTTGCCGCCCCAGCGGTCCTTGACCCACTTGACGTCGTCCCACGACAGGCGCGGGTCGAACTGCTGCGTCGTCCACGCCGACAGCGACGACATGTCGGCGACACCCTTGACGTGCCCGACGATGTTGCCGAAGCCGCGCCGTTTCGTGCCCAGCATGCCCATGCACCAGCGCGGCTTCGTCATCATGTTGAGGATGTTGGGCAGCGTCAGCTTCGGCGGGGCCGACAGGCCGTTGCGGATGTCCTTGTGGCGCTGGCCGAGGATCTGCAGGTCGAGCGTGAGCACGAGGGCCGAGCACTTGGCCGCCTTGGCGCGGTCGATCAGACGGCCCATGAATTCGCGGTCACGCAGCACGTAGGGCTGGAACCAGAACGGCTTGCCGGTGTGCTCGGCCACGTCCTCGATCGAGCAGATGCTCATCATCGAAAGCGTGAACGGCACGCCGAAGGCAGCCGCGGCGCGCGCGGCGTGGATCTCGCCGTCGGCATGCTGCATGCCGGTGAGGCCGGTAGGTGCGAGCGCCACGGGCATCGACACGTCCTGGCCCGCCATCTTCGTGGCGAGCGTGCGGTTGTCCATGTTGACGGCCACGCGCTGGCGCAGGCGGATCTTCGCGAAATCGGACGTGTTCGCCCGGTATGTCTGCTCGGTCCAAGAACCGGAATCCGCGTAGTCGTAGAACATGCGCGGCACGCGCTTCTGGGCCAGCACGCGCAGGTCTTCGATATTGGTGATGACGGACATCCGCTTTCCCCCCGAGAACACGCGCTTTCTATAGCAACGCGGGCGTGCGCGCGTCGAGAACCCAGCTTCGGAAGGCCGAAACGCGCGGGTCTTCCGCACCCGCCTTCGGGGCGACGACCCAGTAGGCGAAGCCCGACGGCAGCTCCAGATCGAAGAGCCGCACGAGCCGGCCCGCCGCCAGATCGTCGGCCAGCGGCGCGCTGCGCCCGACCGCCACGCCGTGCCCGAGACGGGCGGCGACGTAAAGCGCGCTCGAATCCGAGAAGCCGGGCCCGCGCGCGGCGAGTGCCGCCGGCAGGCCCAGCAGGTCGAGCCACGGTTCCCAGCCCAGCCGCGGCTCGCTGCGCCCGATGCTGGAATCGTGCAGCAGCGTGGCCTTGGCAAGATCGGCCGGCCGGCGCAGCGCCTGCGCGAGTGCGGGCGCGGCGCACAGGAACAGCGTTTCGGGCAGCAGCCGGTCGGCGCGCAGGGCGGCCGGCGGCTCCTTCGTGTAGCGGATCGCGACGTCGACCGCGTCGCGCGCGAAATCGACGAAGCGCCATTCCGAGCGCAGCACGACGTCGATCTCGGGATAGCGGCGGCGGAAATCCGGCAGGCGCGGGACGAGCCAGCCCGTCGCGAAGGACGGCAGCGTCGACACGACGAGCCGGCCCGCACGCGGCCGGCCGCGCAGCGCGTTCGTGGCGGCCGCCAGCGTGGCGAAACCTTCTTCGAGCCCGGGCAGATAGGCGCGGCCCGCGTCGGTGATCGCAAGCCCGCGCGCCATGCGCCGGAACAGCCGCACGCCCAGATGCGCCTCCAACGCCGCGACATGCTGGCTGATCGCGGCGGGCGACACGTTGAGTTCGCGCGCCGCGGCCGTGAAGCCGCCGTTGCGCGCGGCCGCCTCGAAGGCGCGCAGGGCGTTCAGCGGCGGCAGGCGGCTTCTGGACATAAGACCAAGTATAGCTTGGTCTTGGCCCGGAAAAACCCGTTTGTGCGGAAACCCGCCGTTGCCGGATGATCCGGCCATGATCGAGCTTTTCGACAGCCCGTCCTCGGGCAACGCGTACAAGTGCCGGCTGCTGATGCACAAGCTGGGCTTGCCCTATACCCGCACCGTCGTCGATATCGACACCGGCCAGACGCGCACGCCCGATTTCCTCGCGCGCAATCCCAACGGGCGCGTCCCGCTGCTGCGCCTGCCCGATGGCACCTATATCGCGGAATCGAACGCGATCCTGTGCTGGCTCGCCAAAGGCACGCCGTGGCTGCCCGACGACCGGCTCGAGTTCGCGCAGGCGATGCAGTGGATGTTCTTCGAGCAGTACAGCCACGAACCCAACATCGCGACCGTGCGCTACTGGCTGACGCACGGCATCGAGATCACGCCGCTGCGCGCCCAGCTCATCGACATGAAGCGTCCGCAGGGCGTGGCCGCACTCGGCGTGATGGAAGGGCATCTCGCCGGCCGTGACTTCTTCGTGGGATCGCGGCCGACCGTCGCGGACATTGCCCTCTACGCCTATACGCACGTGGCCGAAGAGGGCGGCTTCGCACTCGCCCCGTTCCCGAACGTGCGCGCCTGGCTCGCCCGCATGGCGGCCGACGCGCGGCATATTCCGATTACCGACTAGCTTCCCCGCAACCGCCGTTCCGCGACCTCGCGCGGCAGCAGGATCCATGCGCGGCCGGTCGAGCGCATGCGGCCCGCACGCTCTTCGGCGTCGCGGCCCGGACCCCAGAACACGTCGCCGCGCACGGGCCCGCGGATCGCGCCGCCGGTGTCCTGCGCCATCAGCAGGCGCGACACGCGGCGGGCGGGATCGAGCGGATCGTCGGCGTCGAGAAACACCGGCACGCCCATCGGCAGGAAATTGCGGTCGACCGCCAGCGAACGGCCGGGCGTGAGCGCCACGCCTTCGCTGCCCAGCGGCCCGTCGCCTTCGAGCAGGCGGAAGAACACGTAGGACGGGTTCGAGTTGCGGATCGCGGCCGCCTCCGCCGGGTTGGCGGCGAGCCACGCCTTGATCGACTGCATCGACACGTTCTCGCGCGCGAGCGCCCCGCGTTCGATCAGCGTGCGGCCGATGGGCACATACGGATGCCCGTTCTGCGCGGCGAAGCCCACGCGCAGCACCCGCCCGTCGTCGAGCACGACGCGGCCCGAGCCCTGCACTTCGAGGAAGAAGGCCTCGGTCGCGTCCTCGACCCAGACGAGCGGCTTGCCGCGCGCACCCAGCGCACCTTCGACGATGCGCGCGCGCGGC
>JAEUKY010000369.1 GCA_016794005.1 Rhodospirillales bacterium
GCCGCTCGAAGGGGCGTGCGAGGGTTCGCTCGCCTGCTCGACCTGCCACGTGATCGTCGACAAGGACGACTACGAGCGCCTGCCCGAGGCGACCGAGGACGAGGAGGACATGCTCGACCTCGCCTTCGGCCTGACGCACACGTCGCGCCTGGGCTGCCAGATCACGATCACCGACGAGCTCGACGGGCTGAAAGTGTCGCTGCCGACGGCGACGCGCAACATGATGGTCGACAAGACCTAGGACGCGCCATGAAGAAGCTGCGCTGGACCGACGTCAACGATATCGCGATCGAACTGGAAGACGCGCATCCGGACGCGGACGTCGTGAACCTGCGCTTCACCGACCTGTGGAAATGGGTCCAGGCGCTGCCGGGCTTCGCCGACGATCCCGCGAAGTCGAACGAGAAGATCCTCGAGGCGATCCAGATGGCCTGGATCGAGGAACGCGGATGACGACCGCCCTCTGGGCCAGTGACGGGCTCGCGGACCGGCTGGTCGCGGCCTGCGGCCCTTCGTGGCGCGCCTATGTCGACCACGCGTTCGTGCGCCGGCTGGGCGAGGGCACGCTGCCGCTCGGCGCGTTCCGGCACTATCTCAAGCAGGATTACCTGTTCCTGCTGCACTACGCACGGGCATGGGCGCTCGCGGTCTACAAGTCGTCGACGCTGGCCGAGATGCGCAAGTCCAACGCCAGCGTCAAGGCGATCCTCGACCGCGAGACGGGCCTGCATCTCGATTTCTGCCGAAGCTGGGGCCTCTCCGAGGCCGACGTCGAGGCCACGCCCGAGGACGACGCGACGATGGCCTATACGCGCTACGTGCTGGAAAAGGGCATGCAGGGCGACCTGCTCGACCTCGTCGTGGCGCTCGCACCCTGCGCGATGGGCTATGCCGAGATCGGCCGGCGGCTCGCCGCTTCCGACAATTCGAAGAACCCCTATCGCGCCTGGATCGAGACCTACGGCAGCGAGGATTTCGCGGGCGTGGCGCGCGGCGTGGCCGACGAGGTCGACCGCCTGTGGAAGGTGCGCGCCAACGAAGGCCGCTTCGACGACCTTGCGAAGACGTTCGACCGGGCGACCCGGCTCGAAGCCGCGTTCTGGCAGATGGGGCTCGACGCGCCGTGAGCGCGGAACTGGAAATGGACCTGCCGGCGGGATTGCGCGTCGTCGTCGCGATGTCGGGCGGCGTGGACTCGTCCGTGACGGCGGCCCTGCTCAAGGAAGCCGGCTACGACGTCGTCGGCGTCACGCTGCAGCTCTACGACCACGGGGCGGCGGCGAAGAAGAAGGGGGCCTGCTGCGCGGGCCAGGACATCCACGACGCGCGCAACGTTGCCGACCGCATCGGCATCCCGCATTACGTGCTGGATTACGAGAGCCGATTCAAGGACGCGGTGATCGCCGATTTCGTCGACAGCTACGCGCGCGGCGAAACGCCGATCCCGTGCGTCCAGTGCAACCGTACGGTCAAGTTCCGCGACCTGCTGGCGGTCGCGCACGATCTGGGGGCGGCCGCCCTCGCCACCGGCCATTATGCGCGTCGCGTGGCGGGGCCGGGCGGCGCTGAACTGCATGCGGCCGTCGATCCGTCCCGCGACCAGAGCTACTTCCTGTTCGCGACGACGCAGGCCCAACTCGACTTTCTCCGTTTCCCGCTGGGCGGCATGCCGAAGACGCGCGTACGCGAACATGCCGCGCGCCTTTCTCTGCCCGTCGCAGCCAAACCCGACAGCCAGGACATCTGCTTCGTGCCCGACGGCAAGTACCGCGACCTCGTCGAGCGGCTGAAGCCCGATGCGGCCGTTCCCGGCGACATCGTCGACCGGGCCGGCAACGTGCTGGGCCGCCACGAAGGCACGATCGGCTTCACGGTCGGCCAGCGGCGCGGCCTCAATATCGGGGCGCGCGACGCGGCGGCCGAGCCGCTCTACGTGCTGCGCGTCGAGCCGGAGACGGCGCGCGTCGTCGTCGGCCCGCGCGAGGCGCTGGCGGGGCGCGAACTGCGTCTCAAGGAAACCAACTGGCTGGGGGCGGCACCGGCCGGCGACGTCGCGGCCGCACGCGTGCGCTCGACGACCGGGCCCAAGCCCGCGCGATTCGAGCGCCACGCCGACGGCTCGGCCTCGGTCGTCCTCGACGAGCCGGAGTACGGAATCGCGGCCGGACAGGCCTGCGTCCTCTACGATTCCGGGCGGGTTCTCGGGGGTGGCTGGATCGTCCGGCAGCCCGCGTTGCAGACGGCTTGACTTGGGGGCCCCGGCACCTTAAACGACCACGACTTCGGCGGCGTAGCTCAGTGGTAGAGCAGGGGAATCATAATCCCTTGGTCGGGGGTTCAAATCCCTCCGCCGCTACCATCCTGCCCCTCCGGGACCTTCCCTGCGGGGAGGCCAATCCACTGATCCGAATGCATATTTCTTCGCGGCGCAGGCACCCGAGGCGCCTCGCCGCG
>JAEUKY010000143.1 GCA_016794005.1 Rhodospirillales bacterium
AACACGGCCAGAAGGTCGAGAAGGCGGCCGTCGCCGCCGGCATGTCGCCCAAGGACTTCACCGACAAGGTGTCGGCGAATTTCCGCGCGCTCGCCGCGACGATGGGCTTCTCGAACGACGATTTCATCCGCACGACGGAAGAGCGCCACATTCGCGCCAGCCAGGCGATCTGGCAGGCGATGGCCGCGCGCAAGACGCCCAAGGGCAACGACAACATCTATCTGGGCAAGTACGACGGCTGGTACGCCGTACGCGACGAAGCCTATTACGACGAGTCCGAACTGACAATGGGGCCGGACGGCAAGAAGCGAGCACCCTCCGGCGCCGAAGTCGAGTGGGTCGAAGAGCAGTCGTACTTCTTCCGCATGTCCGAATGGGGCGAGTGGCTGCTCGACTTCTACCGGTCGAACCCCGATGCCGTCGGCCCCGCGACGCGTCTCAACGAGGTGCGCAGTTTCGTCGAGCAGGGCATGCACGACCTGTCGATCTCGCGCACGACGTTCGGCTGGGGCGTCAAGGTGCCGGGCGACGAACGGCACGTGATGTACGTGTGGGTCGACGCGCTGACGAACTACATCACGGCGGCCGGCTATCCCGACATCGATGGCGGGACGTTCCGCAAGTTCTGGCCCGCCGATCTGCACATGGTCGGCAAGGACATCTTGCGCTTCCATGCCGTGATCTGGCCGGCTCTGCTTGCCGCCGCGGGCCTGCCGACGCCCAAGCGCGTCTTCGCGCATGGCTGGTGGACGAACGAGGGGCAGAAAATCTCGAAGTCCGTCGGGAACGTCATCGACCCGCTGAAGCTGGTCGAGCAGTACGGGCTCGATCAGGTCCGATATTTCCTGCTGCGCGAGGTCTCGTTCGGCCAGGACGGCGATTTCAGCAGGGCCGCGATGGTCCGGCGCATCAACACCGACCTTGCCAACGATCTCGGCAATCTCGCCCAGCGCGTGCTGTCGTTCGTGGCGAAGAACGCCGGCGGCGCCGTACCGCAGCCGGGTGCGTTGACCGACGTCGACAACGCGATGCTCGACGCGGCCAGGGCGCTGCTCGGCACGACGCGCGCCGAACTCGACCAGCAGGCGTTCCACAAGGCGCTTGAGGCGATCTTCGCGGTCGTCGCCGCGGCGAACCGCTACGTCGACGGGCAGGCGCCGTGGTCGCTGCGCAAGACCGATCCGGCGCGCATGGCGACCGTCCTTTACGTGCTGATGGAAACGCTTCGCCGCGTCGGGCTGCTGCTGCAGCCCTTCATGCCGACGGCGGTCGCGAAGCTTCTCGACCTGCTCGCGGTTCCGGCCGCCGGACGGCAGTTCGCGGCATGGGATGCGGCCCTCGTCGCCGGCACGCCGCTGCCTGCGCCCAGCGGCCTGTTCCCGCGTTACGTCGAAGAGGGGCAGGGCCCGAAGGCCTGATCGCCATGCTCGTCGACAGCCACTGCCATCTCGACTTTCCCGAGCTGCAGCGCGACTTTCCGGGCGTGCTGGCGCGCGCCCACGCGGCCGGCGTCGAGACGATGCTGGCCATCGGCACGAAGCTTTCGAAGTTTCCGGGCGTGCGCGCGATCGCGGAAGCCAATGCGAGCGTTTTCTGCACGGTCGGCATCCATCCGCACGAGGCAGCGAACGAGCAGGCAGCCGTCGACTCGCTTCTCGCACTCGCCGACCATCCGAAGGTCGTCGGGCTCGGCGAAACCGGGCTCGACTATTTCTACGAGAAGAGCCCGCGCGCGCCGCAGATCGAAAACTTCCGCGCCCACATGCGAGCGGCGAAAGCGTCGGGCCTGCCGCTGGTGATCCACACGCGCGACGCGGATGCGGACACGGGCGACCTGCTCGACTGGGCGGCCCGCGAGCTTCCGGGCGTCACCGGCGTGCTGCACTGCTTCACGTCGTCGCTGGAGCTGGCGCAGAAGGCGATCAGGCTCGGCTATTTCATCTCGATCTCCGGCATCGTGACGTTCAAGAACGCCGAGGATCTGCGCGCGACGGTGCGCGCACTGCCGCTCGAACGCCTGTTGGTCGAGACGGATTCTCCGTATCTGGCACCCATCCCGAAACGCGGGAAGCCGTGCGAGCCGAGCTACGTGCTGCATACCGCGCAGTTCGTCGCCGACCTGAAGGGTGTTTCTCTTGCCGATCTCGGACGCGCGACCAGCGACAATTTCTACAAGCTGTTCGCGCGCGCCAAGCGGCCCGGCGCCGTCGCGGCATGACGCTCAAGATTACCGTGCTCGGCTCGGGCTCGTCCGGCGGCGTGCCGCTGGTCGGGTGCGGGTGTGCGGTGTGCAAGTCCGGCAATCCGAAGAACAGGCGGCTGCGCGTGTCGATCGTCGTCGAGAGCGCCACGACGCGGATCCTGGTCGATGCCAGCCCGGACCTGCGCGCCCAGCTTCTGGCGTTCGGCGAGACGAAGTTCGATGCCGTGTTCTTCACCCATTCCCATGCCGACCACATGCACGGGATCGACGAGCTCCGCTCGCTCAACCATGCCCGGCAGGCGCCGCTCGACTGTTATGCCGACGCCGGGACGCTGGCCGAGGCGCAGGTCCGGTTCGGATACGCTTTCGGGACGGTCGACGATCTGCCGGGCGGCTATTTCGTCGTTCCGGTGCTGCAGCCCAAGACGCTGGAGGTCGGGCGTCCGGTCAGGATCGGCGATATCGACGTCGTCGGGTTCGAGCAGATGCACGGAGGCGACCGGATGCCGACCCTCGGCCTGCGGTTCGGGCGGTTCGCTTACTCGACCGACGTGAAGACCCTGGACGAGACGGCTTTCGCCACGCTGGAAGGGGTGGACACCTGGATCGTCGACTGCCTGCAGGAGGCACCCAACTGGGCGCACAGCCATCTCGAGCAGACGCTCGAATGGATCGGCCGCGTGGCACCGAGGCGCGCCGTGCTGACCCACATGAACCATCGCGTCGACTACGACGCGTGGCGCGCGCGACTGCCGGCGACGGTCGAGCCGGCCTTTGACGGGATGGTTCTGGAGATTGAGAATTGACAGTCT
>JAEUKY010000144.1 GCA_016794005.1 Rhodospirillales bacterium
GCGAATGCGCGCCGATGCGGATCTTCGTGCCGCGCGTCGAAGGATGGATGCGCGCGTCGGGCGAGACCCAGGCGCTCGGGTCGATCGCGAGCGCGTCGCCGCTCATCCGCGGACCTTCTCGACCTTGAGGCCGAAGCGGGCATAGAGGCCGAACATCAGCTCCTCGACCTGCGCCGCGTTCGGCCTGTCGAGCCACGCATAGCCGTCGTAGCCGCGTGCGGGGCCGCTCGTCAGGTGCGCGACCACATCGTACTTCGCGACGAGCCTGGCGGCCTTGGCCAGTGCTGCGTCCCACGCGCGCGTCGAAACGGCCGCCCAGTGCCAGCGCATCCAGTCGGCCATCCATTCGACCGCGCAATGGTCGAACACCAGGTCGCCGCCCTTGGCCAGCGCCTTGCCATGCAGGTCGAGCAGCTTCAGGCGCAGCTCGGTCTGCAGGTCGCGCGGAACCTCGTAGAGGGTCTGGAAGCCGGCGGCGCGCACCAATTCGCGCGACGGATCGGCGACGATGGTGCCCTTGGCGCCCGCGCACTTCTTCGCGTGCGCCGCTCGGTCGACGAGCGGGGAGGCGGCGATGGCGACGATCATGCCTTGCCTCCCTTGCGGCGCAGGAAGCCGTCGGGCGACAGCGACATCAGGTATTTCTCGGGCAGGCGCCGGTCGATCTCGAAATCGTCGTTCTCGGCCATGAACTGGCGTGCTGCCGCCAGCGGGCCTTCGTTGGGGACCGGATGGAAGCCCATCAGGTCGTTGAGCGTGTCCTCGACCACGTAATAGCCGCCGGGCTTCACGAAGCGCGAATAGAGGCGCAGCTCCTTCAGCACGTGCTCCTTCTCGTGGTCGCTGTCGGCGATGACCAGCACGCGCTTGCCCTTGCAGCGGCGCGCCACCTCGTCGAGCATCTCCTTCGAGCCGCTGTCGCCTTCCAGATAGGTGATGCGTCCGCCCTTCTTCGGCTTGTGCTTGAGGTTTTTGAGCGAGATGTCGACGCCCAGCACCTCGCCGTGGCCGATCAGCTCCAGCACGTGCGCGAAGAAGACGGATGCGCCGCCGAACATCACGCCCAGTTCCAGCACGATGTCGGGCTTCTGGCGCCAGATCAGTTCCTGGTAGGCCCAGCAGTCCGCCGGCGACTTGATGATGTGGTGGCCCAGCCAGGTCTGCTGCATCTCCGGGATGCCGTACTTGTAGGCCTGGTGGATATAGTAATAGTGATAACGAAGATACTCGCGCACCGTCATGTCGGCCACGCGCTCGACGTTCGTCTGGTCGGCGAACAGCGAGGCGATGCCCGCGATGTGCGGATTTGCGTAGAGCAGCTTGGGCGCCACGTTTTCCTTGGCGCAGAAGGCGGCGCGCGCGGCGTGCCCGTCGTTCATCTTCTTCGCGACGAGGAACGCGACATAGGCCTTCGCGATCGCGTGGTCGCTGGCATGGTCGAGATCGAAGTTCATGCGGTCCTTCCGTCCTTCATCCGCAGGCAGGCGCGCATCATGCCGGCGAGAAACCCGTCGAGATCGCCGTCCTGCGGGCCGTCGCTGCCCGCATAGTCGAGCGGCGGCGGGGCGGGGCCGTCGGCCGCCGGTGCCACGATTTCCGGCGCCGAACCCAGGATCGGGGCCGCGACGGCGGCGACTCGCGCGGCGAAATCGCGCACCGACAGGGTATCGCGCCCGGCGACATTTCGCACACGTTCCGCGACCGGCGGCTCGGCAAGGCGTGCCGCCGCCGCCCGGCCCACGCCGACGGCGGAAACGAAATTGCGGGTCTGCAGGCCCGGCGTCTTCAGCACGATGCGCCGGCCGTCGACGGCATCGCGCGGGAAGCCGAACGGGATCAGCGCCCAGCGTTCGAAATGCGCGAGATCCTTGGGCATGCCGTAGACGTTGCAGGGGCGCAGGATGTCGCACGCGATGCCCGACGCGGCCGCGATCCGCTCGCTTTCCAGATGCAGGCGCGCATAGTCGCCGCGCGGATCCGGTGGGCTCGCCTCGTCGATGCGGCCTTCGAGCGGGCCGTAGACATGCGCGCTGGAGATATAGACGAGCCGGGCGATGCCTTGTTCCTTCGCGCGCGCGGCCAACGCGCGAAGGCCTTCGCCGGCGATCGTCGCGGCGTGGCGGCCGCGCGCACTCTCCTCGGTAATGCCGGCGGCATGGACGAGCACGTCCACGCCTTCCAGTTCCAGCCACTTCGCACCCTCGGGCCGCGACAGGTCGTATTCGCCGCGCCCGACGGGCCGCACGCCGTGCCCCGCCGCGACGAGGGCTTCGAGGATCCCGCGCCCGACCACGCCGGTGGCCCCGGTCAACGCGACCAGCAGCTTCTTCACCAGTCGATCCCGGCGACGAAGGGCGTGTCGAATGTGGCGAACGCCGGATGCGTGCGGTCGCGCTCGCTCAGGATCGGTTCCTTCGTCGGCCACGATATCGCCAGCGTGGGATCGTCCCACGCGATCCCGCCTTCGGAAGCGGGCTCGTAGACCGCGTCGACCTTGTAGACGAACAGCGTGTCGTCGGTGAGCGTGCAGTAGCCGTGCGCGAAGCCCTTCGGGATCACGATCCAGCGCGGGGCGTCGGCGTTCAGCACGTGGCTGTCCCACTGGCCGTAGGTGGGCGAACCCTTGCGCAGGTCGACGAACACGTCGAGCACGGCACCGGCCGCACAGCGCACGATCTTCGTCTCGGCATGCGGCGGGCGCTGGAAATGCAGGCCGCGCACGGTGTTCTTGGCCTTCGTGAAGGCCTCGTTCTCCTGCTCGAACGCCACCGGCAGGCCGTGGGCGGCCCAGATGTCGGCGTCGAACAGGCGGCCGAAATGGCCGCGCGCGTCGCGCCGGGCCGACAGGCCGATCTCGTACGTACCTTCGAGCTTCAGCGGGGTGACGATCATGGCGGCTTGATCAGGATCCCCTGGCCGGTGGGCAGGCCCAGCACGCGCAGGCCGCGCTCGGCGGCGAAGGCGTCGAAGGCGCGCTTCTGGTGGATGTGCGGCATCCAGTTGTAATCGTCGAGCAGCACCACGCCGCCGGGCGACAGCTTGGGCCAGAAATGCGTGGCGGCCGCGATCTCGGGCAGCGCCATGTTCATGTCGATCGACAGGTACGCGACGCGTTCGGCCGTCACCTGCGCCAGCGTGCCGGGCACGGCACCGGGCACGATGCGGATATTGGGATAGTCGCGGAACTTCGCCGTCACCTGCGCCAGCGTGTCCTGGTTGCGGTAGTCGTTGTTGTAGGCCTGCAAGCCGATGGCGCGCTCGCCGTCGTTGAGCTGTTCTTCGGGCAGGCCGTCGAACGTGTCGAGCAGCCACATCGTGCGGTCGGCGCGTTTCGCGAAGCCGGTCCAGTGCGCGATCGTGCCGGACAGTATCCCGGTATGGACGCCGCATTCGACGAAATCGCCGGGCACCAGCAGCGCCTGCTCGGCCGCCCACAGCGCGATCCAGGCGCGCCACTCGATGTGCAGGTCGAGCCGGCGCAACGTGCCGACCTGCATGCCGAAACGGTAGGCATTCTGGAAGCGCGGGTCGGACAGGAACTCGCAATTGTGGAACGTCGCAAGCCCGTCGGCGTTATATTGCGGCTGGTTCGACTCGGTCACTGTCGGCACGCTCCCCGGCGCGGAATCGCGAACGTGGCGAGGGTGCGCTGGCCCAAGGTCGAAAGCAAGCCGCAACGGTGCCGCGACACCGACCGAGGGGCGATGCCAGACGAGATCATCCTGCTGACCGGCGAGCGCGAAGGGCCGTATCTGTCGGACCATCTGAAGATCCATGCGCCCGACCTGCGCGTCGTGCACGTGGTCGCGCGCGAAGCGCTCGACGCGGCTTTCGCGCAGAAGGCCGAGCGGCGGCGCCTGATCGCGTTCACGACCAACATCGTCGTGCCCGGCCGCTATATCGCGGCGTGCGATTGCGGCGCCTACAATTTCCATCCCGGCCCGCCGAGCTATCCGGGCGTCTATCCGGAAAGCTTCGCGGTGTGGGAAGGGGCCACGCGCTTCGGCGCCACCGCGCACGCGATGATCCAGCAGGTCGACGCCGGCGAGATCGTCGCCTGCGAATGGTTCGACATCGACCGGGCATGGGGCCGCATGAAGGTGGCCACGATCGCGTTCCAGGCGCTGGTGCGCGTGTTCACCGCCCTTGCCCCCGCGCTCGCACGCGACGACGCGTTGCTGCCGGCGACCGGCGAACGCTGGACGGGCCGCACGCGCTTCAAGCAGGAGTTCGAGGAGTTCTGCGCGATCCCGCCGGACATCTCGGCCGAGGAATATCGCCGCCGCTTCCGCGCGTTCGGCGAGGGCCCGTTCAAGGACCTGAGCGTGACCCTGCACGGCCACCGCTACGTGCTGGAAACGCCGTGGACGGAAGCGGATCTCGCACGGGAGATGGCGAAGCCGTAGCTTCGGGCTCGCCCTGCGGACGGTGCCGCCGGATCATTCGCGTTCCGGGTGTTGTGTAAAAAGTGGCTGAATAGAGCGCGTCGTTGCAACTATTCCTCCGGTGACGGCCGTCGCCGGCCCGGAGGAAACGATGAAAAGAATTCTGCTTCTCTGCCTTGTGGCCGGATTGATGGCCGCGTGCTCGCACAAGTATGCGACCGACGCCATCCAGCCGCCGCAGCAGCGTCTCGACCGTGCCGCTTCGATTTACGTGATGATGCCGGAGAACGGCAGCTATGGCGGCACGCGATATGCCGGGTCCGGGCGTCATGTGTCGCTGGTGGCTTTCAGCGCGCTGTCGAAATACACCGCGAAAGTCAGTGCGGGCGAAACGCCGGAAACCCTTGCAGGTGCCCGTGCGAAAGCCGAAGCGGCGGGCGTCGCCTATATCCTCGAGCCGACCATCCTCAACTGGGAAGACCGTGCGACCGAATGGTCGGGCAGACCCGACCGCATCACCATCAAGCTGGTCCTCTGGGACGCGAAGACGGGCCTCGAGCTTGCGTCGAGCCTCGCGCGCGCTTCGAGCAAGTGGGCAACGTTCGGCGGCGACCATCCGCAGGACCTGCTTCCGGTCCTGATGGCCAACTTCGTCGACAGGCTGTACTGATCGCGGCGATTCGGCTTTCCGGGTCAAAGTCCTAGCCGACGCCCGCCGGCGGCACCCGGCCGAGGATCTTGGGGCGCAGCGTCGGCGGACGGTCGTTCTTCGGGACCAGACCGGCCGGTGCTGCAAGCCAGACCGAGACGAACGCCTTCAGCGCCGGCGCATCGGCCGGCGACAGTTCGCCGAACAGCCAGCTCCACCGGCCGGGCCCGGCGACCGACAGGCGCACGCGCTTGGCGCAGTTCCCGATGCACGAAAATCCCGCGACCTTCATGCCGGCGTCGGCAGGCAGGTCGGCGACCAACGCATCGACTGCCGCGCGCAGGGCCGGGCCACCGCCGGTCCTGGCGGCACGCTTCGCCGGATCGGCGTCCGTGCAGCCTTCGCAGACCTGGATGACGCCGTTCAACGCGCGGTTTCCAGCGCCGGCCGTTCCTTCAGGCGCGCGTCGAACGTCGCCCACACGCCGTCCGCACCGTGCCATGCGCCGCGCGTCGCACCCTTCGAATACTCCGTCGCGCGCGCCTCGAAGAAGTTCGCGTGCTCGACGCCGTTCAGGATCTCGGTCAGCCACGGCAGGGGATGTTCGCGAATGCCGTAGACCGACGGCAGGGCGAGCTGCGAAAGCCGCCAGTCGGCGACGTAGCGGATGTACTTCTTGATGTCCTCGGGCGTCATGCCGTCGACGGGCCCCAGCTCGAAGGCGAGATCGATGAACCGGTCCTCGAGGCCGACGACGGTCTTCGCGCAATCGACGATATCGTCGCGCACCGACGCGGTCAGGCACTGCGTTTCGGCCGCGAAGGCGTGGAAGAGCTTGATCATCCCTTCGCAATGCAGGCTTTCGTCGCGCACCGACCACGAGACGATCTGCCCCATGCCGCGCATCTTATTGCGCCGGGGGAAGTTGAGCAGCATCGCGAAGCTCGCGAAAAGCTGCAGCCCTTCGGTGAAGGCGCCGAACATCGCCAGCGTGCGCGCGATGTCGGCATCCGTGTCGACGCCGAAACGCTGCATGTAGTCGTGCTTGTCGGACATGGCCTTGTAGTCGAGGAACGCCGCGAACTCGGAATCCGGCATGCCGATCGTCTCGAGCAGCAGCGCATAGGCGGCAATGTGCACGGTCTCGATGTTCGAGAAGGCTGCCAGCATCATCTTCACTTCGGTCGGCCGGAAGACGCGCGCGTAGCGTTCCATGTAGTTGTTGTTCACCTCCACGTCCGACTGCGTGAAGAAGCGGAAGATCTGCGTCAGCAGGTTGCGCTCGGGATCGGTCAGCTTGACCGCCCAGTCCTTGCAGTCCTCGCCCAGCGGCACCTCCTCGGGCATCCAGTGGACCTGCTGCTGCTTGCGCCAGAAATCGATGGCCCACGGATAGCGGAAGGGCTTGTAGCTGTGGCTCGCGGTCAGCAGGCCGGGTGTCTTGTCGGTCATCGTGGCGTTCCTCACTGGCAGGCCAAGCATTCTTCGTAGTCGGTCTTGTCGCCGGCGAGCGGCTTTGCCGGCCAGTCGCGCGTGTTGTCGGCCTCCACGCCCGCGAAGCTGGCGCGCTGGATGGATTTCGAGCGGCAGTAATAGAGACTCTTGAGGCCGCGCTCCCACGCCATCCAGTGCAGCATCATCAGGTCCCATTTCTCGATGTCGCTGGCGAGATAGAGATTGATCGACTGGCCCTGGCACACGTGCGGCGTGCGGTCGGCCGCAAGCTCGACGACCCAGCGCTGGTCGATCTCGAACGCCGTGCGGAAGATCGATTTCTCGTCGTCGGAAAGCCCGTCGAGATGCGCGACCGATCCTTCGCGTTCGAGGATCGATCCCCACACGGCCGGCGTGTCGAGGCCCTTGGCGGCCAGCATGCGTCGCAGATGCGGATTCTTGACCGTCGTCGAACCCGAGAGCGTCTTGTGCGTATAGACGTTCGCCGGGATCGGCTCGACGCATGCGCTGACGCCGCCGCAGATGATGCTGATCGACGCGGTGGGTGCTATCGCCAGCTTGTGGCTGAACCGCTCCATCGCACCCTTCTCCGCGGCGTCGGGGCAGGGGCCGCGCTCGCGCGCGAGTTTCGCCGACGCTTCGTCGGCCGCCGCCCGGATGTGCCGGAAGACGCGCAGGTTCCAGCTTTTCGCAAGCGCGCTTTCGAACGGCACGCCCTCGGCCTGCAGGAACGAGTGGAAGCCCATGACGCCGAGGCCGACCGAGCGCTCGCGCATCGCCGAATAGCGCGCGCGTTCCATGCCGTCGGGCGCGTTGTCGATGAAGTCCTGCAGCACGTTGTCGAGGAAGCGCAGGATGTCTTCCACGAAACGCGGTTCGGCGGACCATTCGTGCCATTTCTCGATGTTGATCGAGGAAAGGCAGCACACGGCCGTGCGCTCCTTGCCCAGATGGTCCTTGCCGGTGTGCAGCATGATCTCGCTGCACAGGTTCGACTGGCGCACCGACATGCCCAGTGCGCGCTGGTGCGGCGCCATCTGGCGGTTGACGGTGTCGACGAACAGCAGATAGGGCTCGCCCGTCTGCAGGCGGATCTCGAGGATCTTCTGCCAGAGGTTCCGCGCGTTCGTCTTCTTCAGCACCTCGCCGGTCTTCGGACTGCGCAGCGCGAACTCCGCGTCGTTGCGCACGGCCAGCATGAACTCGTCGGTGATGTTGATGCCGTGGTGGAGGTTGAGGCTCTTGCGGTTGAAGTCGCCCGACGGCTTGCGGATCTCGAGGAATTCCTCGATCTCGGGATGGTGGATGTCGAGATAGACCGCCGCCGAGCCACGCCGCAGCGAGCCCTGCGAGATCGCGAGCGTGAGCGAGTCCATCACGCGCAGGAACGGGATGATGCCCGACGTCTGTCCCGCACCCTTGACCGGTTCGCCGATCGAGCGGACCTGTCCCCAGTACGTGCCGATGCCGCCGCCGTTGGAGGCGAGCCACACGTTCTCGTTCCACGTGCCGACGATGCCGTCGAGACTGTCGCCGACCGAGTTGAGGAAGCACGAGATCGGCAGGCCGCGTTTGGCACCCCCGTTGGAAAGCACGGGTGTCGCCGGCATGAACCAGAGCTTCGAGATGCAGTCGTAGAGACGCTGGGCGTGCGCGGCATCGTCGGAATAGGCGAGGGCTACGCGCGCGAACAGGTCCTGATAGGACTCGCCCGGCAGCAGGTAGCGGTCGTCGAGCGTGTCCTTGCCGAAATCGGTCAGCAGCGCGTCGCGCGTGCGGTCGATGCGCAGCGTCGGCGGCACGACGCGCAAGGCCGCGCGCCCGCGCGGCTGTTCAGGCGGGCGCTGGGGCGTGTGGACGAAACGACCGGGACCGATTTCGAGGGGCTGCTGCACGTTCTTCCTCCTGCTGTCCGGTAGACGGCTGCAGGGGGACGCGCTGGCGAAAATGGGGCTGCGCCCGCTTCGCTATTCGCGGCTTCCCAGCGGCACACCCCGGCCGTTGTCAAACCTCCGGCGATGGCAGGTCTCCTGGCTCGCGGGTCGCTGCGTCTGCCGAGCCTTCCCGGTTTCCCAGTGGCTTCGATCGGCAAGCGCTCGCCGCTTACAGTTGCGGGGGCAGCGCCGGCTTCGGGGTGACCCTCACCGGCTTCCCTGTTCGTCCCTTTCGGGAACCATCGTCGACTAGATATTGTGGCGGGGGCCGAGTGCGTGTCAATCAATTGAGTTGATCTGGAAAATTTCCCGATTGATAAAAACAATTCCTATGATAGGATAATCGCCAACTGCCAGACTATCGGCAGGGCGCTGTTTGAAAAGTGAATATGGATGGCTGGCGAAGTCGTGAGGGACGGAAACCTTGCTGCAACGGTTGCACGAAGTGTGGTTGCAGTTACATCTCCGCAACTTCAAGCGGTTAAATACGTTACCGTAACATGTGGTCGCCTATTTCCGGCGGCCGCGGCGCGGGTCCTTCGGTTTTGCGGCCTGGCGTTTGGCATCGCGCAGCGGGCCGAAGCCGTAGCCGGCGGCGACCAGCGCGAAGGCCGGGGCGACCGGGGCAGGGGCGTTGTCGTGCGCCTCGGCGTGCCGCGCGAAGGCCGGCGGCGGGACCGCCAGCAATGCACGCAGCAGCAGGGGTGCGACGTTCAGCATTTCTCGTCGAGCACGACGGCGGCGTAGCTGAAGCCGGGCTTCTTCGTGTTGGGCTGGGGCTTGGCGCCCGCGCGGTTGTAGCCGGCGGCGGCCGAGCGGTCGGCGTTCCACACTTCGGCGATCGCCTTCATGACGCCTTCGTTGACCTTGCGGGCCGAGGCGATGGCGCGCTCGTTGCGCAGCGCCACGTCGTGCACGCGGTTCAATGCGGCCTCGATCTCTTCCTGCACGACGGGCAGGGCCGCCTTCAGGGCGGCGGCGTTCTCGCGCAGCTGGCGCACGGCCAGCGCGTAGAGACGCACGAGCTCCTTCTTCTCGTCCTGGAGCGCGCCCACTTCCTGCGTCTTCATGTCGATCAGCAGGGCGGTCTCGCGCTCGAGCAGGTGGATCAGGCTCGCGCCGACCGAGACGAGGTTGTCGATCTGCGAACGGCACGAGGGTGCAGGGGCCGCCTGGACCTTCGGGGTGTCAGCGAGCTGTGCCATTTGCCTTCTCCTGGATCTTGATGATTTCGCTGGCGATGGACGGGGCGAGACCGATGCCGCCGGCTTTCGCGATGTTCTTGGCGTAGGCGTTGACGAGCATCGAGCGCGTGCTCTCCTCGCCCATGCCGCCGCCGGTGACGCCGTCGACGCCGACCGTGTTGAACATGTGGTTGAACATCTGTTCGAGGAACACGGTCTCGAACTCTTCGGCCGTCTTGCGGACCTTCGCCGGATCGAGCTGGGTCTGCGCGCCGGGGCGCTTGATCGCGGCGAGGCGGCTGTTCGTCGAGTTCTCCTGCGCCGTGGCGCTGGCGAAGGCGACGTTCATGGCGGCGGCGTCCATCAGAGCACCGAGATTTCGGCCTGGAGGGCGCCGGCGGCCTTGATCGCCTGCAGGATCGTGATCATGTCGCGCGGCGTGATGCCCAGCGCGTTGAGGCCGTTGACCAGCTCCTGCAGCGTGACGCTGCCGGGCAGCACCGCCAGGCGCCGGCCCGTGCCTTCGTCGACCTGGATGTCGGTGCGGTTGACCGTCGTGGTCGTGCCGGTCGTCGAGAAGGGGTTGGGCTGGCTCACCTGCGGCGTCTCGGTGATGCGGATCGTCAGGTTGCCCTGGGCGATCGCGACCGTCGAGATGCGCACGCTTTCGCCCATCACGATGGTGCCGGACTTCTCGTCGATGACGACGCGGGCCATCTGGTCGGGCGTGATCTGGAGCTGCTCGATGTCGGTGAGGAAGCCCACCACGTCGTTGCGGCGGTTCGGCGGCGGGATGACGATGAGCGTACCCGGATCGCGCGGGCGGGCGGACGGGCCGCCGGCGAACGCGTTGATCGCCTGCGCCATGCGCCGGGCGGTCGTGAAGTCGGGATTGCGCAGCGTGATGTTGACCGTCTCCAGCGACGACAGCTCGAACGTGACCTCGCGCTCGACGATGGCGCCGTTGGCCACGCGGCCGCCGGTCGGCGTGCCGCGGGTGACCGAAGCGCCGGCACCCGCCGCCGCGAAGCCGGAGATCGCGACCGGGCCCTGGCCGACCGCGTAGACTTCGCCGTCGGCACCCAGAAGCGGGGTGACGAGCAGCGTGCCGCCCATCAGGTTCGTCGCGTCGCCCATGGCGCCCACGGTGATGTCCATGCGCGTGCCGGTCCGCGCGAAGGCGGGCAGGGTGGCGGTGACCATCACGGCGGCGACGTTCTTGGTGCGAAGGGTGTTCGAGATGTCGCGGGTGTTGACGCCCATGCGCTCGAGCATGCCGATCACCGACTGCTGGGTGAACGGCGAGTTGTTGATCGTGTCGCCCGTGCCGTTGAGCCCGACCACCAGGCCGTAGCCGACCAGCATGTTCTGGCGCACGCCTTCGAAGTCGGCGATGTCCTTGATGCGGACCCGGCCCTGCGCGTGCGCATCGCCGGTCGCGAAGAAGGCGCCTGTCGCCAGCGTCGCGGCAACGAGTGCGGTGAGGAAGGTTTTGGTTCGGCTCGCCATGATCTTTCTTTCCGCCCGTGGTTCGGGTTCCGGGACAGGCTTTGCGAGTCCCGTGCCATCCCCCAGAACGTTGAAATCGCTCGATTTATGTCCCGGAAAATGGGGCCGGACCCGGCATGTTCGACCCCTTCGCCCGGCAGAAATTGCCGATTGCGGAAAAGCGCGGTCGACCGCATCTTGAAGCTGCACCCGGCGCATCCCCGCGTCGGGTCGGGAGCGATTGTCATGAAGATCGGCGAGACGGGCGGTCCGCGATCGGTCGGCGGGACGCGCAGCACCGGACGGGCGGTCGGCGCCAAGGGCAGCGATTTCGCCAAGCTCCTGGACGACGCCGGCAAGGGCACCGACGCGGTCGGAGCGGCGGCACCGGCACACGCCGTGGGCGCCATCCTCGGCGCGCAGGAGGTCGAGGATTCGACCCAGAGCCCCGGCAACGGCCGTGCGCGACAGCGCGCCAGCGACATGCTCGACAAGCTCGACGCGCTGCGCGCCGGGCTGCTCGCCGGCACGATGTCGCGCGGCGCGCTGATGGACCTCGCCCAGATGGTCCGGGCCCGGCCCGAGGCCGGCACCGATCCGCGCCTGCGGGAAATCCTCGGGGAAATCGAGCTGCGGGCCGCCGTCGAGCTGGCCAAGCTCGACATGACGCGCTGACCTTCAAATTTGATGTGAAATTTTCCGCGCGGCGCGCTATTTGCTCCCGCATCGCGACGGGGCGGTCCGCCGTCCCCGAGTCGAGCTTGCGTTTCCCTCGGGCAATCCGGTAAAAGCCGTGCCGAAACAAAAGAATAAACCTTCCAGTCCTCCTGGTCCTTCGAACGAGGAAGCGATGTCGATCCCTTTGCTGCCCCCCGATTACCGGCCCTCGGAAGACGAAGATTTCATGAACCCGCTGATGCGGGAGTATTTCCGCCAGAAGCTGCTTACCTGGCGCGCGGATCTGCTGAAGGATTCGTCGGAGACGCTCCAGCATCTGCAGGAAGAAACGGTTCCCGAGGCCGACGTCACCGACCGCGCCTCGACCGAGACCGACCGCTTCACCGAGCTGCGCACCCGCGACCGCGAGCGCAAGCTGATCGGCAAGATCGACTCCGCCCTGCGCCGGATCGACGACGGGACCTACGGCTACTGCGAGGACACGGGCGACCCGATCGGCATCAAGCGTCTGGATGCGCGCCCGATCGCCACGCTGTCGATCGAGGCGCAGGAACGCCACGAGCGCATGGAGCGCATGCAGCGCGAGGATTGACCGGGGTCGCCCCGGCCGTCAGGCCTGGGCGAGGGCGGCCGGTTCGCCGGTCTGCAGGCAGGGGATGTAGGCCCCGTCCTTCGGCGACCGGACGACGACCGTGGTCTGGGTGCCGGTGACGCCGGGAATGGCCCGGATCTGTTGCTGGACCAGTTCCTCGAGATGGCGGGTGTCGTGCGCGCGGACCTTGAGCACGAAGCTCCAGGTCCCGTCGACCTGGTGGCATTCCTGCACTTCCGGGATCTGGCCGATGGCGGCCGCGAAGCCCGCCGCACTGTCCGGCCGGTCGACCGCGGCGGAAACGAACGCCATGACCGGATAGCCCAGCCGGTCCGGATCGAGCCGGACATGCCAGCCGCGGACGATGCCGGCGGTCACGAGCTTCTTCACCCGTTCGTTGGTGGCCGAGATGGAAAGGCCGATCTTGCGGCCGAGTTCGGCAAGGGATGCGCGGGCATCTTCCTGCAGCGCCTCGAGGAGGGCGTAATCTGTTCTGTCCATAACGCAATATTTTGCGAAGCAAATTGCAAATGTCAAACGATTATAATATGTAGTACCGGTTAGCTAAATTTTTACCATAACTTGTGTGTTGGCCCTCGAAACTGAAAACCCCCCGCCGTGGCCGGCGAGGGGCTTCCGAGTACCGTCGTCCAGTGCCGTCAGAACGGGGAGATTATGTCGAAAAGCTGCTGTCCCCAACGCGGCTGCTGGAAGTCGGTGATCTGGCCCTTGCCGCCGTACGCGATGCGGGCCTCGGCCAGCTGGTCCTGCTTGATTGTATTGGCCGACGTGATGTCCTGCGGCCGGATCACGCCGGCAAGCTTCAGGATGCGGGCCTCGTAGTTGACCCGGACCTCCTGGGTGGCCGAGACCACATAGTTCCCGTTCGGCAGGACCTGCGTGATGATCGCGGCGACCCGCAGCGACACCGTCTCCGCGCGCTGGATCCGGCCCGTGCCGTTGTTCGAAGTGGCCGAGCTGAGGCCGCCCAGCGAGATCGGGTTTGTGGCGCTGGTGCCCGTCATCGGCGTCCGGTTGTTGCCGGGCAGGCGTTCGATCAGGTTCTGCGTGCCGTAGCCCAGGATCTGCGAGCTGACGTCGGCCGATTCCGAATTCGTGCGCGAGCGCGTCGTTGTGTTGCTGAAGTCGGCACTCTCGTTCGTGATGTCGACGATGACCGTGACGATGTCGCCGATCTGGTTCGCACGGTTGTCCTTGAAGAACTGGCGTGCACCCGTGCGCCACAGCGAGGCGCCGCCGCGGCCGTCGTCTTCGAGACGCGGCGGCGTGGGCATCGTGACCTTCGCGTTGGCTTCCGCGGGGTTCTTGATCTGCGAGAGGGCCGGACCCTGGCCCAGCTCGGAGAGCCGGTCGAAGGTGTTGCCGCAGGCCGCGAGGCCGGATGCGGCGAGCGCCACGAGAGTGAGGCGGGCGAGGGACTTCATGACGGGCTCCGTTCTTCCTTGAAGGCTGTTCACTGGGGCAGCAGGGCGGCGACGCGCGGACCGAACGACACGGCGACCGTGTCGGGCCCGACGACGACGCCTTCGAGCTGGCGGTTCGAGGTCGTGTTGAGGATGCGGATCGTGTCGCCGCGCGCACCTTCCTCGATCGCGCGGCCCTGCGCGCTGAGGCTCATGTTGCCGAACTGCAGCACGATCGTGACGTTGGCGTTGCGCGCGACCAGCGTGGCGGGGCGCACGTCGATCTCGCGCACCGGCTCGCGTTCGCGCAGGCGCTGGCGGGCGGTCTGGCCGACCAGCTTGTCGGGGTTCGCGATCAGGCCCGACTTGCCGGCATCCTCGCGGACCTGGGCCATCTCGATGTCCTGGGCGCGGATCGTCTCGCCGGCCGCGACCGTACGGCGCAGGACCGGAAGGCGCGCCGTCGCGAAGACGCGGCCCTGGACGGTCGAGCGCTGGGCGCCGGGATGGTTGCCGCCGGCATGGAGCGTGGCCGTGAAGCGGCCCGTCGTACGGTCGAGCTGGACCTGGCGGACGTCGATGTCGGCCGGTGCTTCGAGCGGGAGGGAGATCGTGAAGTTGCGGCTGCCCAGATCGATCTCGTCGCTGGCGCGCATGCCTTCGGCGAGAAGCGCTCGGCGCAGCGCCGGCACGATGTCGTTCTGGTCGAGCGTCTTGCCCATGCGTTCGACCAGCACGCGGTCGAAGCGGGTCTGCGGACGCCAGGCGAGTCCGTTGGACCGCGCGATTTCCATCAGCTGCTGGATCTCGACCGAGACGCGGCGGCCGGGGGCGGGTGCCCGCAGCACGGGGCGGTCGTTCGACACGCCCTCGAACAGGTCCGAGAGCTTGACCAGATCGCCTTCGACGACGACCAGATCGGTGCGCAGGCTCTGCGCCGGGGCCGGTGCCGCGGCCGCGACGATCGCGGTCGCGAGGAAGACGAGGAAGTAGGCGAAGATCTTCATGGCTGTTCTCCGGAAACGGGGGGCATCAGCGGAGCTGGTTGACCACGTTCAGCATCTGGTCGGAGGCCTGGATGACCTTCGAGTTCATCTCGTAGGCGCGCTGGGCCGTGATCAGCGAGGTGACCTCGTTGACCGCGTTGACGTTCGAGGCTTCGACGAAGCCCTGCTGCAGCGTGCCCACGCCGGCCGTGCCGGCCGTGCCCGTGACCGCGTCGCCCGAGGCGGCGGTGGGCATGAAGCTCGTGTTGCCGATCGGCAGGAGGCCCGCTTCGTTGACGAACGTCGCCATCGTGAACTGGCCGACCTGCTGGGCCGTGTTCTGGCCCGGGAGCTGGACGAACACCTGGCCCGACTGGTTGACCGAGATGCTGGTCGCCGTCTGCGGGATCTGGCCCGGGCCGATGACCGGGAAGCCGTCGGCCGTGACGATCGTGCCCTGGTTGTTGAGCTGCAGCGAGCCAGCGCGGGTGTAGGCCGTTTCGCCGGTGGGCAGCGTGATCTGGAAGAAGCCGCGGCCCTGGATCGCGAGATCGAGGGAGTTGTCGGTCTTCAGCAGCGAGCCCTGCTCGTGGATGCGGTAGACCGCCGTCGGCTTGACGCCGAGGCCGATCTGGATGCCGGCCGGAACCGTGCCGCCGGCGTCCGACGCGGCGGTGCCCGCGCGGCGCTGGCCCTGGTAGAGCAGGTCCTGGAACTCGGCGCGCTGGCGCTTGAAGCCGGTCGTGTTGAGGTTGGCGATGTTGTTCGAGATGACTTCGACGTTCAGCTGCTGGGCCAGCATGCCCGTCGCGGCGGTGTTGAGGGAGCGCATGGGTCTATCTCCTGATCAATGGGTTCAAGCGACGCGGGCGAGCGTACCGATCGCCTTCAGCGCGCGCTGGTGTTCGCTGTCGAGGATCTTCTGCGCCGACTCGTAGCGGCGGACGATATCGAGCATCTGCGTGAGTTCGTTGACCGAGACGACGTTCGAGCCTTCGAGCATGCCCTGATGGACTTCCGCGCGCGGATCGGCGGGAACGGGATCGACGGTGCTGGAATAGAGGCCGCCGCCCAGGCGCGTCAGCGCCTGCTCGTCGGGGAACGAGACGAGGCGGATGCGGCCCACGCGGTTCGTGCCGCCGAAGATCTCGCCCTGCTTGGTGACTTCGATGTCGGTCTCGTTCGGGTTGAGGCGCAGCGGCTGGTTGTTCTGGTCGAGAAGGGCGAAGCCTTCCGAGTTGACGATCGTGCCGTTGCTGTCGAGGCGGAAGTTGCCGTCGCGCGTGAAACGCTGGCCGACCGGCGTGTCGACGACGAAATAGGCGTTGCCCGCGACCATCATGTCGAGCGGGGCCTCGGTCTTGACGGCCTGGCCCGGCCGCGTGTCGCGGTAGGTGCCGATGCCCTCGACGAAGGCGAGCCTGCCGGCGCCGTCGCCGCCGATGCCCGGGTTGCCCGCCTTGTTCGTCAGGTACGAGGCGAACAGCAGGCGTTCGGAGCGGAAGCCCGTCGTGTTCTGGTTCGCCAGATTGTTGGCGACCGTTTCCATCTGACGGCGCAGCGCGTGCTGGTGCGAGATCGCAAGGTATGAAGGGTTTTCCATCGTCTTGGTTCCGCAGGGTCCGTTGTCGATCGCCCTCTATCGGGGCACGCCATCCCTAAGCAGCTGACGTGCCACTCGGAAAATATAACTGGGGCAATGGGTTATGACCGGGCACGGACTACCAGAAACGTCCGCCCGGCAAATCCTGCCGGGGCGAAGCTGCCGTTCCGGGCCGGTGCCGGAGGCGCTACAGTCGTCCCAGATCTAGGGGGTACGACCGATGGACAGGGACGTTCTGGTACGACAGCTCGACGACGCGTTCGCCAACCGCGCACTCTTATACTGGGAGATCTACAACGCCTTCGCTGCCGAGATCGGACCGGATCGGGCGGCCGACATTCTCGGCAAGGCGATCGAGCGGCGCGGCGAGGCGGCGGGCAAGGCCCTGTTCGGCAGAATCGAGAACCCCACGCCGGCCAAGGTCGCGGACGCCTTTCTAGCCGTCAGCCCGGACGGCGGACGGCTCTTCCCCCACACCCGGACGAATTCGCCGGACGGCAGCGTCCATGTCGCCGTGTCGCGCTGCCCGCTGCAGGACGCCTGGCGCAAGGCCGGACTCGATGATAGCCAGCTGGCGCTGATGTGCCGGATCGCCGGGCGTTTCGACAATGGCTGCTTCGGCGCCGCCGGCATCGGATTCAGCGCCGAAACCTGGACCCCGGGCAAGGAAGGTTGCTGCCGCCTGCACCTCCTGCCGGTCCAATCAGGCCGTTGAATCGGGCGGGGCGGTCGGGCATAGTCCGCGCCCGTCCGGACCGGCCCCTTCCCCGGGGGCCAATCCAAGGCCCGGCGACCTGACGGAGCGTAGCGCAGCCCGGTAGCGCATCAGTCTGGGGGACTGGGGGTCGCAGGTTCGAATCCTGTCGCTCCGACCA
>JAEUKY010000017.1 GCA_016794005.1 Rhodospirillales bacterium
AGCGTTTCGCGGCTGCCATCTTGCGCGAACCCGGCGCCGCCTTGCGGCGGCGCCGGTCCCGTCTAGCGGTAGACGCGCGCGAGGCGCGAGTTCATTTCCGCGATCACCTGGTCGGCGGTGCGCGTGCCGGCGAGGAACGCGTTCATGTTCGTGCGGATGATCTCGCTGACCTCGGGATAGTCCGGGCTGACCGGCCGCGAGCGGCCCGTGACGACCACGTTGCGGGCGAACTGGAACCACGGGTTCACCTTCAGCACCTCGGCATCCTGGTAGACCTCGGCGAAGACCGGCAGGTGCGAGGCGAGGATCGCCTGCTTCTTCGAGACTTCGGGCGAGGAGAGGTACTTCAGCAGGTTGACCGCCGCCTGCTTGTTCTTCGAATAGGCCGAGACCGCGATCTGCCAGCCGCCGATGCAAGTTGCGGGCTGGTTCCCGGCGAAGCCCGGCAGCGGCACGACGTTCGTCTTGCCCTTGACCGTGCTGTCGGGGTCGTTCTGGAAGCGGTTCCAGGCGTAGCCCCACTGCATGGCATAGAGAAGGTTGCCGGCCTGGAAATCGACGCGGATGCGGTCGGTCACGACTTCGGCGAGGTTGGGCGGCGTGACGTTCGCGGCCTTGAGATCGGTCCACAGCTGCAGCGCGCGGCGCGCCTGCGCGGAGTTCACGTCGGGCTTGCCCTGCGCGCCGAGGAACTGGCCGCCGGCACCCCACATCGGCACGAGGAATGTGCACACCGTCCCCTCGATGGGGGCGCCCGCCGTCGCGAAGCCGCGCAGGTTGGGGTTGTTCTCGCCCTGCATGACGGTGCGCGCGGTGGACGCGAGCTCTTCCCACGTCTTGGGCGGCTGGAGCTTGTACTTCTCCAGCAGGTCGGTGCGGTAGTAGAGGAACTGCGCGTCGGCGAAATAGGGAAGTGCGATGACCTTGCCGCCCACGACGTTGGCCTCGCGGTAGGCGGGCAGGTAGCGCGCCATGATCGCATCCTTCTCGCCGCCCAGATAGGCGTCGAGCGGTTCGGCCCAGCCGGCTGCGGCGAACTGCGCGGGGCGGATCACGTCGATCAGCATGACGTCGATGGCCGCGTCGCGGCTGGTCAGCACCGTGTTGAGATACTGCTGCTGCTGGTCGGAGGTGGCGCCGCCGACCTCGACCTCGACGCGCACGCCCGGCGTGCGCGCCTGGTAGGCGTCGAGAATCTGGCGCATCACGTCGGGCCGCTGCTGGCCGCCGACGAAGATGCGCAAGGTCGTCTGCTGCGCGTCCGCCGGGGCGGCGGCGAATGCCAGCGGCAGCGCCAGCGCGGCCGAGGCGAAGAGGGAACGATAGAGGCTCATGGACGTTTCTCCATTGGTTGGTTTCCTGTTGCCGGCGCGGCCTTACCAGCCGTCGCCGCGGATCGCTTGCCCGGTCTCGGGGTCGAAAAGGTGGAACTTGCGAAGCGCGATGCCGGCGTCGATCTCGCTGCCGGCCCAGAGGCCGGCCTCGGGCGAGAAGCGTCCGGTGATCTCGCCGTCGCCGATCTTCAGCAGGCCCAGCGTGTCGGAGCCCAGCGGCTCGACCAGCTGGACGTGCGCGCGCACGGCGCCGATCTCGGGGTCGGCGGCGGGGAACGCGACGACATGCTCCGGCCGGATGCCGAATTCGAGCCGCCGGCCGGCATGGCGCGCGCAGACGGCACGGCGCGCCTGCGGCACGTCGAGGCGTACGCCGCCGGCGAGCGTCAGCGCCGTGCCGCCCGCCTCCACCGTGCACGGCAGGAAGTTCATCGGCGGCGAGCCGGTGAAGCCGGCGACGAACTTCGCCGCGGGCCGGTTGTAGATCTCGTCGGGCGAGCCGACCTGCACGATGTTGCCGGCCGACAGCACGACGATCTTGTCGGCGAGCGTCATCGCCTCGACCTGGTCGTGCGTGACGTAGATCACGGTGTTGCGCAGGCGCTTGTGCAGCTTGTTGATCTCGACGCGCATCTCCGAGCGCAGCTGCGCGTCGAGATTGGAAAGCGGCTCGTCGAACAGGAAGGCCTGCGGGTTGCGCACGATCGCGCGGCCCATCGCCACGCGCTGGCGCTGGCCGCCGGAAAGCTGGCCCGGCTTGCGGTCGAGCAGATGGTCGATGCGCAGGATGTTCGCGGCATCGCCGACGCGCGTGCGGATCTCGTCCTCCGGCCGTTTGCGCAGGCGCAGGCCGAAGGCCATGTTCTCGAACACCGTCTTGTGCGGATAGAGCGCGTAGTCCTGAAAGACCATCGCGATGTCGCGCTCGCGCGGCGGCAGGTCGTTGACGAGCTTGCCGCCGATGCGGATCTCGCCGTCGGTGATGCCTTCGAGGCCGGCGATCATGCGCAGCAGGGTGGACTTTCCGCAGCCCGACGGGCCGACGAACACGCAGAACTCGCCCGACGCGATGGCGAGATCCACGCCGTGGATAACGGGCGTGCCGTCATACGCTTTGACGACCTGTTTGAGGACGACGTCGGACACGGGGTTGCGACCGCTCCTCCCTGGTACGGCAGGCGTTGATCGCCTGCGATTGGTATCGCTAACATTACTTATCGAATTCTAGCTGTCAATATCATATTTTATTTGTTATTCGATTATGATAACGCTAACATGAACTATCTTTCAGGTCAGGGAGAATGCCAATGAGCGATGCCAACCGGCCGCACCGGCCGCGCGCGGAACTGCGCAGCGCCCGCTGGTATCTGGCCGACGACATGCGCGCCTTCGCGCATCGCCAGCGCACGCAGCAGATGGGGTTCCGCCGCGAAGACTTCATGGGCCGGCCCGTCGTCGCGGTCGTCAACACGTGGAGCGAGCTCTCGCCCTGCCACTTCCACCTGCGCGACCGCGCCGAGGCGGTGAAGCGCGGCGTCTGGCAGGCGGGCGGCTTCCCGGTCGAGCTGCCGGCCCTGTCGCTGGGCGAGGTGCTCGTCAAGCCGACGACGATGATGTACCGCAACATGCTGGCGATGGAGGTCGAGGAGCTGCTGCGCTCGCTGCCCGTCGACGGCGCGGTCCTGCTCGGCGGCTGCGACAAGACCACGCCCGGCCTGATCATGGGCGCCCTGTCGATGGACCTGCCGGCGATCTTCGTGCCGGCCGGGCCGATGTCCAACGCGCACTGGCGCGGGCAGAAGGTGGGGGCGGGCACCCACACGCGCAAGTACTGGGACGAGCTGCGCGCCGGCAAGATCACCAAGGAAGATTGGGTCGAACTCGAATCCCGCATCACACGCACCGCCGGCACGTGCAACACGATGGGGACGGCCTCGACCATGACCGCCATCGCCGAGGCGATGGGCCTGACGCTGCCCGGCGCTTCGTCGATCCCGGCGAGCGACGCCGGCCATCCCCGCATGGCGCAGGAGGCCGGCGAGCGGATCGTCGGCATGATCTTCGAGGACCTGAAGCCTTCCGCCATCGTCACGCGCGACGCGCTCGAGAACGGCCTGGCGACGCTGATGGCGCTGGGCGGCTCGACGAACGCGGTCGTCCATCTCGTCGCGATGGCGGGGCGGGCCGGCCTGAAGCTCGATCTCGACGCGTTCGACGCGCACGGGCGACGCACGCCCGTCCTCGCCAACGTCTTTCCGGCAGGCGGAAACCTGATGGAGGATTTCCACTTCGCCGGCGGCCTTCCGGCCCTGCTGGGGCGGCTCAAGGATCGGCTACGCCTCGATTGCCGTACGGTCAACGGCCGCACGCTGGGTGCCAACATCGCCGGCGCCAAGGTGTGGGACGACGAGGTGATCCGCCCGCTCGACCGGCCGGTCTCGGCCGGGGCGCCCATCGCCGTGCTGCGCGGCAATCTCGCGCCCGACGGGGCCGTCATCAAGGCGTCGGCCGCCGATCCGAAGCTCGCCCGCCATCGCGGCAAGGCGGTCGTGTTCCGCAACCATGCCGACATGTCCGCGCGTATCGACGATCCCGCCCTCGACGTGGATGCCGGCAGCGTGCTCGTCCTCCAGGACGCGGGCCCCGTGGGCGGGCCGGGCATGCCGGAATGGGGTGCATTGCCGATCCCCAAGAAGCTGCTGGCGCAGGGCGTGCGCGACATGGTGCGCGTTTCCGACGGGCGGATGAGCGGCACGCATTACGGAACCTGTGTGCTGCACGTCGCACCGGAATCGCGCATCGGCGGGCCGCTGGCGCTGGTGCGCGACGGCGACACGATCGAACTCGACGTGGCCGCGCGCCGGCTGCATCTCGACGTGCCGGACGGCGAACTCGCGCGCCGGCGCGCCGAGTGGAAGGCCCCGCCCAGGCGCTTCGCGCGCAGCTATGGCGTGCTGCTCGAGCGGCATATCGGCCAGGCGAACGAAGGCGCGGATTTCGACTTCCTCGCCCACGGCCCCTCAGTGCCGGAACCGGAGATATACTGAAGCCGATGGCGCGCGACTCCGATCCGGCGAAACCGCCCCGCACGCGCCGGCGCGCCGGCCGGGCCACGATGTCCGACGTGGCGAAGCTCGCCGGCGTGTCGGCGATCACGGTCAGCCGGCTGCTGCGCGAATCCGACACGGTCTCGGCCGAACTGGCCGCGCGCATCCGCGACGCGATCGACCGGCTGGGCTACGTGCCGAATCTGATGGCGGGCGGGCTCGCGGCGGCGAAAAGCCGCATCGTCGGCGTCGTCGTCCCGTCGATCCGCAACGCGTTCTTCGCCGCGACGGTCGACGCGCTCGCCGCGAAGCTCGACGCACGCGGCCTCGCCGTCCTCGATTCCAGTTCGGACTACGACCTCGACCGCGAGGACAAGCTGATCGAGACGATGCTGGCATGGAACCCGGCGGCGCTCGTGCTGACCGGCTTCGTCCACGGGCCGCGCACGGCCGCGATCCTGGCGCGCGCGTCGCTGCCGGTGGTCGAGATGTGGGACGTCGCCGGCCGGCCCTTCGACATGGCCGTCGGCTTCGACCACCATGCCGCCGGAAGGCGCGCGGCCCGCCACCTGCTGTCGCGCGGGTGCAGGCGCGTCGGGGTGATCGGCGCCATCCTCGGCAAGGATACGCGTGCTGCGGCGCGCTGTGCGGGCGTGCGCGACGAGCTGGATCGCGCCGGGCTCGTTCCCGCCGCGTGGACCGACCTGCCGCGCGCCTCGAATGTCGGCGACGGGGCGGAAAGCTTCGCGGCGATGCTCGGCACCCCCGGCGGGATCGACGCGGTCGCCTTCTCGAACGACGTGCTGGCGCTTGGCGCGCTGTTCGAATGCCGGCGCCGCGGCGTGCGCGTGCCCGACGACGTGGCGCTGATCGGGTTCGGCGATCTCGATTTCGCCGCCCACTGCCTGCCGTCGCTGACCACGATGCGCCCGCCGCGCGAGACGATCGGCAACGAGACGGCGCGCATGCTTTCGGCGCGTCTCGACGGCGCCAGTCCCGAGCCGCGCGTCGTCGACCTCGGATGCGAGCTGATCGTGCGCGAAAGCGCCTAGTGCGCGGCCCAGTACCTGTGCGCTAGATTCGCGGGGCATGCACGAACCCGACCTGCCGCCGCCGACGGGAACGCGCGCCGCCTTCTTCGCCGGCGTGCGCGCGGCCGCACTCGCCCCGTCGATGGTGCTGGGCGCTTCCTATGTCGGGTTCGGGTCGTTCGTCAGCGCGCACGGGCTGGGGCTCGATTACGCGATGTTCAACACGCTGACGGCGTGGGCGCTCCCCGGCCAGCTTGCGGTTACGGAGCTCTATCTCGCCGGATCCGGCCTGCTGGCGATAGCACTGGCGGTGGCGTTGGCCAACATGCGCCTTGCGCCCATGACCGTCGTGATGATGCCGGTCGTCCACATGCCCGGCCGGCCGACCTGGCGGATCTACGCGGCCGCGAACTACGTGGCCGTGACGTGCTGGGCGATGACGATGATGACGGCACCGCGGCTGGCGCGCGAGGACCGGCTGGCATGGTTCGTCGGATGCGCCATCATGCTGTGGGGCGCTTCGCTTGCGGGTACTGCGGTCGGTTTCTATGCGGCCGAACTGCTGCCGCGCCCGCTGACGCTGGCGCTGGTGTTTCTCAATCCGCTCTATTTCATGCTGCTGTTCCTGCAGGACCTGCGCGACCGCGCGCGCCTCAACGCGCTTGTGTTCGGGGCGGCCCTCGGCGCGCCGCTTCATCTGCTGACGCCGGAGTGGGGGCTGCTGCTGGCCGGTGTCGCCGGCGGCACGCTGGCGGCCTACGTGTCGCGCCGCGCGCGCGCGAGGGCGGGATGAACGAGTTCGCCTTCAGCGACGCGCAGGCCTTCGTCGCCGCCACCGTCGCTGCGGCAGCGACGTATTTCTGGCGCGGCTTCGGCGTGGCGATCGGGGGGCGCATCGATCCGAAGGGCTGGGTCTTCGAATGGTTCGCGTGCGTGGCCTATGCGGTGCTGGCCGCCCTCGTCGTACGGCTGATCGTCTTCCCGGCCGGCGAACTGACCGGTATTCCGCTGGTCGCCCGGCTGGGGGCGGCCGCGATTGCGCTTGCCGTCTATTTCACGTTCCGGCGCAGCATATTTTTCGGCTGCCTGTCCGGGGCGCTTGCCATCGCGGCGACGGCGCTGTGGCAGGCACGAACCATGCTATGATCGTAGGATAATGCGCGCGCCCGCAATTCTTCTCGCCTGCCTGATCGCCGGATCCGTCGTCGCCCAGACGACGCCCGAAGGGCAGGTCTGCAAGTCGGACGGCTTCGGCCGCGACATCTCGACCAAGATGACGGACACGCTGCTCGACATGGGCTTCGTCGGCTTCGAGCGGATGACGGTCGTCGACGGCTGCTACCGGGTCGTCGCGCGCAATCCGGCGGGCGACCTGGTCGTGCTGACATTCGACACGATGGGCGAACTGATCGGCCTTGGTCTGGGCAGCGGCGGTGCGGCACCGCGCTTCGCCCCGCCGCGCGACGGCATCCGCGCCACGGACTGAAGGACCGGACAGGCCCCGTGGCACAGGACGACAACGAGAAGAAGCCGGCCGGATCGCAGATGCGCGCCAAGCTGCACGCGTGGTGGGAAGGCTATGTCTACGAGCCGCGCCCGCAGGCGAAAGCGCCGGCGGCATCGCCCGCTCCGGCCGCCGGCGCAGCCGACGCGAAGCATCCCGACCCGGTCCGCCTGCCGACGGACGGCAAGGTCGTGGTCAAGGACCAGTGGCCGCCCGAACGCATCAAGGTCGCCCAGCTCATCTGGGGCGACGGGTTCACGTTCCCGGGCGGCGAGGAATTCGCGGTCGAGATGGCCCGCCCGCTCGCGCTGCACGACGGCGACACGGCGATGGATCTGGGCTGCGGGCTGGGGGCGGGAACGCGCGCCATCGCGAAGGCCTACGGCGCGTGGATGGAAGGCTACGACCTGTCGCCCGATCTGGCGAAGTCGGGCAACAACATGTCGCATGCCGCGAACATGGAGCGGAAGGCGCCCATCGGCCTGCTCGACGTCGTCGACGGCAGCTTCAAGCCCAAGCGCTACGACGGCGCTCTGGTGCGCAACGTCTTCTCGATGATCTCGGACAAGCCCAAGCTGCTGACCCGGCTGGTGCACGGCATGAAGCCGGGCGGACGGCTGGTCGTGGTCGACTGGACCATCGCGCGCGAGGACGCGATGGGCGACGCGCTCGACGCGTACAGGCTGGGCGAGGCGACCGCACCGCGGCTTTCGACCGTCGCCCAGTTCACGGCACAGCTCGAGGCGGCGGGACTGGCCGTCAAGATCGCCGACGATTTCACCGACGCGTTCCGCGCCGTCGTGCTCGAAGGCTGGTCGCGCATCGAGACCATCGTCGATCGCGGCCAACTCAAGCCGGACGAGGGCAAGGCGCTGATGGACGAGGCGAAGCTGTGGTCGCGCCGGCTTGCCGCCGTCGCCGCCGGGGACCTGCGCGTCGGCCGTTTCCTGGCCGAGCGCAAGCCCGCCTGACGACCGTCTAGTCCATCGGCTGGAGCGTGGCCGTCCGCGCGCGCAGGAAGCCCGCGTAGCCGGCCGGCATCCCGGACGCGAACAGGTACTCGATGTGCAGCGTGTTGCCCTCGTGGTACTTGAGCTCGAAGGGCAGTTCGTCCGTGCAGCCTTCGATGCGCAGCTTGCCCTTCTCGCCGATGCGCATCTGGCCCGCGGTCTTGAACCCCACGCCGCCTTCCGAGATGTCGGCGATCTGCCCCGCGAAGCCCTTGCCCATCGAGTCGACCGCGCTGGCCGCGATGGAAACGGCATAGCGCGGATATCTGCGCCGGTTCGTCTTGGCAAGGAAGCTTGCCACGGCGTTGCGCATCTCTTCGGACTGCTTGTCGAGCCCTGCGGCGGCGCCGAGGACCGTCTGGGCGGATTCGCGCACGTTCTCGGTCGACTGCGACACGGCCGTGATGTTCGACGTGACCATGCCGGTACCGGCCGACGCCTCGCTGACGCTGCGCGCGATCTCCTGCGTCGCGGCGTTCTGCTCCTCGACGGCGCCGGCGATGGCGGTCGTGGCCTGATTTACCTGCGCCACCGTGGCCGCGATGCCGCGGATCGCGGAAACCGCGTCGGTCGTGGACCTCTGGATGGCGTCGATCTGGCCCGAGATGTCCTCGGTCGCCTTCGCCGTCTGGTTGGCGAGACCCTTCACTTCCGACGCCACGACCGCGAAGCCCTTGCCCGCGTCGCCGGCGCGCGCCGCCTCGATCGTCGCGTTGAGCGCCAGCAGATTGGTCTGCTCGGCGATCTTGCGGATGAGCGTGGCGAACTCGCCGATCCGGCTCGTCGCCGCGGCGAGGGAGGCGACGGTCGCGTCGACCGCCGTGGCCTCGTTCGCGGCCTTGGTGGCGACCGCGGCCGCCTCGCCGACGCGCGAGGAGATCTCGCGGATCGACGCCGACAGCTCCTCGGCGGCCGAGGCGACGGTCTGCACGTTCGTCGTCGCCTGCTCCGAGGCGGCGGAAACCGCCATCGAGCGCTGCTGCGTGTCCTGGGCGATCTTGACCATCGATTCGGCGTTGGAGCGCAGGTCGATGGCCGAGTTCGCGACCGCCGCGACGACGGCGCTGACCTCGCCCTGGAACGCGACGGCGAGCTTGCGGTTGTCGACCAGCTTTTCCTGCATGGCCTCGTTCGCGGCGTTGATGATGCGCGCGGCCCGCTTGAACGAGCCGAGCATGCCGCGTTCGAGGACCTTGCGGTAGAACTTGCCCTGGCGCGCATGGTCCATCGCCGCCGCCGCCTCGCGCACGAAAGCGTCCGTCGCGTCGATCAGCGTGTTGGTCGAATTCGAAAGCTCGCCCAGTTCGCCGCCCTCGCGGATGCCGACGAGGCGGGGTTCGAGATTGCCCTTCGCCGCTGCGCGGGCGATCTCGCTGATGTCGCGTACGCTGGCGATGGCGCGGCGCACGAAGAAAAGCGTCGCGAGCGTCAGCAGGATCGACGTGCCCGTCGCTGCGAGTTCGACGGTCCGCTGGTCGAGCCAGACCGCGACGCAGGCGGCGGCGCCGGCGGCCAGCGCCAGGGCGGCGGCAAGGAACGCCTTAGACAGAGAAGATGAATTCGTCATAGCCGACTCCCTTGGACTTCAGCAGCGCATTCAGATGTTCGTACGACTGTTCCATGCCGGCCTTGCGGTCCGGGTTGCGCTCCTCGATGTCGAGCAGCGTCTTGTAGAGCGCCGAGATCGTCTGGATCTGCGCTTGCGACGGCTTGCGGCGGTTCGAGTGGTAGCCGACGATCTTGCCGTCTTCGCCGAAAGTCGGCGTGACGTGCGCGAAGACCCAGTAATGGTCGCCGCCGCTCGCCATGTTCATCACGTAGGCGAAGATCTCGTCGCCCGCCTCGATCCGGTTCCACAGCAGCCTGAAGACGCAGCGCGGCATGTGCGGGTGGCGCAGGATGCTGTGGGGTGCGCCGACGATCTCGTTCTCCGGATAGCCGGAGATCTTCAGGAACACCTCGTTGCCGTACGTGATGCGGCCTTTGGTGTCGGTCTTGCTGACGATCACCTCGTCCTCGCCGAACGTGCGCTCTCGGCCGGTCGGCTTGAAGTCGTATTTGGCCATGTCGTTCTCTCCTTCGGTCGTCCGGTCCGCGCGCGGGTGCTGCAATCCGCACTGCGATGTTGGACCAAACGTATCAAGCGAGATCGACTTCAACCCTGCGCTAGATCAATTGTCGCACGAAAAAATCCAATTAATTCAATCGACAGAAGATCGATATCGATTTTTGTATGGTAAATTTTTGAGTAATAAATATCGAAATAAATTCGCCTGCAGGTCGTGCGGGATCAGGGCCCGGGCGGCGTGCGCGCGGCGTCGGCCTGCATGCGTTCGGCCTGCCGGCGCGCCTTGCGGTGCATGTAGACCGACAGCCCGATCACGGTCGCGAACAGGCACAGCATGCCGAGCTTGAAGGCCAGCGCCACGTCCTTGATGAGATGCTGGAACGCGGCCCCGAAGAGATAGCCCGCACCCGCGAACGTGCAGGCCCACACGCCGGCGGCGATGAAATTGAGGATCATGAAGCGCGGCCAGTAGATGCCGCTCATGCCGCAGGCGAACGAGCTGAAGTTCCGCACCACGTAGATGAAGCGGAAGCTCAGGATGAACCACGTGTCGAACCGCTCCAGCCAACTGAGCGCAAGGTCGGTGCCCGCGCGCATCTTCGGGAAGCGCGTGACGAGCCGCTCGCCGTAGCGCCGGCCGAGCCAGAAATAGAGATTGTCGCCGCAGAAGCTGCCGATCCAGGCGCACGCGATCAGGTAGTCGATGCGCAGGATGCCGAGCTGCGCCGCGAAGCCCGCGAAGATGACGAACGTCTCGCCCTCGAGGAACGTCCAGAGGAACGTGATGACGTAGAACCACGTTCCGTGGCTTTCGATCCATTCGATCATCGGGAGGCTGGCATCGGCTGGCGGGATGTCCGGTCGGAGCAAGTCAGGGCGCGCATCCTAGGCAGCGCGCCAGCCTCTGTCCACCACGCCGCAATCCTGCCTGTTTCGGTTAAATTACTGTCCGGACATGCGGTTTCGGACGGGTTGACAGGGGGGCAGGGCGCCCGTATGGTCGCGCCTCTTTTCGGCCGGGATGCCCCGGGCGGAGCCAATTTCAGCCACCGGGACCCGTCGTATCATGAAGGTCGTGAACTCGCTCAAGTCGGCCAAGAAGCGCGACAAGGACTGCAAGATCGTCCGTCGCAAGGGTCGCGTCTACGTCATCAACAAGAAGAACCCCCGTTTCAAGGCCCGCCAGGGCTGATCCGGCCTCTTCTTCGCCGTGGATATGAAACCGCGCCGGCCTTGCCGGCGCGGTTTTTCTTTGTGGCAGGGGTGCGCAACGGAGCCCTAAAGTCGGGGCGGATTTCCCGGGAGCGGACCCCATGCTGACCATGCCGGCCCCTGACCGCGCCGTGCTCGACCGGCGGGCCCAGATCGTCGCCGACCTGCGCGCAATCGTGCCCGGCGAAGGCGTGATCGACGCTCTGGAAGAGCGCCGCGCCTTCGAGACCGACGGGCTCTCGATCTATCGCGCGGTCCCGATGGTCGTGGTGCTGCCGTCGACCGTCGAACAGGTCGCCGCGATCCTCAGATACTGCCAGGCCGGCAACATCCGTGTGGTCCCACGCGGGGCGGGGACGGGGCTTTCGGGCGGCGCCCTGCCGCTGGAAGACGGCGTGCTGCTCGGCATGGCCAAGTTCAACAAGGTGCTCGACATCGATTTCGCGAACCGCTGCGCGCGCGTGCAGCCGGGCGTCACCAATCTCGGCATCACGCAGGCCGTCCAGCATGCCGGCTTCTATTATGCGCCCGATCCCTCGTCGCAGATCGCCTGCACGATCGGCGGCAACGTCGCC
>JAEUKY010000054.1 GCA_016794005.1 Rhodospirillales bacterium
CGTGCGCCGGCACATCGCGCAATGGCAGTGGTTGACGCGCGTCACGGGACCGGCCGCTTCGTAGCGCACGGCCCCGCACAGGCAACCCCCTTTGAGCGGGGTGCGTTTCAAGCGCGCCAGACCGGCTTGTCGATCTCGCGCAGCACGTCGCCTCGGCTGAGGCCCATGTCCTTCAGCGCCGCGTCGTCCAGCCCTTCGAGCCGGAAGCGTGCGCTTGCCCGTTCCTGCCACACCACGACGGCCAGCAGGCTGGCCCCGATCGCCGTGCCCAACGCGGCGAACGCGTCGCGCCAGGCGGCCCGGAAGTCGACGTTCCCGTTTGCGGTCAGACTGACCATGACCCAATCTCCTTCATGTCCAGAACTTGGAAGCGACGCGAATTTGCGCGTAAAATCGGGTTCCGACAAACGACCTTATCTCGGGCGACGCATAAGGAAACCTAAGTCATGGCCACCAGCCGCCTGCCGCCGCTCAACGGGCTGCGCGCCTTCGAGGCGGCCGCCCGCCATCTTTCGCTGACCAAGGCGGCCGAGGAGCTCGGCGTCACGCAGGCCGCCGTCAGCCATCAGGTGAAGGGGCTGGAAGAAGCGCTGGGCACCAAGCTCTTCCAGCGCCTGACGCGCGCCCTCGCCCTCACCTCGGCGGGTTCCGCACTCGCCCCCGAACTCAACGCCGCGTTCCTGCGCATCGCGACCGCCGTCGACCGCGCGCGCGAGCGCGAGGCCAAGGGCATCGTGCGGCTGAGCCTGCTCACCACCATCGCGCTGACGTTCCTCGTCCCCCGCCTCGGCCGGTTCGCGGCGAAGCATCCGGCGATCGAGCTGCGGCTGGAAACCTCCGCCCGGCTCGTCGATTTCGACCGCGAGCCGATGGATGCCGCGATCCGCTACGGGACGGGCGACTATCCGGGCCTGCATGCCGACCGGCTGTTCGACGATTCGCTCACGCCGCTGTGTTCGCCCGCACTCGCCAAACGCATCCGCAAGCCGGAGGATCTGCTCGGCCATCTGCTGCTCGACGACCACATCGCCTACGACGAATGGGGGCTGTGGTTCGCGGCCGCCGGCGTGACGGTGCGCCAGCCGCGCCGGCGTTCCGCCGTGTTCGATTCCACGCGCGTCGCGGTCGAGGCAGCGATGGAAGGCATGGGCGTGGCGCTGGGCGCACCCTTCCTGTTCTCGGCCGAGATCGCGTCGGGCCGGCTCGTGCGGCCGCTGCCGCTAGTCGTCCCCGCCGGGCGTTCCTACTGGCTCGTCTGCCGCAGGCAGGACGTCGAGCGGCCGTCGATCAAGGCCTTCCGCGAATGGCTGCTGGAGGAGACGGAAGCCCTGCGCGCCGATCCTATGGCGCTGGCGGGACCTCGCGCAGGTAGTGCATCAGGTCGAGCGGCGGGGGCGGCACGGCGGTCTGCGAAAGCAGGCCGTGCACCTGCCCGCGGTGGTGGGTCTGGTGGTTGAAAAAATGCATCAGCACCCAACGGATCGGCGTGGTCAGCGTCTCGCCCGCCATATTGGTGTAGCGCAGCGCGGAATTGGCGGTCGGCTCGTCGAGCGCGTCGCAGTAGGTGACGATCTGCGCGTCCTCGGCCGTGCGCGCCACGTGCAGGCCGATGAAATCGCCGTAGAGGATCTCGTCGAGGCTGTCGATCTTCGCCGGATGCCCGGTCAGCCGCCCCATCCACAGCCGGTCGCCGACGAGGATGTGGTTGAGCGTCGCGTGGATCGAGCCGAAGAACGACGGGCGCTGCATGAACAGCTCGTTGTCGTGCAGCTTGCCGCAGGCGGCATAGAGCCGCGCGTTGGCCCACTGGTTGTAGCGCGCGAACACGCGGAACTGGTCGGGCTTCATGCGGCCGCCTCCGTCCTTGACGATGGGAACCGATAATGCGCCGAATCGCGCCCGAAGGAAAACCGATGCGCATCGCCGTTCTCGCCGCCGCCCTGCTCGCGTCCGTTCCCGCCGCCGCTTTCGACCTGCAGGGCCATCGCGGGGCACGGGGGCTGGCGCCCGAGAACACGCTGCCCGCCTTCGCGGCGGCGCTGACGCTGGGCGTGTCGACGCTGGAGCTGGACCTCGGCGTCACGAAGGACGGCGTCGTCGTCGTGGCGCACGACCGCCGGCTCAACCCCGACATCACGAAGGGGCCGGACAACATGTGGATCGCGCAGCCCGGCCCGCGCGTGCGCGACCTGACGCTGGCCGAACTGCAGCGCTACGACGTGGGCACGATCCGCGCCGACATCGACTATGCGCGCACCTTCGCGGGCCAGAAGGCGATGCCGGGCACGCGCATGCCCACGCTCGATGCCGTGTTCGATCTGGCGAAGCGCGCGGGCAATACCTCGGTGCGCTTCAACGTCGAGACCAAGATCTCGCCGGTCTTCGCCGACGAGACGCTGCCGCCCGAGGATTTCGCGCGCGCCGCGATCGCGGCCATCGACCGCAACGGGATGCGCGCGCGCACCACGCTCCAGTCCTTCGACTGGCGCACGCTGGCGGCCGCCGCACGCCTCGCCCCCGATCTGGCGCGCGCGTATCTCACGCTCGAACGCGGCAACGGCGACAATGTGTGGAAGGGTCGCGGCGTCAGCCCGTGGACCGGTCTCGATGCCGCGGCGCACGGCAATTCGGCACCGCAGCTGGTCAAGGCCGCCGGCGGGGCGATCTGGTCGCCCTTCTTCCGCGACATGACCGACGCGGCCTTCGCCGAGGCGAAGGCGCTGGGGCTGACCGTGATCCCGTGGACGGTCAACGACCCGGCCGACATGGCGCGGCTGGTCGATCTGGGCGTCGACGGGATCATCAGCGACTATCCCGACCGGCTGCGCGCGGTGCTGGCGGCGAAGGGCCGGAAGCTGCCCGCCCCCACGCCCGTCGCACCCTGAAGGAACGTTTGCGGCCCTTGATTCCGGCCGCCGGTCTTGATGTACTCGCACCGGGCCGACCCAACCTCATCGAGGGAAAAATGAAGAAAGTTCAAAAGAGTGCGGCACAGGCGCTCGATGGCCTGCTGTTCGACGGGATGAAGATCGCGGCCGGCGGTTTCGGCCTGTGCGGCATTCCCGAACTGCTGATCGCGGCGATCCGCGATGCCGGCACCAAGAACCTGACCGTCGCGTCGAACAACGCGGGCGTCGACGGGTTCGGCCTCGGCATCCTGCTCGGCACGCGCCAGATCAAGAAGATGGTCTCGTCCTATGTGGGCGAGAACGCGGAATTCATGCGCCAGTATCTTTCGGGCGAGCTCGAGCTGGAGTTCAACCCGCAGGGCACGCTGGCCGAACGCATGCGCGCGGGCGGGGCGGGCATTCCCGGCTTCTACACGCGCACGGGCGTGGGCACCGTCATCGCCGAGGGCAAGGAGCACAAGGAGTTCGACGGGCAGACCTACATCCTCGAGCGCAGCTTCGTCGCCGACCTTTCCATCGTGAAGGCGTGGAAGGCGGATCCGTCGGGCAATCTCGTGTTCCGCAAGGCGGCGCGCAATTTCAATCCGCCGGCCGCCACGTGCGGCAAGGTCTGCGTCGCCGAGGTGGAGGAGATCGTGCCGCTCGGCTCGCTCGATCCCGACCACATCCATCTGCCCGGCATCTACGTGCACCGCATCGTGCAGGGCAAGCACGAGAAGCGCATCGAACAGCGCACAACCCGCAAGCGCGCGGCCTGAGGAGAGAAGCGATGCCCTGGAACCGCGATCAGATGGCGGCGCGCGCCGCCAAGGAACTGAAGGACGGCTACTACGTCAATCTCGGCATCGGCATCCCGACCCTGGTGTCGAACTACGTGCCGGAGGATGTCGACATCACGCTGCAGAGCGAGAACGGCATGCTGGGCGTCGGCCCCTTCCCGCTCGACAACGAGGTCGATGCCGACATCATCAATGCCGGCAAGCAGACCGTGACCGAGCTCAAGGGCACGTCCTACTTCTCCTCGGCCGACAGCTTCGCCATGGTGCGCGGCGGCCATATCGACCTGTCGATCCTGGGCGCCATGGAAGTGGCGGAGAACGGCGACCTCGCCAACTGGATGATCCCGGGCAAGATGGTGAAGGGCATGGGCGGCGCCATGGACCTGGTGGCCGGCGTGCGCCGCGTCATCGTCACCATGGAGCACGTCTCCAAGGACGGCGCCTCCAAGCTCCTCAAGGAGTGCACCCTGCCGCTGACCGGCCGGCGCGTGGTCGACATGGTGATCTCCGAGCTCGGCGTGTTCGCCGTCGACAAGAAGGGCGACGGTGGCGTCACCCTGATCGAGCTGGCCGACGGCGTGACCGTGGACGAGGTCAAGGCCAAGACCAAGGCCAAGCTCTCGATCGGCACGGGAGTGGAAGA
>JAEUKY010000057.1 GCA_016794005.1 Rhodospirillales bacterium
CGGCCACCGACCCGTCGGCCGTCCCGCCCTCGACCGCGACACCGCCCGCGGCCGCGGCGACGGTCGAACGATCCGCGCGCGCGGGCGCACCCCGCGTGGCGCTGCTGCTGCCGCTCACCGGCCCGAACGCCGCGGTCGGCCAGGCGCTGCTCGACGCGGCGACGCAGGCGGTGTTCGACGTCGCCGACGACAATTTTGCGCTGCTCGTGCGCGACACCGCCGGCACGCCGCAGGGGGCACTGGCCGCGTTCGAATGGGCGGTGGCACAGGAGGCCCGCCTCGTCATCGGCCCGCTGCTGGGGGCCGAGACGCAGGCCGTCGCCCCGGCCGCGCGCGCAGCCGGGGTTGCGGTGCTGAGCCTGTCCAACGACCGCACGGTCGCGGCCCCCGGCGTGTTCACGCTGGGCATCGCGCCGCAGGATGCGGTGGCGCGCACGGTCGAATACGCGCGCGCGCGCGGGCTCGAGCGCTTCGCGGCACTGGTGCCGAACAACGCGCTTGGCGTGGCGTCGGAAAGGGCGCTGCGCACCAGCCTCGCCGCGTCGGGCGGCGAACTCGTGCGCATCGAGCGCTACGACGCAGGTGCGCTCGATTTCGCACCGTCGGTGCGGCGCCTGGGCCAGCTCGCCGGGCCGCCGCCGCGGCTGGCGCGCGGCGAGATCGGCCCGCCGCCGCCCGAGCTCGATTTCGACGCCGTGCTGCTGCCCGATTTCGGCGACCGGCTGATCCAGGTGGTGGCCCAGTTGCACGGGCACGAGATCGATCCGGCCCGCGTCAAGTATCTCGGCATTCCGCTGTGGGACGATCCGCGCACGCTGCGCGAATCCTCGCTGCAGGGCGCTTGGTTCGCCAACACCGCGCAGGCGCCGCGCGCCGCGTTCGAGGAACGCTTCCGCGGCAGCTTCGGCCGCCCGGCGCCGCGCGTGGCGAGCCTCGCCTACGATGCGGTGGCACTCGCCGCGATCCTGGCGCGCGACAAGGGCCCCGACGGCGCCGATTTCTCGCTCGAGGCGCTGACGACGCCGGCGGGCTTCGCCGGCGTGGACGGGATCTTCCGCCTCGCCACCGGCGGCACCGTCGAACGCGGCTTCGCGATCCTCGAAGTGCGCCGCGAGGGCGCGCGCGTGCTCGCACCGGCCCCGGAGACGTTCGAGGCGCCGTCGAATTGAAGCCGTGGATTCCGGGGACAAGCCCGGGCATGACGAAGGATCATAGGCCTTTATTCTTGACAATCTTAGGAATGCATAATATGAAGATAACCAGCATCGCGTGCTCTTTGAAACGGTGAATAAGAGCGTTCCATGCCGGCAGGTCGAAGCCGGATGAAAGGCTGCGGCCCGCGCTGACTACAAAATCGCGAAAACACGGGCGACGGTCGCCTCGACCGAAGAAAACGGCGCCGCATCAAGGAAATGACGAGGCGACGGTAACGTTACGTCACGTGACCGTCGCGCAAATCTTCCGGTTGCTCAACCGCGCAACGCCGCAAGAAGTCCGTTGAGCACCTTGCGGCCCTGCGCGGTCGCGGCGATCCCGGTCTTCGTGCGCGCGATGAATCCGTCGCGGATCATCCGCTCGACGCGTGCGGTGTCGAGCGCGTCGGGGCCTTCGAGGGCGGCCCCCGTCACGCGCGCAAAACGGTCCGCGTCGATGCCTTCGGAAATCCGCAGGCCCATCATCAGCGCCTCGTCGACGCAGGTGGTGCGGTCGAGCGCCGTCTGTTCCGCCGTCGCGTGGCCGTTCCTGGCGACGTCGGCGAGCCAGGTCTCGGGCGCCTTCTGCTGGCGCGTGGCCACGCGGCCGCCGTCGAGCGTCAGCCGGCCGTGCGCGCCGGGGCCCACGCCGACATAGTCCTCGTAGTGCCAGTAGACGAGATTGTGGCGCGACGCCTGGCCCGCCACCGCGTGGTTCGAGACCTCGTAGGCCGGCATCTTGGCCGATTCGAGGATCGCCTGCGTCGCGTCGTAGAGCCGTTCCTGGTCGGCCTCGCTCGGCAGCGCGTGGTCGCCGCGGTCGAACAGCGTCTTGAACTGCGTGCCGGCCTCGATCGTCAGCTGGTACACCGACAGGTGCGTGGGCTGCAGTTCGAGCGCCGCGCGCAGTTCCTTCGTCCAGTCCTCGACCGTCTGGCCCGGCCGCGCATAGATGAGGTCGAACGAGAAGCGCTCGAACAGCCGCGCCGCCCGGTCGATGGCGCGCTTGGCCTCGCGCACGTCGTGGCCGCGGCCGAGGAATTTCAGCGCCGCATCGTCGAGCGACTGGACGCCGATCGACAGGCGGTTGACGCCGGCGGCCTTGAACGCGGCGAAACGCTCGGCCTCGGCGGAGTTCGGGTTCGCCTCGAGCGTGATCTCGGGATCGTCCGCCATCGTCCAGCGCTGCGCGATGCGCTCCAGCACGGCGCCGGCGATGTGCGGATCCATCAGCGACGGCGTGCCGCCGCCGAAGAACACCGACGTGACCGCGCGTCCCGGCGTCAGCGCGGCGTAGTGGTCGATCTCCTTCAGCAGTGCGTCGCGCCACGCATCGGCGTCGATCTTCTCGCGCACATGGCTGTTGAAGTCGCAATACGGGCATTTCGACTTGCAGAACGGCCAGTGGACATAGACGGCGAAGCTCATGCGCGCGCGTCGAGGCACGCGGCGCGGAACTTCGCGAACGCGACGGCACGGTGGCTGATCGTGTGCTTGAGGGCCGGGTCCATCTCGCCGAACGTCACCGCGTGGCCGTCGGGCACGAACATCGGATCGTAGCCGAAACCGTTGGCGCCGCGCGGCGGCCATACCAGCGTGCCGGGCGCTTCGCCGCGGAAGATGTCGACGCGCCCGTCGGGCCACGCCAGCGCCAGCACCGAGACGAAGCGCGCGCGCCGGTCCTTCGCCCCGTCGAGGGCCGCTTCCACCATGCGCATGGCGCGCGAGAAGTCGCGCTTCGGCCCCGCCCAGTTCGCCGTGTAGACGCCGGGATCGCCGTCGAGGGCGTCGACGCACATGCCGCTGTCGTCGGCGAGCGAGGGCAGGCCGGTCGCGGCGGCGGTGTGGCGCGCCTTCAGCGCGGCGTTCGCCTCGAACGTGGTGCCGGTCTCGTCGGGCTCGGCCACGCCGAGCGAGCCGGCCGACACGCAGTCGAGCCCGTAGGGCCGCAAGAGGTCGGCCATCTCGGCAAGCTTGCCCTTGTTGTGCGTCGCGACGACGAGCCGCGTGCCCGCGGTCAGACGGCCGGCGCCCATGCGGCGACCGCCTTCTTCTGGAGGGCGACGAGTTCGCCGACACCCTTGCGCGCGAGCCTCAGCATCGCCAGCAGCTGGTCCTCGGCGAACGGGTCGCGCTCGGCCGTGCCCTGCACCTCGACGAGCTTGCCGTCGCCGGTCATGACGAAATTGGCGTCGACGTCGCAGCCGCTGTCCTCGGCATAGTCGAGGTCGAGCACGCTCGCGCCGCCCGAAATGCCGCACGACACGGCCGCGACATGGTCGCGGATCGGGAACGCGATCCCCTTGGCCTTGACCAGCGGGAAGATCGCCTGATGGAGTGCGACCCAGGCGCCCGTGATCGCCGCGGTGCGCGTGCCGCCGTCGGCCTGCAGCACGTCGCAGTCGATCTTGATCTGGCGCTCGCCCAGCGCCTTGAGGTCGGTGACCGAGCGCAGGCTGCGGCCGATCAGGCGCTGGATCTCCTGCGTGCGGCCCGACTGCTTGCCGCGCGCGGCCTCGCGGTCGGTGCGCGTGTGGGTCGAGCGCGGCAGCATGCCGTACTCGGCCGTCACCCAGCCCTGCCCGGAATTGCGCAGGAAGGGCGGCACCTTCTCCTCGAGCGAGGCGGTGACCAGCACGTGCGTGTCGCCGAAGCGCACGAGGCACGAGCCCTCGGCATGCTTGGCGAAGCCCGGCTCGAGGCTGACGGCACGCATCTGGTCGGCGGAACGGCCCGAAGGGCGCATGGGAATCTCTTTCGGCGGGGGTGGCAGGGCGCGAACCTAGTCCGGGGTGCGGCGGCACGCAACGCCCCTCTCGGTCATGCCGCTCTTCTTTTCCCGTCACCCCCGGGCTTGTCCCGGGGGTCCACGACTTGGGCGACGGAAACAGAAATCGTGGATGCCCGGGACAAGCCCGGGCATGACGCGAGGAGGGTGCGTTGACACGCAAGGCAGGCGGTGACTAGCTATCCCCACATGAGCCGCACCCCCATCGTCCCCTTCGAGCGCAAGACCGCCCAGCCCGCCGCCGGCGTGGCCGCGACCAGCGCGCAGGCGCAGAGCGCCGTCGCCGCGATGGACGAGCGCTCGCGCGAGGTGTTCCGGCGCATCGTCGAGGCCTATGTGGAGACCGGCGAGCCGGTCGGCTCGCGCACGCTGTCGCGCCAGCTGCCCGACCCGATCTCGCCCGCGACGATCCGCAACGTGATGGCCGACCTGCAGGACCTGGGGCTGCTCTATTCGCCGCACACCTCGGCCGGCCGCCTGCCGACCGACCTGGGGCTGCGCCTCTTCGTCGACGGCCTCCTGGAAGTCGGCCGGCTGTCGAGCGAGGAGCGCGAGAAGATCGAGGCGCAGTGCGCGGCCGGCGGGCGCGCCACCGGCCAGGTGCTCGAACAGGCGAGCACGCTGCTCGCGGGGCTCGGCCGCGGGGCCGGACTCGTGATCGCGCCCAAGTCGGACGCGCCGCTCAAGCATGTCGAGTTCGTGCCGCTCGGGCCGGGGCGCACGCTCGTCGTGCTCGTCACCGAGCGCGGCCTCGTCGAGAACCGCGTCATCGAGACGCCGCTCGGCCTCACGCCGCAGCAGCTCGTGCAGGCGTCGAACTTCCTTTCCGCGCACCTCACCGGCCGCACGCTCGTCGAGGCGCGCCAGGACGTGCTGCGCCGGCTCGAGCAGTCGCGCGCCGAGCTCGACCAGCTGTCGCAGAAGGTCGTCGAGCAGGGCCTCGCGGTGTGGTCCACGCCCGAGAAATCGGCCGGGACCGAGGGCTACCTGATCGTGCGCGGCCAGGCGAAGCTGCTCGAGGATGTCCACGCGATGGAGGATCTCGAGCGCATCCGCCGCCTGTTCGAAGCGCTCGAGCAGCACCAGTCGATGGCGCGCATCCTCGAACAGGCGCAGGGTGCGGAGGGCGTGCAGATCTTCATCGGCGCGCAGAACGAGCTGTTCGGCCTGTCGGGCTGCACGACGATCGTCGCCCCCTATCGCGACGCGCAGGACAAGATCGTCGGCGCCATCGGCGTCGTGGGGCCCACGCGCCTCAATTACGCGCGCATCATCCCGATGGTCGACTACACGGCCCGCGTCGTCGGCCGGCTGCTCGGCTGAAAATCAACCCTTGCGCCCGCGCGGGATTTCGCCCAAATGCCGGGCGGAACCCATGATGGACCTGTCCCGATGACCGAGCCGACCAACGAACCGATCCCGGCGGAGCAGCCCGCCGAAGCCGCCGCCCCTGCCGATCCGCTGGCCGAGGCCGCCGCGAAGATCGCCGCCCTCGAGGCCGACATGGCCAAGACCAAGGACGCGGCCCTGCGCGCGATGGCCGACGCCGAGAACATGCGCAAGCGCGCCGAGCGCGAGATCGCCGAGCGCGAGAAATACGCGGTCGGCAACTTCGCCAAGGCGCTGCTCGCGGTGTCGGACAACCTGCGCCGCGCGCTCGACGCCGTCAGTGCGGAAGCGCGCGCGGCCGACCCGCATCTGGCCAAGCTCGCCGAGGGCGTGGAACTGACCGAGCGCGAATTGCTGTCGGTGTTCGAGCGCAACGGCGTCGCGAAGATCGACGCGGCGGGCAAGCCGTTCGATCCCGCTCTCCAGCAGGCGGTGGCGCATGTCGACGCGCCCGGCGTCGCGGCGGGCTGCGTGGTGCAGGTGTTCCAGCCCGGCTACACGATTCACGGAAGGTTGCTGCGCGAGGCGATGGTCACGGTCGCGAAGGGTGCGCCGCCCGCCGGCGTCGATACCGTCGCCTAGGCGCACAAACGGCTTCACCCGCGCGGGGGCATGGCGCCCCGGCGCGGGTCGAAGCCTGATACGGTGCCCTTACGCGCTCTGGCGGAACGCGCCGGTTTTGCCGCTTGCATCGATCGGTTCGTAGGCCTTGCTGACCACGCTGGGCACCAGGTTGGGCGCAAGCTCGGCAGCCGTGGCGCCCGAGGCGGGGCCAAAGATGCGCGCGATGCGCGTCTGGTAGCGCGGGTCAACGACATCCACGAACGCGTCGAACGTCCCCTGGATCAGGCCGGCCTTGGTCGCCAGCTGGCGCGTCTCGCCCACCGAAACCACGTCGCGGTCCGCACGCGCCCGCTGGGCGCGCGAAGCTTCCGCAGCCCGGGCGGATTCCGCCGCCTGGCTTTTTACCTGGTCGTTGGTGGTCGAAGTCTGCGCTGGCGCCGTCCGCTGGCCCGGGAGGGTCAACGGAGGACGGCTCTCACCCACAAGGGGCGAAGGCGGCACGACACCGACATTCTGAACGGTCGTCATAACACGGAACCTCGTTTCTCGAAGTTCTGAGGTTCCCGCCTGCAGCTTCCGTCATGGTTAACGGAACGTGAAGCACTGCAAACGAGATTTCCTCACGGTCTTTATAGGCATCTTCGAAAAGTATGTCAAGAAATTTTCCCGTGGCGCGGGGCAGCCCTGCGCGGCCGCGCAGGGCCGGAAAACGGCTTTCCCCGTTGCGAAGGTGCGGGCACCTGCCTATATCGCTGTCGAAGGTAGGGTCTTAGACAGGATCCTGCCCGAATGCCCCAAGGAAAGACGGGGTCCCCGTGCCGATGCCTCCCGCAGGGTCGGCCAGGCGGGACTGCCGCAAAGCGAGGATTTCATGAGCAAAGTCATCGGTATCGACCTCGGCACGACCAATTCCTGCGTCGCCGTGATGGAAGGTTCGACCCCCAAGGTCATCCCCAACGTCGAAGGCGCCAACACCACCCCGTCGATCGTCGCCTTCGCCGATTCGGGCGAACGCCTCGTCGGCCAGCCGGCCAAGCGCCAGTCGGTCACCAACCCGACCGACACGTTCTACGCGATCAAGCGCCTGATCGGCCGCCGCTTCGAAGATCCGATGGTCGCCAAGGATGTCGGTCTCGTGCCGTACAAGATCGTCAAGGCCGACAACGGCGACGCGTGGGTCGATTCGAAGGGCAAGAAGTTCTCGCCCTCGCAGATCTCCGCCTTCACGCTGATGAAGATGAAGGAGACCGCCGAGGCCTATCTCGGCGAGACGGTCACGCAGGCCGTCATCACGGTCCCCGCATACTTCAACGACAGCCAGCGCCAGGCCACGAAGGACGCCGGCAAGATCGCCGGCCTCGAAGTGCTGCGCATCATCAACGAGCCGACGGCCGCGGCCCTCGCCTACGGCCTCGAAAAGAAGAAGGCCGGCACGATCGCGGTCTACGACCTCGGCGGCGGCACGTTCGACGTGTCGGTGCTCGAGATCGGCGACGGCGTGTTCGAAGTGAAGTCCACGAACGGCGACACGTTCCTGGGCGGCGAAGACTTCGACAAGGAAATCATCGATTACCTCGCCGCCGAGTTCAAGAAGGAGCAGGGCATCGACCTGCGCTCCGACAAGCTCGCCCTCCAGCGGCTGAAGGAAGCCGCCGAGAAGGCGAAGATCGAGCTCTCCAGCGCCGTGCAGACGGAAGTGAACCTGCCGTTCATCACCGCCGACGCGTCGGGACCGAAGCACCTCAACATCAAGCTCACGCGCGCCAAGCTCGAAAGCCTGGTCGATACGCTGATCCAGCGCACGATCGAACCTTGCCGTGCGGCGCTCAAGGACGCGGGCCTCAAGGCCAGCGAGATCGACGAGGTCGTCCTCGTCGGCGGCATGACGCGCATGCCCAAGGTCATCGAGACCGTTAAGCAGTTCTTCGGGCGCGAGCCGCACCGCGGCGTCAACCCCGACGAAGTGGTCGCGATCGGTGCGGCCATCCAGGCGGGCGTGCTGAAGGGCGACGTCAAGGACGTGCTGCTGCTCGACGTGACGCCGCTGTCGCTGGGCATCGAGACGCTGGGCGGCGTGTTCACGCGCCTCATCGACCGCAACACGACGATCCCGACGCGCAAGAGCCAGGTCTTCTCGACCGCCGAGGACAGCCAGAGTGCGGTCACCATCCGCGTCTTCCAGGGCGAGCGCGAGATGGCGGCCGACAACAAGGCGCTGGGCCAGTTCGACCTGGTCGGCCTGCCGCCCGCCCCGCGCGGCGTGCCGCAGATCGAGGTCACGTTCGACATCGACGCCAACGGCATCGTGCAGGTCTCGGCCAAGGACAAGGGGACCGGCAAGGAACAGCAGATCCGCATCCAGGCTTCGGGCGGGCTGTCGGAAGCCGAGATCCAGAAGATGGTCAAGGACGCCGAGGCGAACGCCGCGGACGACAAGAAGAAGCGCGACCTGGTCGAGGCGAAGAACCGCGCCGAGAGCATGGTCCACGACATCGAGAAGAACCTGAAGGACCACGGCGACAAGGTCGGTGCCGACGAGAAGACCGCGATCGAGGGCGCCATCGCGAACCTGAAGACGGCCAAGGACGGCTCGGATGTCGAGGACATCAAGGCCAAGACCGAGGCGCTGATGCAGGCTTCGATGAAGCTCGGCGAGGCGATGTACAAGGCCTCGCAGGCCGAGGGTGCCGCACCCGGTGCCGGCCCCGAGGCGGCCGCCGGTCCGTCGGCCAGCGGCCCGTCGGGCGGCGCCGCAAAGGACGAGAAGGTCGTCGACGCCACGTTCGAAGACCTTTCGGACAAGAACAAGAAGGCGTAAGGCGTAGGTTCGGGCGCCGGGCGGTGCGGATTTCGCATCGCCCGGCCGCCGGTCCGGCGCATCGGAGACTCGCGACGTGGCGAAGCAGGATTATTACGAGCTGCTCGGGGTGGCCAAAGGGGCGTCTTCGGACGACCTCAAGAAGGCCTATCGCAAGCTCGCCATGCAGTATCACCCGGACAAGAACCCGGGCGACAAGAAGGCCGAGTCCCGGTTCAAGGAAATCAACGAGGCCTACGACGTCCTGAAGGACGACCAGAAGCGCGCGGCCTACGACCGCTTCGGCCACGCCGCCTTCGAGGGCGGCGGCGGCGGTGCGGGCGCGCGTGCCGGTGGATTCGATTTCGGCGCCGGCGGTGCCGGCGGTTTCGCCGACATCTTCGACGAGATGTTCGGCGAGTTCATGGGCGGCGGCCGGCGCGGAGCGGGCCCGCAGCGCGGCGCCGATCTTCGCTACAATCTCGAGATCTCGCTGGAAGACGCCTATCACGGCAAGCAGGCGACCGTGCGCGTCGCCTCGCTGCATAGTTGCGAAACCTGCCACGGCTCGGGTGCCGAGGCCGGCTCCAAGCCCGCGACGTGCCCGACCTGCCGCGGCCAGGGCAAGGTGCGCGCCCAGCAGGGCTTCTTCACGATCGAACGCGCCTGTCCGCAGTGCGGCGGTGCCGGCCAGATCATCGAGAAGCCGTGCAAGACCTGCCAGGGCCAGGGCCGCACGCGCAAGGAGCGCACGCTGTCGGTCAACATCCCGGCGGGCGTCGAGGACGGCACGCGCATCCGTCTCGCCGGCGAAGGCGAAGCGGGCATGCGCGGCTCGCCGCAGGGCGATCTCTATCTCTTCCTGTCGATCAAGCAGCACAAGCTGTTCCACCGCGAGGGTGCGGACATCTATTGCCGCGTGCCGATCCCGATGACGACGGCCGCCCTCGGCGGTTCGATCGAAGTCCCCACCGTCGACGGCGGGCGCGCGAAGGTGACGATCCCGGCGGGCGCGCAGACCGGCCAGCAGTTCCGCCTCAAGGGCAAGGGCATGTCGGTGCTGCGCAGCCAGGCGCGCGGCGACATGTTCATCGAATCGATGGTCGAGACGCCGGTCAACCTGACGAAGAAGCAGCAGGAACTGCTGCGCGAGTTCGAGGGCAGCGGCGGCGGCAGCAAGAGCCACAGCCCCGAGAGTGCTAGTTTCTTCGCCAAGGTGAAGGAACTCTGGGACGATCTGCGCGGCTAGGCCGCGCTCACGCCGTCACGAGATAATCCATCGACGACAGCACGCCGCGCAGGCAGTGGATGATCGCGTCGATCGCGCGGCTTTCCCCGCCTTCGCGATAGGCGATGTAGACGCGCCCGTCGCCGACCGGCGGATCGGTCGCGAGCACGACGAGCGCGCCGTCGGCGATCTGGCGCTCCACCATCTTGTGCGGCAGCACGCCCACGGCCACGCCCGACGCGATCAGGTGCGCCGACACGGTCACGCTGCTGCACATGTCGATTCGCGCGGGCTCGATCCCGGCGGCCGCGAACCAGTCCTGCGTCTGGCGGAACATCGCCGAGGGCGGCGGGTTCGACACGATGGGCACGTTGCGCAGGTCGGCCGGCCGCACCTTGCCCGACAGGCCCCACGACGGTGCCGCCATGAACGAGGTCGGCTGCAGGCCCAGCGGGATCAGCCGCACGCCCGTGTGCCCGACCGGATTGACGAGAACCGCAAGGTCGAGATTGTGGCGCGCCAGATCCGGCTCGAGCGCCGCCGTCGTCGCGACGGTGAATTCGGGCCGCAGGTGCGGATGTTCGGCGCGCAGCGCCTGCACCAGCGGGGCGAGGATCACCATCGCGGCACCTTCCGCGAAGCCGACGCGCGCCGCGCCCGCGACCGGGGCGGCGGCACCCGGCGGTTCGCGGATGCGGTCGATCTCGCGCAGCACGGTCTTGGCGCGCGCGAGCAGGCCAAGTCCGCTCGCGGTCGGCCGGATGCCGCGTCCGGCGCGTTCGAACACCTCGACGCCGAGCGCGTTTTCGAGGTCGCGCAGGCGCAGCGACACGGTCGGCTGGGCGAGATGGAGCTGGCGCGCGGCCGCCTGGACCGAGCCGAGCTCGACCGCCCAGAGGAAAGCTTCCAGCTGTGCCAGCGTCAGACGCATTGGATTATTTAATGTATTGACGTTGAATAATCCAATTGGATTTGCGGGATTTAACGGAGCTAAGTCACGGGCCTGTCAGCGACTCCGAGCCCCGCACGTGCCGATGGCGTCCCCCGAAGCGTCCCAGCCCCTCCCGTCCGACATCGTCCGGATCGACGGCTACGAGCTGTCCTGCCCGCTGCCCGAACGGATCGGCAATTCGCGCGGCTTCTTCGAGAGCCGCGGGGCGCTCCTCGTGGCGGTCACCACGCGCGAGGGCGTGACCGGCTGGGGCGAGACCTGGGCCTATCCGGGGGCCGCGTCCGATATCGTGCGAACGCAGCTTGCCCCCCATCTCCTCGGGCAGGACGCGTCGGCCCCGCGCCGCCTGCACGACCTGATGCTGCGCAAGCTGCCCGAGCGGCACGGCGTCCCGCTGATGGCCGCAAGCGCGCTCGACATCGCCGCGTGGGACGCCGCCGCGCGCACGGCGCGAAAACCGCTGCATGCGCTTCTGGGCGGCGCACTTCGCGAAAGCGTCTTCGCCTATGTCAGCGGCCCGTTCCTGAAGCCGGGCGGCGATCCCTATCGCGACTATCCGGTCGATCTCGACGGCTATCTCGCCGCCGGGTTCCGCGCGATCAAACTGCGGCTGGGCACGTCACCCGCCGTCGACGCGGCGATGGCGCGCCGCGTGCGCGAACGCATCGGTGCCGCGATGCCGCTGATGGTCGATCTCAACCAGGGTTTCGCGTTCGGGCCGGCGGCCGATCTGGCGCATCGTCTCGTCGAAAGCGACGTGCGCTGGCTCGAAGAACCGATGGTCCACGACAATCTCGCGGCATATCGCCGGCTCGCCGACCAGGTGCCGATCCCGCTGGCGGGCGGGGAATCGCTGTTCGGCGTGCAGGCGTTCCGCGACGTCGCCGCGTCGGGCGTGCTCGGCTTCCTGCAGCCCGATCTCGCGCTGTGCGGCGGCATCACCGAAGGACTGAAGATCGCCGCCCTCGCCGAGGCCTTCGACATGGCGCTCGTCCCTCATGTCTGGGGTACCGCCGTCAACTTCAACGCGTCGCTGCACTTCGCCGCGATCCTGCCCCATCGCGGCGGCCACGGCATGCCGTGCCCGCTGTTCGAGTACGACTTCTCGTACAACCCGCTGCGCACGATGTGCGGCGAAATCCTGCCCGACGCTTCCGGCGCCGTCGCCGTGCCCGACGGGCCGGGTCTGGGGCTCGATCTCGGGCCCGAACGCTTCGCCCCGTATCTCGTCGAAAGCTGGACGGTGCGCTGACGCCGTCGGCCAAACAAGAAGTCCAACCGGAGGAAACCACGATGACCAGATCCAAGTTTCTAGCGGCAATCGCACTTGCGGCGGGTGCCCTGTTCGCGCAGGCGGCCGAAGCCCAGCAGCCGAAGGTCCTCAATCTCGGCTTCGTCGGCCGGCAGACGGCCCCCGAGGGCATCGCCGTCACGTCGATGGCCGAACAGGTCAAGCAGCGCACCAACGGGCGCGTCGACATCCGCCTGCATCCGGGCGGCGCGCTCGGCGGCGACCGCGAGGTGATCGAGGGCGTGCAGATCGGCACCGTCGACATGACCGTCGCCTCGACGTCGGTCTTCGCCAACTTCGTGCCCGACGTGCAGGTCTTCGACATCCCGTTCCTGTTCCGCGACTTCGACCACGCGCAGAACGTGCTCGACGGCCCGGTCGGCAAGGAGATCCTCGCCAAGTTCGAGGCGCGCGGCATCAAGGGCCTGGCGCTGGGCGGCATCGGCTTCCGCCAGCTCACCAACAGCAAGCGCCCGGTGACCGGCATCGACGACGTCAAGGGCCTGAAGATCCGCACGCAGGAGAACCCGATCCACCTGCAGGTGTGGCGCGCGCTCGGCTCGCTGCCCACGCCGATGGCGATCCCCGAAGTGTTCACGGCCCTGCAGCAGGGCGTCATGGACGGGCAGGAAAACCCGATCGGCGCCATCATCAACAACCGCTTCGGCCAGGTGCAGAAGTACCTGACGATCTCCAACCACGCCTTCACGCCCGTCGCCCTCGTCATCTCGCCGGCGGCGTTCGCCTCGCTTTCGGCCGGCGACCGCGCCATCCTGCAGGAGGAGGCGGTGAAGGCCATGGCGCTGTGCAAGCTGGAAGTCGCGAAGGTCGAGAAGACGGGTGTCGACACGCTGCGCGGCATGGGCATGCAGGTCGTCGAGAAGGTCGACACGTCGAAGTTCCAGGACGCGCTGAAGCCGACCTTCGCGGATCTCGCCAAGCGCTTCGGCGAATCCACGATCAACCGCATCAAGGACCACAAGTGACATGACCCGCGCGTCCGCCGCCGTCGATCTGCTGATGCGCGTCGAACGCGCGGTGACGCGGGCCAGCGTGTTCGCGGCGTGCTGCCTTCTGGCGGCCGCCGCGGCCGTCGGCTTCTACCAGGTGCTCACGCGCTTCGTGCTGTCCGAACCGGCGACGTGGTCGGAAACGGCGGTGCGCGTGCTGCTGATCTGGATGGCGTATCTGGGCCTGTGCGGCGCCATGCGGATCGGGGCGCTGGTGTCGGTCGACGTGCTCCATCAGGCGTGCAAGGGGCGCGCGCGGCGCATCCTGCAGGCCTTCATCACCTGCGCGACGCTCGCACTGCTCGCCATCCTCGTGTGGTTCGGGACCATGCTCGCGTATCGCGTGCGCTACCAGGTGCTCGCGGGGCTGGAGGTTCCGGTCTCGTGGGCCTACGCGGCGATTCCCGCGGGGGCCGCCATCTCGATCCTCGCCGTCCTCGCGCACTATTTCGATCCCAGGCGCGAAGAACTCGAAACGGCCGTCTAGGAGAACCCCCGATGGCGCCGACGATGCTGATCACGATGTGCGCGCTGCTGGTGCTTTCAGTACCGGTCGCGGTTTCGGTCGGGCTCGCGTCGATCGCGGGCATGACGGCGTTCACGAACCTGCCGCTGATCCTCGTGGCGCAGCAGGCGTTCGCGGCGCTCGACAAGTTTCCGCTGGCGGCGGTGCCGTTCTTCATCCTCGCGGGCAACCTGATGGGCGAGGGCGGCATTTCCGCGCGCCTCGTGGATTTCGCCAAGTGCCTCGTCGGCGGCGTGCAGGGCGGGCTCGCCTGCACGTGCATCCTGACCTGCATGATCTTCGCCGCCGTCTCGGGATCGAGCGTGGCGACGACGTTCGCCATCGGCGCCATCCTCATTCCGGCGATGGTGCGCCACGGCTATCCGGTGCCTTTCGCCGCATCCCTGCAGGCGACGGCGGCCGAGCTGGGCGTCATCATCCCGCCGTCGATCCCGATGATTCTCTACGGTGTGGCGGCGGAGGTGTCGATCGGCGAGCTCTTCATCGCCGGCTTCGGCCCCGGCCTGCTGATCGGCGTGTCGCTGATGGCGTTCGTGTGGGTCTGGTGCCGCATCCGCGGCTACGGCAAGCGCGACGCGGAAGGCCGCCAGCCGCTGCTGCTGGCCACGCGGCGCGCGGGCCTGGCGCTGCTGATGCCGGTCATCATCTTGGGCGGCATTTACGGCGGCGTCTTCACGCCGACCGAGGCCTCGATCGTCGCGGTTGTCTACGCGCTGGTCGTCAGCTGCTTCGTCTATCGCGAGCTGGGCTTGCGCGAAGTCTACGGCGTGCTGAAGAAGTCGGTCGTCTCGTCGTCGGTCATCATGTTCATCATCGCGATGGCGGGCCTGTTCAGCTTCCTGCTGACGCGCGCGGGCGTGCCGGCCCAGATCGGCGCGTGGATCATCGCGAACTTCCACGAAGGCTGGGCCTTCCTGCTGGCGGTCAACGCGTTCCTGTTCCTGATCGGCATGTTCATCGAGACGTCCGCCTCGATCATCGTGCTCGCCCCCATCCTCGCCCCGGTCGCGGCCCAGCTCGGCATCGATCCGGTGCATTTCGGCATGATCATGGTCGTCAACCTGGCGCTGGGCATGATCACGCCGCCCTTCGGGGTCAATCTTTTCGCGGCGTGCTCGGTCGCGGGCATCTCGCTCAACCGGATCACGCGCTCGCTGGCGCATTTCGTGGTCGTGATCCTGGCGTGCCTGATGGCGATCACCTACGTGCCGGCGATCTCGCTGACGCTGCGCGACGCGTTCTACTGAAGCGTCACCCCGGGATCGGCAGGCCGATTCCCTTGCCGACCGATTCGAGGTCGCAGCCCGCGAAACTGTCGGGATCGATCTGGCGCAGCACGAAGGACTGGCTGTCCAGTGTGGGCGACTGCGCGAACAGGTCGCTGCGCTTGATGTTGTCGTCGAGCCCGTGGTCGAGCAGCAGGCCCATCACGTGGTCGGCGGGGCCGTCGGGCGGGCCCAGCGGCAGCAGCAGCCGTTCGAACGCGATGTGGCGCGTCTTGCGCCACGCGCCGATCCGGATCGAATAGATCGGCAGCCCCTCTTTCGCGACGCGGCCGTAGGTCTCGAGCGTGCGCGCGACGAGGGCGGGCGGGGCGATCTCCTCCAGCCGCCGGCCGATCTTCGGGCCGCCGTCGGTGTTCTCGACCTCGTCGCCCTGATAGGTCATCCGGAAGACGCCGTCCGCCTCGATGCGGTACAGGAGCATGCCGGACCACCAGCGGCCCCAGTCCTCGGCGCGGAAGGCGGCGCGCGAGGGCATCGCGTGGCCGTCGCGCGCCGCCGCCCACTGGGCGCCGAAGGCCCGCATTTTGGGGCTCCAGATGTGGTCGGCCGTGACGATGCGTGTCGGAGAATCGGGCATGCTCGGAAGCGATTGTCGCCGATGCGGCGGGGCGAGTTCAACTGGATGGGCCGGAATTGTGGTATTTGCATGACCCATGCTCGACCTGATCCGCCTTGCGCGGCCCAAGCACTGGGTCAAGAACGCGTTCGTCGCCGCGCCGCTTTTCTTCACGCCCGACGCGCTCGACGCGGCGAACCTGAAGGCCGTGGCGCTGGCGATCCTGGCCTTCAGCCTGGCGGCGTCGGCGGTCTACGTCTTCAACGATTTCTTCGACCGCACGGCCGACCGGCTGCATCCGGAAAAGCGCCACCGGCCGATCGCGTCGGGCAAGGTCGCCGGCGGGACGGCGCTGGCCTTCGCCGCCCTGCTGCTGGCCGGTGCCGGCGCGGCAGCGCTCGTCCTGCCGGCGACGTTCGGCAAGCTGCTGGCGGTCTATGTGGCGCTCAACGTCGCCTACTCGGTGCGGCTCAAGCATGTCAGCCTGCTCGACGTGCTGATCGTCGCGGCCGGCTTCGTGCTGCGGGTCGAGGCGGGCGCCTTCGCCATCGGCGTCGTGCCGACCGTGTGGATCGTCGTGTGCACCGGGCTGCTCGCGCTGTTCCTCGCCCTCGCCAAGCGGCGCGACGACCTGACGGGCGA
>JAEUKY010000109.1 GCA_016794005.1 Rhodospirillales bacterium
CCATCGCGGTGCGGGCCTGGGCGGCGGCAACGACGAGCGCGAGCAGACGCTGAACCAGCTCCTCGTCGAGATGGACGGCTTCGAGGCGAACGAGGGCGTGATCCTGATCGCCGCGACGAACCGCCCCGACGTGCTCGATCCGGCCCTGCTGCGTCCGGGCCGCTTCGACCGCCAGGTCGTCGTGCCGAACCCCGACGTGCTGGGCCGCGAGAAGATCCTGAAGGTGCATCTGCGCAAGGTGCCGCTGTCGCCCGACGTCGAGCCCAAGGTGATCGCGCGCGGCACGCCCGGCTTCTCGGGTGCCGATCTCGCCAACCTCGTCAACGAGGCGGCGCTGCTGGCCGCCCGGCGCGGCAAGCGCATGGTGACGATGGCCGACCTCGAGGACGCCAAGGACAAGGTCATGATGGGCACCGAGCGGCGCTCGATGGTCATGACCGAGAAGGAAAAGGAACTGACCGCCTACCACGAGGCCGGGCACGCGCTGCTCGCCCTGTGGGAGCCGGCCAACGATCCGCTGCACAAGGTCACGATCATCCCGCGCGGGCGCGCGCTGGGCCTGACGATGAGCCTACCCGAGCGCGACAAGTACTCGCAGTCGAAGAAGGAGATGGAAGCCCGTCTCGTGATGATGTTCGGCGGCCGCGTCGCCGAACAGATCATCTTCGGCGAGGAGAACGTCACGACCGGCGCTTCGGGCGACATCTCGATGGCGACCAGCACGGCGCGGCGCATGGTCACCGAATACGGCATGTCCGAGAAGCTCGGCCGCGTGCGCTATTCGGCCAACGAACAGGAAGTGTTCCTCGGCCATTCGGTCACGCAGACGCAGAACATGTCGGAAGCCACCGCCAACACGATCGATTCGGAAGTGCGCCGCATCATCGAGACGGCCGAGGCGCGCGCGCGCGAGCTGCTGACCAAGGGCGTGGACGACCTGCACAAGCTCGCCAAGGCGCTGCTTGAGTTCGAGACGCTGTCGGGCGACGAGGTGAAGGCCCTGCTGCGCGGCGAACCGATCGTGCGCCCGACGGCCGACGATCCGCCGCCCGCGACCAAGCCCGGCGGCCGGCGCGGCTCGGTGCCGACCTCGGGCGGGAAGCCCGCCGGCGGCTTCGATCCGCAGCCCCAGCCGGGGAGCTGATCTACGCGCCGGTGCGCCGGCGTGCGATCTCGCGATAGAGCGCTTCGGGCGTCACGCCGATTTCGGCGGCAAGGTCGCGCCAGCCGCCTTTGGCCGGCAAGGCCCCGTCGTGCCACGCAAGCCAGCCTTCCAGCCGCTCGGCGACCGTGCGCATCGCCAGCAGTTCGGCATGCAGGCGCGCCGCCTGCACCTCGCGCGCGAGCGTCGCCGCGAATCCGGCGGCCAGATCCGCATCGCCCGCGAGCCGCCTTCTGAACGCTTCGCGGCCGACCGCAAGCACGCGCGCGGGCCCGCCGGCGATCGCGTCGCAGTGGTAGCGCTTCGCGAACAGGGACGCCTCGGCGAGCAGTGCGCCCGCCCGTGCCCTTTGCAGGACGAGAACGCCGCCGTCGTCGCGATGGCGGACCAGCCGCATTTCGCCGGCAAGCACCGCATGGATCGAGGCGACCGGGTCGTCGCGACGGAACAGCGTCTGGCCCGCTGCGAGCCACCGCTCGCGCCCGCCGAGCGCCCGGAAGACGGTTTCGTACGCGAACGACATGATCTCTATCATGTGGCGTCCGGACGCCCTGTGGCAAGCAGGGACCGCCGAATCCAGTCCGGAGCCGCCCTATGCGCATCGTCACCTTCGTCGCCGTTCTTTTCCTGCTGCCTGCCGTCGCCGCGGCGCAGTCGCCCGGCCATCGCCCGGCTTCACCGTATGCTGGCCAGCAGGCCCGCCCGATCAAGAGCCTTTCCGACGAGGATATCGCCGAACTGCGACGCGGCGGCGGTTGGGGGCTGGCGAAGGCGGCCGAACTCAACGGCTATCCGGGCCCGGCGCACGTGCTGGAGCATGCCGATGCGCTCGGCCTGACCGAGGCCCAGCGCGCCGCGATCCGCGCGATCTTCGCGAAGATGGAGGCCGACGCGATCGCCGAAGGCGGACGGCTGCTGTCGCTCGAGGAAGCGCTCGAAGCGGATTTCGCGAACCGTACGGTGACGCCCGACTCGCTGGCCCGTCGCGTCGCGGCGATCGCGGAAAGCCTCGGCCGTCTGCGCGGCATCCATCTCGCCACGCACCTGTCGACGCCGGAGCACCTGACCCCGGCCCAGGTTGCGCGCTACGACGCGCTGCGCGGCTACAAGGCGGATCCCTGCGCCGCCGTTCCGGCGGGCCACGATGCGGCGATGTGGCGGCGGCACAACGGCTGCCGCTGACGCGCGTTTTGCGCTATGTCCTAGGGCATGCGCCGCTTCGAACGATTCGAGCTGTCCCGTCCGCTGGTGATGGGGATCGTCAACGCCACGCCGGACTCATTTTCGGACGGCGGCGATTTCTACGACACGGCCGCCGCCATCGCGCACGGCCACCGGCTGCGCGAGGAAGGGGCGGACATCCTCGACGTGGGCGGGGAGTCGACGCGCCCCGGTGCGGATCCGGTTCCCGAGCCGGAGGAGACGCGCCGCGTCGTGCCGGTGATCGAGGCGCTGGCGAAGGCGGGTGCCGTCGTCTCCATCGACACGTGGCACGCCGGCACGATGCGCGCGGCCCTCGACGCGGGTGCCGCCATCGTCAACGACGTGACGGCGCTGACCGGCGATCCGGCGAGCCTGCCGCTGGTCGCCTCGCGCGGCGTGGCCGCCGTCCTGATGCACATGCAGGGCGAGCCGCGCACGATGCAGGCCAACCCGGTCTACGAGCACGCGCCGCGCGACATCGCGAAGTATCTGGCAGGCCGCATCGCCGCGTGCCGGGCGGCGGGCATCGCGGACCGGCTGCTGTGCGTCGATCCGGGCATCGGCTTCGGCAAGACCGTCGCGCACAACGCCGAAATCCTCGCCGAAGTGGGTGCCTTGCGCGAACTGGGCGTGGCCGTGCTGATCGGGGCGAGCCGCAAGGCCTTCATCGGTGCCCTGTCGAAGGGCGAGCGGCCCAAGGAACGCCTGCCGGGTTCCATCGCCGCCGCACTCGCCGCGGTATCCGGCGGGGCCGACATCCTGCGCGTCCACGACGTGGCGGCCACGCGCCAGGCGCTGGCGGTGTGGCAGGCGGTCGAAAGATTTCGAAATCCTTCGTGACTTTACGCCCGGGGGACCAGCGCCTATAAGCCCCCCATGAGCAAGCTTTTCGGGACCGACGGGATTCGCGGAGCCGCCAACGTGGCGCCGATGACGGCCGAGATCGCCATGAAGGTGGCCATCGCGGCGGGCAAGATCCTGCGCCAGGGCAACCACCGCCACCGCGTGGTCATCGGCAAGGACACGCGCCTGTCGGGCTACATGTTCCAGCCGGCACTCACGGCCGGGTTCGTGTCGATCGGCATGGACGTGGTCATCCTCGAACCGCTGCCCACGCCGGCCGTCGCGATGCTGACGCGCTCGCTGCGCGCGGATCTGGGCGTGATGATCTCGGCCTCGCACAACCCGCACCACGACAACGGCATCAAGCTGTTCGGTCCGGACGGCTACAAGCTGTCGGACGAGCTGGAGGCCGAGATCGAGCGCATCCTCGACGATGCCGACGGGCGCGTGACGCCCGAAAAGCTGGGCCGCGTGCGCCGGCTCGACGACGCGCCCGGCCGCTACATCGAATCGGTCAAGTCGAGCTTCCCCAAGGGGCTGCGCCTCGACGGGCTCAAGATCGTCGTCGACTGCGCGAACGGGGCCGCCTACCGCGTGGCGCCGACCGTGCTGTGGGAGCTGGGGGCCGAGATCGTGCCGATCGCGGTCGATCCCGACGGCCTCAACATCAACCGCGGCTGCGGGGCGACGCATATCGAACTGCTCCAGCAGTCGGTCGTGGCGCATGGTGCCCATATCGGTCTGGCGCTCGACGGCGACGCCGACCGCATCCAGCTCGTCGACGAGCGCGGCCATTCGATCGACGGCGACCAGGTGCTCGCCTGCATCGCGCGCGAATGGAAGGCCGACGGACGCCTGCGCGGGCGCAACGTCGTGGCGACGGTGATGTCGAATCTCGGCCTCGAACGCTGGCTGGACGGGCAGGGCATGAAGCTCCAGCGTTCCAAGGTGGGCGACCGCCACGTGCTGGAGATGATGCGCGAGCTCGATTCCAATCTGGGCGGCGAGCAGTCGGGCCACGTGATCCTGTCGGACTACGCCACGACCGGCGACGGGCTGGTCGCGGGCCTGCAGGTGCTCGCGTCCATCGTGCAGTCGGGCAAGCGCGCGTCGGAAGTGGCGCACGTGTTCGATCCCTATCCGCAGCTTCTGAAGAACGTCCGTTTCGCCGGCCCGCCGCCGATGGACGCGGCCCCGGTGAAGAAGGCGATCGCCGCGGCCGAAACGAGGCTCGCCAAGGACGGCCGCCTGCTGATCCGCAAGTCGGGCACCGAACCGCTCGTGCGCGTGATGGCCGAGGCGGGCGATCCCGCACTCGTCGCGTCGGCCGTCGACGGCGTGGTCGAAGCGCTCGTCGCGGCCGGCGGCACGCTCGCCGGCGGTACGAAATCGACCAGGGCGGCACCCGTCGGCTCGCACGACGCCGCCCCCGGCTATCCGCGCTATCTCGACCGCCGCGGCCAGACGCGCAAGTCGGCCGGCGAGTAGGCGATGCGCGGGCGCGTGCTGATCGTCGCCGGTTCGGATTCCGGCGGAGGGGCGGGGATCCAGGCCGACATCAAGGCGACGACGGCGCTCGACGGGTTCGCCGCGACCGCGATCACGGCGCTGACGGCGCAGGATACGCACGGCGTGCACGGCGTGATGCCGGTCGCACCGGGCTTCATCGCCCGGCAGATGCGCGTCGTGCTGCGCGACATCGGTGCCGACGCCATCAAGACCGGCATGCTGCACGATGCGGCCACCATCGACACGGTCGCCGACGTGCTGGAAAGCGAGGCGGCCGCCAAGGGCGTGCCCGTCGTCGTCGATCCGGTCATGTTCGCCAAGGGCGGCCATGCGCTGCTGCAGCCCGAGGCGGTCGCCACGCTCAAGCGGCGCATGCTCGTGCTCGCGCGCCTCATCACGCCCAACCTGCCCGAGGCCGAAGCGCTGTCGGGCATGCGCATCCGCACGCTCTCCGAGATGCGCCATGCAGCGCAGACGATGCTGACGCTGGGCTGCCAGGCGGTGCTGCTGAAGGGCGGCCACATGCCGGGGGCGACGGTCGTCGACGTGCTGGCGACCGATACGGGCGTGCGCAATTTCGAGTCCGTGCGGATCGAATCCCGCTCGACGCACGGGACCGGCTGCACGCTTGCGTCCGCGATCGCGACGGGCCTGGCGCAGGGGCTGGACCTGGAGATCGCCATCGCGCGCGCGCGCGAATACGTGCGCCGCGCGATCGAGACGGCACCGGGCTTCGGCGGCGGGCACGGGCCGCTCAACCACGCCCACACCTTCGTCCGGCGCTAGCGCCGGCGGCGCCGTTTCGGGCGCGTGTCGGCGCGCCCGCCGCCGCCCGCAAGCAGTTCCGCGAGCCGTTCGAACCCGGCACGCACCTCCGCGTCGGAATCGGGCGCGCTGAAGCACACGCGCACCGCGTTGGGCTCGGGCGATCCGTCGAGCGAGAAGGCGCGGCTCGACAGGACGCCCACGCCCTGCAGGCGCGCCGCTTCGGCGAATTCGTCGCACGGCCAGCGTTCCGGCAGGTGGAGCCACAGATGCAGCGCGCCCGGGTTCATGTCGGCGTTCTCCGTCTCCAGAAGAGGGCCGGCAAGCGCCGCGCGCCGGCGCGCCGTGTCGCGATACCAGTTCGCGGCCGCCAGCGCGTCGCCCGACCGGATCATGCGCGTGGCGATCTCGCAGGCGAGCGGCATCGTCGAATAGGTCGTCGCCCGCATCGCGGCGAGCGCCCGGTCGACCGCCTTGGTCGGCGCATGCACGTAGGCGACCGGCAGCGCCGAGCTGACCGATTTCGACAGCGAGACGAAATGGACCGTGCGCTCGGGGGCGAGGGCCGCGATGGGGACGGCCGCGTCGTCGAGGAAGCCGTAGCAGTCCTCCTCCACGATCGGCATGCCGTGGCGCCGGCAGACCTCGACGATGCGGCTGCGCCGTTCGGGCGACATCGTGGCCGTCGTCGGCATGTGGAAGGTCGGGGTCAGGAAGACGGCCTTGGGCTTGCGCCGCCGGATCGCCGCTTCGAGCGCTTCGGGCAGCATGCCTTCGCCGTCCGTCCGTACGCCGGCGAGCCGCACGCCGAGGATGCCGGCCGCCGTGCGCGTGCCGTAGGAGGTGAGCGTTTCGACGAGCATCGTGTCGCCCGATCCGGCGACGGCCGCGATGGCGAGCAGGATCGCGTTCTGGGTGCCCGCCGCGACGAGCACGCGCGCGGGATCGGCCGCGCGCCCGATGCGTCGGGCGATCCATTCGGCCCCCGCCTCGCGGTGCGAGGCCTGCGCGTTCGACGTGTCGCCGGGCAGCAGCGCCACATTGCCGGTCGCCGCGAATTCCGCGGTGTGGCGCGTCATCGCCTTGGCCGCGGGGCCGGCGGGCGAGGGGCGGTCGAACGCCATGTTGACGAAGGCCTGTGCGGGCGGTGCGGCACCCAGCGAGGCTTCGACCGAATCCTCGGCCGACTCGCGCACGAACGTGCCGCGGCCGACCTCGGCGATGACCAGGCCCCGCCGTTCGGCCTCGTCGTAGGCGCGCGTCACGGTGGTGACGGTCACGCCGAGGCGTGCGGCGAGCGCGCGATGCGTGGGCAGCCGGTCGCCCGAGCGCAGGTTCCCGTCGGCGATCGCGTCGGCCAGCAGATCGACGATCGCGAGATAGCGCGGACCGGGGCGGTCGGCGATCTGGGGATGCCACTTGAAGATCATGCGCGGCATCTCCGATCGGATGCCGGCGGCATTCTGGATAACCTCCACCCCCGGCGCAAGGCCGGGCGGAGGGTCAGACCATCGGCAGGCTGCCCTCGGGCGGTTCCTCGAGGATCTCGACGAGCGTGCCAAGCGCACGCGTCACGTCGGCGTCGGAATCGGGTGCCGCAAGCGCGATGCGCACGGCGTGTGGAACGGGTGCGCGCCCCACGGCGAAGGCGTTGGCCGGCGCCACGCCCACGCCGCGCCGGCGCGCGACGTCGACGAACTCCTCGCGCCGCCAGGGCTCGGGCAGCTTCAGCCAGATCTGGAACGCCGCCGGATGCGCCGTGTAGTCGTGGCCCTCGAGAATCTCGGTGGCGAGTTTTTGGCGACGCTCGGCGAGGCTCTTCTGCCACGTCGCCGCCTTCAGCGCGTCGCCCGAGCGGATCATGCGCGCGGCCATCTCGGCGACCATCGGCGTGGTCATGTAGGCGCTGGCGCGGATCGCGGCCGACACGCGCTGCACGATCGCCTCGGGCGCATGCAGGTAGCCGAGCCGCACGCCGGGCGCGATCGACTTCGACAGCGACGTGACGAAGATGCCCAGCTCCGGGGCGAGCGAGGAAAGCGGCGTGTTCGTCTCGTCGAGGAATCCGTAGATGTCGTCCTCGATGATCGCGACACCGTAGCGCCGGCAGATCTCGGCGATCTGGCGGCGGCGTTCGAGCGGCATCAGGCTGGTCGTCGGATTCTGGAAGGTCGGCAGCGCGTAGATCGCCTTGGGCGCGTGCTGGCGGCAGGCCGCCTCGAGCGCTTCGGGCATCAGCCCGTCGTCGTCGAGCTCGACGCCCACGAGACGCACGCCGAGCAGGTTGGCGATCGACTTCATGCCGTAGAACGTCAGCGCCTCGGTCAGCACCACGTCGCCGGGGCGCGCCAGTGCCGCGATCGCCAGCATCATGCCGTTCTGCGCACCCGCCACGACAGCGACGCGCGCCGGATCGGCGGCAATGCCGCGCCGCGCGATCCATGCGGCACCCGCTTCGCGGTGCGCGGGCATGCCGGCGTTGGGCGCGTAGGCGAGGAGCGGGGAGAGATCTTCCTTCGCGAGCTCGGCCATGTGGTGCGCGACGAGGCCAGCCGCCGGCCCGACGACGGCGGGCAGGTTGCGCGAGAGATCGACATAGTCGTCGGTGGTGGGGGCGGCGGGCGGCATCACGTTGATCGCGTCGCCGATGCGCTCGCGGATGAACGTGCCGCGGCCCACCTCGCCGGCGATCAGGCCGCGCCGCTCGGCTTCGGCATAGGCCCGCGTCACGGTGCCGACGGTGACGCCCAGCTTCCAGGCGAGATCGCGGTGGGTGGGGAGCCTGTCGCCGGGTTTGAGTCGGGCGGCGGCGATGTCGGCGGCCAGCATGTCGGCGATGGCCAGATAGCGGGGGCCGGTACGGGTCGCGATCGCGGGGATCCAATTTGTCATCATGACAATGTATTCATTGACCCCCTATTGTGTCAATGTCATGTTGCTTCTCGTTACAATTTTCGTGACATTATCCGTCCAAGAGGAGGTTTGTATGGCTACAATCGTGCAATCCGGTCCGATCGAGCAGATCGCGCGGGGCATCCGTCCGCTGGCCATCACGCTCGTCCGCACGCTCGACCGTGCGCTCCTGGCGGCCTTCGATAAAGTCTATGTCTGGCAGGAACGCGCGCGCCAACGCCATCAGCTCGCCGAGATGAGCGACCATATGCGCTCCGATCTCGGTCTCAGCTACGGCGACATCGAGCGCGAGGCGAGCAAGCCTTTCTGGTTGAACTGAAGCCGGACCGCGGCGGCAGCCCCGCCGCGGTTCTTTCCGGTCCCGGGAGCCGACCCATGTACGTCCCGCCCGCCTTCGCAAGCCCCGACGACGCAGCGACCGCAAGGCTCGTGGCCGAGAACGGATTCGCCATCCTCGTCGCGACCGGCGCCGACGGCGTGCCCGTCGCGGCACATATCCCGATCCAGCACGACGCCGCGCGCGGCGTGCTGATCGGCCATCTCGCCGGCCCCAATCCGCTGGCCGACACGATGGACGACTGCGCCCGCGCCGGCCGCGAGGTGCTCGCGATCTTCCAGGGCGCGCACGGCTACGTCTCGCCAAGCTGGTACGCGGCGAAGAAGAACACCGTGCCGACCTGGAACTATGCGGCGGCGCACGTCTACGGCGTGCCGACGATGATCGACGATGCGACGCGCCTGCGGGAAATCGTCGACGCGCTGGCGCGCCAGTACGAGACCCACGGCTGGACGCTCGACGCGCAGGATCCCGACTTCGTCGACCGCATGCTGTCGGGCATCGTCGGGTTCGAGATCGCGATCTCGCACCTCGAAGGCAAGTTCAAGATGTCGCAGAACCGCAACGCGGCCGACCGCGAGGGCGTGCTCGCCGGTCTCGAAGCGTCCGGCCGTCCCGACGACGTGCGGCTCGCGCGCGCGATGCGCGACGCCAGGCGATAGAGGAGGAAGCCGATGCGCCTGCCGATCTACCAGGTCGACGCCTTCGCCGACCGCGTGTTCGACGGGAACCCCGCGGCCGTCGTCCCGCTGCAGGCTTGGCTGCCGGAATCCGCCATGCTGTCGATCGCGGCGGAGAACAATCTCGCCGAGACCGCGTTCTTCGTGCCCGAGGGCGACGGGTTCGGCCTGCGCTGGTTCACGCCGGCGGTCGAAGTGCCGCTGTGCGGGCACGCCACGCTCGCCAGCGCCTTCGTGCTGATGACGATCCTGGAGCCCGGCCGCACGAAGGTGCGCTTTTCCAGCAAGTCCGGTCCGCTCGACGTGACGCGGGCGGGCGATCTCTTCGCGCTCGACTTCCCGTCGCGCACGCTGGAGCCGTGCAAGCCGGGCGACGCCGAAAAGGTCGCGGCCGCTCTCGGCGGCAAGCCCGTCTCGGTGCAGTTCTCGACCGACCGGTTCATGGCGCTTTATGCGACGGCCGCCGAGGTGCGCGCGCTGAGGCCCGACCTGCGCGCGCTTCTGGGTGCGGGAACCGGCCGCGCCATCGCGACCGCGCCCGGCGACGACTGCGATTTCGTCTCGCGCTTCTTCGCGCCCGGCGTGGGCATCGACGAGGACCCGGTGACGGGATCCTCGCACTGCACGCTGGTTCCGTACTGGGCGGCCCGGCTGGGCAAGACGAAGCTGCTGGCCCGGCAGGTCGGCCCGCGCGGCGGCACGCTGCATTGCGAGCATGCCGGTGCGCGCACGGTCATGGCCGGGGCGGCGAAGCTCTATCTGGAAGGCGCCATCCATGTCTGAACTGCTGCATCTGCGCTATGCCGAGGGTGCCGCCGACATGGATACGGTGCGCACGCTGTTTCGCGAATACCAGCAGGGGCTGGGCGTGTCGCTGTGCTTCCAGGATTTCGACGCGGAACTCGCGGGTCTTCCGGGGAAATATGCCGGGCCGCAGGGCTGCATCCTGCTCGCCGAAGCCGATGGCCGGCCCGCCGGAGTCGTCGCCTTGCGTTCCCTCGACGGCGATACGGTCGCCGAGATGAAGCGCCTTTACGTGCGACCGGCGGCGCGGGGGCTCGGCCTCGGCCGGCGGCTCGCGGCCTCGATCGTCGACGAGGCGCGCAAGCGCGGCTATGCGCGCATGCGTCTCGACACGCTGCCGAAGCTTTCCGAGGCGATCGCGCTCTACGCCACGATGGGCTTCGTCGAGATCGCGCCTTACTACGGGAATCCGCTGCCCGGGGTGCGTTTCTACGAGCTGAAGCTGTGAGCGTCTGGACGCGCGCCGACGGCTACGTCGTCAGCGACGAGCCCGCGCGCATCGACCGCACGCGCGTCTACGGCTGGATCTCGAACGCCTACTGGGCGGCCGGCATCCCGCGCGACGTGTTCGAGCGGTCGGTCGACGGGGCGATGTGCTTCGGCGTCTACGCGCCCGACGGCGCGCAGGTGGGTTTCGCGCGCGTGATGACCGACCGCGCCACGTTCGGCTATCTGGGCGACGTGTTCGTGGTGCCCGAACTGCGCGGGCGCGGCCTGTCGAAGTTCCTGCTCGATTCGATCTTCGGGCATCCCGATCTGCAGGGCTTCCGGCGCTGGTCGCTGGCCACGCGCGACGCGCACGCCCTCTATGCCCGCTACGGCTTCGCGCCCCTCGCCGATCCGCTGCGCTACATGGAACGCGCGGACCCGGACGTCTACAGGCGCCGGCAGGCGGGCGAATAGCGATGCTGCCGCTCGACCAGTTCCTCGCCTTGCTCGTCTTCTCGTTCGTGACCTCGGCCACGCCGGGGCCGAACAACATGATGCTGCTCGCCTCGGGCGTGAATTTCGGCTTCGCGCGCACGATCCCGCACATGCTGGGGATCGGCATCGGCTTCATGCTGATGGTGCTGCTGGTCGGGCTCGGCATCGGCCAGCTGTTCGCGCTTCTGCCGTGGCTGCACGCGACGCTGAAGATCGCCGGCTTCGCCTACATGCTGTGGCTCGCCTGGAAGATCGCCAACGCCGGCACGATCGGCGAAGGGCGCGACGCGGGCAGGCCGATGACGTTCCTTGCCGCCGCCGCGTTCCAGTGGGTCAATCCCAAGGCATGGGCGATGGCGATCTCGGCGGTGGCGACCTATACGCTCGCCGACGACTACGTCTTCAGTGTGGCCGTCGTGGCGCTGACCTTCGGCATCGTCAACCTGCCGACCGTGTCGACCTGGGCGCTGTTCGGCGTGTGGCTGCGCCGTTTCCTGTCCGATCCGCACACCGTGAAATGGTTCAACCGGACGATGGCCGTCCTGCTCGTCGCGTCGCTGCTGCCGGTCCTGCAGGGTTGACGCAGGTCAATCCGCCGGACCCGGGCACCGGCTAGGTTCGCGACGATGAACCACGTTTCCCTCGCCCGCATCTGCTACGACGCCGTGCGCGCCTATGCGCGCACGTTCGGCGAGCGTTATGTCCGCTGGGACGACGCGCGGCCGTGGGAGCAGGAAAGCTTTTCCGGAGCGGCCGCCTTCCTGCTGGAAGCGCCGGCGGCCACCGTCGTCGACCTGCACGGCCACTGGCTTGCGGCGCGCATGCAGCGCGGCTGGCGGCACGGGCCCGTGCGCGACGCGACGCTGCGGCTGCACCCGGCCCTGCTGCCGTGGGACGACGTGCCCCGGCGCGAACGGCTGAAGTTCGAGCTCGTCCACGCCGTCGTCGGCGTATTCCGCGGCAACGTCGTGCCGCGCCTCGACCTGGCGTCGGGCTTCGGGCGGGAATAGCCGCAAGTTCCGGGTGGTTCGCGGCCCCGGCTGCCCCTATTTTCGGGGGCATGAACGATTACGACCGAATCGCCCGCGCGCTCGCCTTTCTCGAGGACAGCGTCGATGACCAGCCCGACCTCGACCGCGTCGCGGCCGAAATCGGGCTTTCCCCGTTCCATTTCCAGCGCCTGTTCACGCGCTGGGTCGGCGTCAGCCCGAAGAAGTTCCTCCAGTATCTCAGCCTCGACCGCGCGAAGCAGTGCCTCGCCGGGGCGGGCTCGGTGCTGGACGCCAGCCTCGAGGCGGGACTGTCCGGCCCCGGCCGGCTGCACGATCTGTTCGTCGCGCACGAGGCGCTGACGCCGGGCGAGTACAAGCTGCGCGGCGCCGGGCTCGAGATTTCGTGGGGCTGGGCGGATTCGCCGTTCGGCGAGGCGCTGGTGCTGACGACGCCGCGCGGGATCTGCGGTCTCGCCTTCGCGATGCACGGCGCCGACGGCAAGCGCGCGGCGTTCGACGACATGAAGCGCCGCTGGCCCGAAGCGCGCTATGCCGAGAATCCGGCCGAGGTCGCGCGCATCGCGCGCCGGCTTTTCGATCCGGACGCGCGCCGGTCGGGCGAGAAGCTGAAGCTGCTGCTGTGCGGCTCGCCCTGGCAGATCAAGGTGTGGGAAGCGCTGCTGGCGATTCCGTCGGGCCGGCTCGTCGCCTACGACGATGTCGCGCAGGCGGTCGGCAAGCCGACCGCGAGCCGTGCGGTGGGCACGGCCGTCGGCGCCAACCCGATCTCGTGGCTGGTGCCGTGCCATCGCGTGATCCGCAAGTCCGGCGCCATCAGCCACTATCACTGGGGCCGGCCGCGCAAGATGGCGATGATCGGCTGGGAAGCGGCGCATGCCGAGGGCGCGGGGATGGCGGCGGGCGCGGCGCACGGCTAGTCTCGTCCCCGGCCCAACCGGGGATCGGACATGACGGCACGGCGCCAGGACTATTACCTCGACGAGCTGAAGGTCGGCGACCGCTTCGAGAGCGGCGGATACACGTTCACCGAATCGAGCATCATCGATTTCGCGTTCGCCTACGACCCGCAGCCCTTCCATATCGACGCCGACGCGGCGCGCAAGTCGAACTATGGCGGGCTGATCGCGTCGGGCTTCCACACGCTGTCGGTCGCGTTCCGGCTGATCTACCAGACGGGGTTCATCCGCTCCGCCTCGATGGGCGGGCCGGGCATGGACGAGCTGCGCTGGCTGAAGCCCGTCGCCGTCGGCGACACGATACGCAGCGTGGGCGAGGTACGCGAGATAGCACCCTCGAAATCCAAACCGGATCGCGGCATCCTCAAGTTCCACCTGACCGCGCTCAACCAGCGCGACGAGGCGGTGATGACCGTGACCTTCATCATCCTGGTCAAGAGGAAGCGCGGCGCATGAGCGGCACATTCAGGATCCGCAAGGCGGAACCCGGCGACATGCCGGCGGTCTTCCGCCTCGTGCATGCACTCGCCGTCTTCGAGAAACTCGCCGACCGCATGACGGCGACCGAAGCCGACCTGCGCGAGGCGCTGTTCGGCGCGCGGCCCCGCATCGAGGCCGCACTGGCCGAGCTGCCGGACGGGCGCGCCGTCGGGATCGCGATCTTCTACGAGAACTTCGCGACCTTCGCCTGCGCGCCCGGCCTCTATCTCGAGGACCTGTTCGTCGAGGAATCCGCGCGCGGTCTCGGCATCGGCAAGGCGCTGATCGCGTGGGGGGCGGGGCTGGCGCTGGAACGCGGCTGTGCCCGCTACCAGTGGGTCGTGCTCGACTGGAATTCGCCGGCGCGCGATTTCTACCGCTCCATCGGTGCGCAGGAAACGCCCGAATGGATCGGCGTGCGCGTGTCGGGCGACGCGCTGAAGAAGCTCGCCGCCGGCGTGCCTGCGCCGCCGGCGGCGAAGGCCGATCCGTCGCTTGCGGTCGATTCGCGCGCGGTCCCGGTCCGCGCGAAACGCTCGGGCTATCCCGAGCCGTTCTTTTCGCGCATGGCCGGGCGCGAGAAGCGCGTACTGGGCGATCCGTTCGGGCTGAAGAATTTCGGCGTCAACCTGACGACGATGGCGCCCGGCGGGGAATCCGCCCTTCTGCATCGCCACAGCCGGCAGGACGAGTTCATATACGTCGTGTCGGGCACGCCGACGCTGGTGACCGACAAGGGCGACGTGCAGCTCTATCCCGGCATGTGCGCAGGGTTTCCCGCAGGCGGCGTCGCGCACCAGATCGTCAACCGTTCGTCGGGCGAAGCGGTCTATCTCGAGATCGGCGACCGCACGCCGGGCGACGGCGTGGAATACCCGGTCGACGACCTGCAGGCGACGTTCGTCGACGGGAACTGGGTGTTCGGGCCGAAGAGCCAGAAATGAACCCGGTGCCCGCCCTGCTGTGCGTGCTGCTGCTGCTCGACGCGGGTGCCGGCATGCGCGCGGACACGGGCTCGCCCTTCGCGCTCGGCATGGCGAAGCCGGTCGCACTTTCGCTTGCCGGGCCCGGCGCGCTTTCGGGCGTGCTGTGCGGCGGCATGGACGCGGTGATGGTCGAGCGCGGCGGGGCAAGCGTCATGGCGACGTTCGCCGACGGCCGCGTGACGGAGATCGAGGCGCTGGACAGCCCGCCTGCCTGCCGCCCCGCGTTCGAGCGCGGCTACGAAGCGGCCGTCGCGCGCTGGGGGACGGCGACGACCGCTCCCGAAGACGCCGCGGCGGGTACTGTGCGGCTTCGCCGCGCGGAATTCCGCGTGCGCGGCGGCAGCGCCGAACTCGTCGAACGGCGTTTTCCCGGCGGGGCGTGCGACGTGCGGCTCGTGATCCGCGCCGGCGCCGTCTAGTTCTGCCGCTGCACGGTCGCGCAGGCGACGCGCGGGCCGGCACCGCCGATGGGCTGGCTCGTGTGGTCGTCGGGGTTCTGGTGGACGACGAAGGCGGCCCCGTCGGCGTCCAGCAGCGTGCCGCGGCCCGAAACGCCGCCGATGGAAACCAGCGTCGAGAACATCTCGACCTCGACCGAGCCGTCGCGATGCACGATCAGGTTCGGCAGGTCGCCGTAATCGCCCGTCGCATTGAGCAGCCCGTGCGCGAGGCCCGGTGCGCCCAGATGCGCTCCCGACGCGACGAAGCCGGCGGCCCCGTCGGCGCAGGTGCCGACCGAATGGATGTGGATGCCCTTGCGGCCCGGCAGCAGGCCGCCTTCGCGGATCTGGATGTTGATCGCGACACCGCGCGGGCCTTCGACCAGCGCCACGGTGCCGATCTCGCGCCCGTCGCGGTTGACGAACGTGCCGCCCGCGCGCGCGACGGGGGCGGGTGCCGCCGCCGGTGCGGCCGCGGGTGCCCCGGGGATCTGCACGGGAAGCTGCGGGACCGCCGGCAATTGCGGCATCTGGGCAAGGGCGGGCAGCGAAAGGCCGGCCGCAAGGGCGAGGGCAAGTGCTGAAGCGCGCATGGGGGTTCCTCCGGGTTCAGTTCGCGTTTTTTATCTCGATCTCGGGTGACGGGCCGAGAAGGCCGACGAGTTCGACCAGATCGTCGCGCGCGAGCGCCACGCAGCCGGCCGTCGGCGCGTAGCCGTCGCGCGCCACATGCAGGAAGATGGCGCTGCCGCGCCCCGCGACAATGGGTCCGTCGTTGAATCCCAGCGGTATCACGATGTCGTAGACATGGTCGGCGCGCATCAGGCGCTCGGGATGGTCGGGCACGTCGCAGCGCAGCAGCGTGTTGTACGTGGGCGAGGCCGGGTCGTCGTCCCACAGCATGTCGCTTCGGATCGCGGCGAAGGCGAGCGGCCCCTTCGGGCGTTCGAGCCGGTCGGCCCGCCAGAATCCGTCGCGCAGTTTCCATGTGCCCGCCGGCGTTGCACCATCGCCTTCGCGCTTTTCGGCACCGGGCACCACGCCGCCTTTGCCCAAGGCGCAGGCAAACGTGCGGTCCGCGATCGTTAGCGTACCGACGATACCGTTCGGACGGACGACGGGATGGGACATACCGCCATCCTAACCGAACGAATCGGATCAAGCACATAGCAGGTTGGATGCAAGAAGCGGTGCCGCCGCGCCATGCGCCGGCATCCGCGCCAGCCATGCGCGAATGGCACGACCGCGACGGGGCAGGCGGGTCTATTCCGACGCCCGCATTCCCCGCCGACGCCTCGAAAGGCAATCGGAGTCCGGAAGCCAACGCAGGAGAAAATCGATGACGACCACAATCGACGGCGCCAACGCGCCGTCGGCAAAGGACGTGCTCAAACTGACGCTCGCCGCCGTCGGCGTCGTCTATGGCGACATCGGCACAAGCCCGCTCTACGCGCTTCGCGAAAGCCTCAATGCCGGGGCGGGCCTCGGCGAGGCGAGCGTTCTGGGTATCCTGTCGCTGATCTTCTGGGCGCTGGTCGGCGTGATCACGCTCAAATACGTCGTGCTCGCCATGCGCTGGGACAATCGCGGCGAGGGCGGCGTGCTGGCGCTGATGGCGCTGACGCTGCAGGGCCGCACGCTCGACGAGGGCGCCAAGCGCGCGCTCTTCGCGCTCGGCGTGGTGGGCGCGGCCCTGTTCTACGGCGATTGCGTGCTGACGCCGGCGATCTCGGTGCTGTCGGCGGTCGAGGGGCTCAAGATCGCGACCGACGCGTTCGAACCGTTCGTGCTGCCCATCTCGCTCGGCGTCCTCGTCGTGCTGTTCCTGGCGCAGCGCTTCGGCACCAAGGGCGTTGGCTCGCTGTTCGGGCCGGTGACGGTCGTGTGGTTCGCCACGCTGCTCGTCCTCGGCCTCGTCCACATCGCCGGCAATCCGGGCGTGCTGCGCGCGGTCGATCCGCGTTATGCCCTCGCGTTCTTCGCCGACAACGGTTGGATCGCGTTCGCCACGCTGGGTGCGGTCGTGCTCGCGATCACGGGCGGCGAAGCGCTCTATGCCGACATGGGGCATTTCGGCGCCAGGCCCATCCGCTGGGCGTGGTTCGGCCTGGTGCTGCCGGCACTGCTGGTGAACTATTTCGGGCAGGGCGCGCTCGTGCTCGCCGATCCGGCGGCGATCGAGAACCCGTTCTACCGGATGGCGCCGGCCTGGGCGCTGCTGCCGCTGGTCGCCCTCGCCACCGCCGCCACCGTCATCGCCTCGCAGGCCGTGATCTCGGGCGCCTTCTCGATGGCGCAGCAGGCCACGCTGCTGGGCCTAAGTCCGCGCATGCGCGTGCGCCACACCTCGCAGAGCGAGATCGGCCAGATCTACGTCTCGGCGGTCAACTGGGCGCTGCTTGCCGGCGTGGCCACGCTGGTGGTCGGCTTCGGCTCGTCCGAGAAGCTCGCCAGCGCCTACGGCATCGCCGTCACCGGCACGATGACGGTCACGACGCTGCTGGCGATGACGGCCGCGCGCCACCTGTGGGGCTGGAGCCTCGCGCGCGTGGCGCTCGTGCTCGGCGGCTTCCTCGTCGTCGACCTCGCGTTCCTGTCGGCGAACCTCCTGAAGATCGCGTCGGGCGGCTGGATCCCGGTCCTGATCGGTGCGGCCGTGTTCGCCGTGATGTGGACGTGGCGGCGCGGGCGCGCGGCATTGGCCGAACAGGAAAGTGCGGACTCGCTGCCGACGGCGAGCTTCCTTGCCCGGATCGAGCCCGGCAAGCCGCACCGCGTGCCCGGCACGGCCGTGTTCATGACAGCCCGCCCGGCGGAGATCCCGCGCGCGATGCTGCACAACCTCAAGCACAACCAGATCCTCCACGAACGCGTGATCCTCGCGACGGTCGAGACGCTTTCGGTCCCACGCGTGCCGGGTGCGGAGCGGCTGTCGGTCGAGGATCTGGGCAAGGGGTTCCTCGCCGTGCGCATCCGGTTCGGCTTCATGCAGGCGCCCGACGTGCCCAAGGCGCTGGCGCGACTCGGCCGCATGGGCCATGCGTGGGACGAGATGCGCGTTTCGTACTTCATCGGCCGCAACGCGCTGGCCGCGTCGCGCAACCCGTGCCTGCCGCGCTGGCAGGAGCGGCTTTTCATCGCGCTCTACCGGCTCGGCGCCAATGCGGGCGACTTCTTCCGCATCCAGCCCGGCAAGGTCGTCGAACTGGGCACGCGCGTGGAGATTTAGAAAAATTCGGTTGCGCTGGCCCGGGGTACTCCCTACAAGCGGCCCCGGGCCAGGACCTCCCAACGGGTCCCGGCTCTTCTGAAAGGAAGAGCTCACATGACAAAACCGACTCTACGTCCGAATTGCGCCAATTTTTCGTCCGGTCCCTGCGCCAAGCGCCCCGGATGGTCCCTTGAAAACCTGAAAGACGCCGCCCTCGGGCGCTCGCACCGCTCGAAGCTGGGCAAGGCCAAGCTCCTCGACGTGATCGAGCGCACGCGCCGCGTGCTCGGCATCCCGGCCGACTACCGCATCGGCATCGTGCCGGCGTCGGATACGGGTGCGGTCGAGATGGCGATGTGGTCGCTGCTCGGGCCCCGCGGCGTGGACCTGCTGACGTGGGAATCCTTCGGGGCGGGCTGGGTGACCGACGCGGTCAAGCAGCTGAAGCTCAAGGACACGCGCACGCTGGAGGCCGGCTACGGCAAGCTTCCCGATCTCAAGTCCGTCGATTTCGACAACGACGTGCTGTTCACGTGGAACGGCACCACGTCGGGCGTGCGCGTCCCGAACGGCGACTGGATCAAGGCCGACCGCAAGGGCCTGACGATCTGCGACGCCACGTCGGCGACGTTCGCCATGCGCCTGCCGTGGGACAAGCTCGACGTCACCACCTGGTCCTGGCAGAAGGTGCTGGGCGGCGAAGGCCAGCACGGCATGATCGTGCTCAGCCCGCGCGCCGTCGAACGGCTCACCACGTACAATCCGCCCTGGCCGATGCCCAAGCTCTTCCGCCTCACGCAGGGCGGCAAGCTGATCGAGGGCGTGTTCAAGGGCGAGACGATCAACACGCCGTCGATGCTGGCGGTCGAGGACGCGCTCGACGGCCTGATCTGGGCCGAGAAGATCGGCGGGCTCGAAGCACTCGTGAAGCGTTCGGAATCCAACCTCGCCGCGATCGAGGCGTGGGCCGCGAAGACGCCGTGGATCGGCTTCCTCGCCGCCGACAAGGCGATCCGCTCGTGCACGTCGGTGTGCCTGGTCATCCAGGACCCGGCCGTCGCCGCACTGGACGCCGAGGGCAAGGCCGCCTTCTCGAAGAAGATGGTGGCGCTGCTCGAGGCCGAGAAGGTCGCCTACGACATCGACGCCTATCGCGATGCCCCGCCGGGGCTTCGCATCTGGGCGGGTGCGACGGTCGAGACGTCCGATCTCGAAGCCTTGTTCGGCTGGCTCGAATGGGCCTTCGCGGAAGCCAAGTCCGGGCTCGCCAAGGCCGCCTGATCCTTTTTCCGTTTCTTTTCGCCGCGCGGAGTCCCCGCGCGAGGAGTTCCACATGCCCAAGGTCCTCATCTCCGACGCCCTTTCGCCCCGCGCCGTCGACATCTTCAAGCAGCGCGGTATCGAGACCGACATGAAGGTCGGCCTCAAGCCCGACGAGCTGAAGGCGATCATCGGCAACTACGACGGGCTCGCGATCCGCTCGGCCACCAAGGCGACCGCCGACCTCCTGTCGGCCGCCACGCACCTGAAGGTGATCGGGCGCGCGGGCATCGGCGTCGACAATGTCGACGTGCCGGCCGCCACCGCGCGCGGCATCGTCGTGATGAACACGCCGTTCGGCAACTCGATCACGACGGCCGAGCACGCCATCGCGATGATCATGGCGCTCGCCCGCCAGCTTCCGGCCGCCGACAAGTCGACGCAGGCCGGCAAGTGGGAGAAGAACCGCTTCATGGGCGTGGAAGTGGCCGGCAAGACGCTGGGCCTGATCGGGGCGGGCAATATCGGCTCGATCGTCGCGGACCGCGCCATCGGCCTCAAGATGAAGGTCGTCGCCTACGACCCGTTCCTGACGCCCGAGCGCGCGCAGGCGATGGGCGTGGAGAAGGCCGATCTCGACACGCTGCTGGCGCGCGCCGATTTCATCACGCTGCACACGCCGCTGACCGAGCAGACGAAGAACATCCTCGACGCGAAGGCCTTCGCCAAGACCAAGAAGGGCGTGCGCGTCGTCAACTGCGCGCGCGGCGGGCTGATCGTGGAGGCCGACCTGAAGGCCGCCCTCGACAGCGGGCAGGTGGCCGGTGCCGCCCTCGACGTGTTCCTGACCGAACCCGCGAAGGAAAACCCGCTGTTCGGGCGCGACGACGTGATCTGCACGCCGCATCTGGGGGCTTCGACCAGCGAGGCGCAGGAGAACGTCGCCCTGCAGGTGGCCGAGCAGATGTCGGACTATCTGCTGACGGGTGCCGTGACGAACGCGGTCAACATGCCGTCGGTCTCGGCCGAGGACGCGCCGAAGCTGAAGCCCTACATGCAGCTCGCCACGAATCTCGGTTCGTATCTGGGCCAGCTCCAGGACGAGAACGTCAAGTCGCTGTCGATCGAATACGAGGGCAGCGTCGCCAACCTCAACACCAAGCCGCTGACGGCATGCGTGATCGCAGGCTTCCTCGGCGCGCAGATCGAAAGCGTCAACACGGTTTCGGCCCCCGCCGTCGCGCGCGAACGCGGCATCGCCGTCACCGAGACGCGCCACGACCGCGCGTCGGACTACCCGACGCTGATCCGCGTGACGGTCGTCTCGGACGGCAACGTGCGCAAGATCGCCGGCTCGCTGTTCGGCAACGCCAAGCCGCGCATCGTCGAGATCGCCGAAGTGCCGCTGGAGGCCGAGTTCATGCCGCACATGGTCTATGTGCGCAACCAGGACAAGCCGGGCTTCATCGGCTCGATCGGCCGGCTGTTCGGCGACGCGGGCATCAACATCGCGTCGTTCAACCTGGGCCGTCAGACGCGCGGCGGCGAGGCGATCTGCCTCATCGCCGTCGACCAGCCGATCGGCGACGCGATCCTCGCCAAGGTCCGCGCCCTGCCGCAGGTGCTGCGCGTGCGGCCGCTGACGTTCTAGGCGGCTTCGACCGTCAGTTTGAGGCCGAGCGCCTCGACCACGCGGCGAACCGTTTCGTGGCGTGGCTGGGCGCCGGCTTCCAGCGCCTTGTAGAGGCTTTCGCGTCCGAGCCCTGCCTTTCGCGCGACATTCGCCATCCCTTTCGCGCGCGCGACGTCGCCGAGTGCGGCGACGAACACGGCCGGGTTGGGGTCTTCAAGGCAGGCGGCAAGGTATTCGGCGATCGTCTCCGGATCGTCGAGATAGTCGGCCGCGTCGAAACGGCTGTGCTTCGCCTTTGCCATCGTGCCGCTCCTAAAGTGCGCGCGCCAGTTCGCGGGCGCGCCGGATATCGCGCTTCTGCGATCCCTTGTCGCCACCGAGCAGGAGCAGATACACGGTCTGCGCCTGTCGCGTGAAATAGACCCGGTAGCCCGGCCCGGCATGGATCCGCATTTCGCTTACGCCTTCGCCGACCGGCCGGCAGTCGCCGAAATTTCCGAACTCGGCGCTTCGCAGGCGCGCCACGATGCGGGCCTTCGCCCTCGCATCGCGAAGCGCGTGCAGCCAGCGATCGAACAAGGCGGTTTTCCGAAACTCGACCGTCATGGAATGTATCTGATTGGATACATGGCCCGCAAGTCCTCGGAGGCTTTTGTCGGTGGCCGAGTATCACGGCGAACGAAATACTACAAAAAGTGGTACGCGCAAGGTTTGACGGGCAGGATTGCGGGGTCTCGATTTCCCGCTCGCTTTTTGAACCAAATTATCCTATACTAGGATAATGAACTGGTTTTGTAGCACAGCACCTGAATTCGACGATGTTGACGGCATGAAAATCCCGTCAACCGTCAACCCGCTTGTAGGTTCCGCAAGCGGAGACAACGGGTTAGGGAGGGGGTCCGCAAAGTTTCGTCAACATCCGTCAAGACCCGTCAACAAGCCCGCAAGCCGGGTTTTCGGTTGGCTTGGGGCCGCAAAAACGGCTAATCAGGCGCGAACCCGTGCGGGGTTCCCACGGGGATTCGAATGAACGAACTCGTCACTCGGGCGCTGCTGCCCGCCGGCCTGCGCGACGCCCTGCCGCCCGAGGCCGATCAGGAAGCCGAAATCGTCTGGCGCGCGACGCAGGTCTTCGCGCGTTTCGGCTATGCCCGCGTCAAGCCGCCGATGGTGGAGTTCGAGGATTCCCTGCTCGCCGGCAGCCAGGCCGGCATGTCGCGCCACTGCTTCCGCCTGATGGATCCCGACAGCCAGCGCATGATGGCGCTGCGCGCCGACATGACGCCGCAGGTCGCGCGTATCGCGGCCACGCGCCTCAAGGGCGAGCCGCGCCCGCTGCGCCTTTCCTATGCCGGCCAGGTCATGCGCGTGAAGGGCGACACGCTGCGCCCGGAACGCCAGTTCGGCCAGGTGGGTGCGGAGCTGATCGGCTCGGACGCCGCGGCGGCCGACGCCGAGATCATCGCGATGTCGGCGACGGCGCTTGCCGAGGTGGGTGCGGCCAACGTGTCGGTCGATCTCGCCATCCCCTATCTCGTTCCCGCCATCATCGGCTGGAGCCAGGTGCCGCCCGAATTGGCGGCGGACCTGCGCGCCGCCCTCGACCGCAAGGATGCGGCGGCCGTCGTCGCGCGCGGCGGCAAGGTGGGGGCGCTGCTCGCCGGCCTGATCGCGGCGAGCGGGCCGGTGCCCGACGCGATCGCGAAGCTCGACGCGCTCGACCTGCCGCCGACGGCGCGCAAGGAAGTGGCGCGCCTCAAGGAAGCGGTCGGCCTGCTGCACGCCGCGTTGCCCGGCCTGTCGCTGACGGTCGACGCGGTCGAACGGCGCGGCTTCGAATACCAGAAGGGCCTTTCCTTCACGATCTTCGCGCGCGGCGTGCGCGGCGAACTGGGCCGCGGCGGGCGCTATCTCGCGGGCGAGGACCTGATGGAAGGCGCGGGCGAGACCGCGACGGGCGTCACGCTCTTCACCGACACGGTGCTGCGCGCGATCCCGTTCCCCGAGACCGCCGCGCGCTGCTTCGCGCCTTTCGCCACCAAGCCGGAAACGCTCGCGGCCCTGCGCGCCGCAGGCACGCGCATCGTCCAGGGCCTCGCCCCCGTCGCCGACGCCGGCACGGAAGCGCGCCGGCTCGGCTGCACGCACGTCCTTCGCGACGGGAAACCCGTCGCCCTTTAGGGAAGAGAAACATGACCAACGTCACCGTCGTCGGCTCGCAGTGGGGCGATGAAGGAAAGGGCAAGATCGTCGACTGGCTCAGCGAGCGCGCGGAGATCGTCGTGCGCTTCCAGGGCGGCCACAACGCGGGCCACACGCTGGTCATCGACGGCGTCACGTACAAGCTGTCGCTGCTGCCGTCGGGCGTCGTGCGGCCGGGCAAGCTCGGCATCATCGGCAACGGCGTGGTCGTCGATCCGTGGCACCTGGTGAAGGAGATCGCGTCGATCCGCGAGAAGGGCGTGGCGGTGGGGCCCGAGAACCTGCGCATCGCCGAGAACGCGCCGCTGATCCTGCCGCTGCACGCCGAGATCGACAAGCTGCGCGAGGAAGCGCGCGGGGCCGGCAAGATCGGCACGACCGGGCGCGGCATCGGCCCCGCCTACGAGGACAAGGTCGCGCGCCGCGCGATCCGCGTGTGCGACCTCGCCGATCCGGAAACGCTGAAGGGCAAGATCGACGAGCTGCTGCGCCACCACGACGCGCTTCGCAAGGGCATGGGCTTCCCGCCGGTCGACCGCACGGCGCTGGAGAAGGCGCTGGCCGAGATCGCACCGCAGATCCTGCCCTATGTCGATCCGGTGTGGCCGTTCCTCGACGAGGCGTGCCGCAAGGGCAGGCGCATCCTGTTCGAGGGCGCGCAGGGGGCACTCCTCGACGTCGACCACGGCACCTATCCGTTCGTCACGTCGTCGAACACGGTGGCCGCGCAGGCCGCGACGGGCTCGGGCGTGGGGCCGCAGAACACCGGCTTCGTGCTCGGCATCACCAAGGCCTATACGACGCGCGTGGGTTCCGGCCCGTTCCCGACCGAGCTGACCGACGCGGTCGGCATCGGCCTCGGCGAGCGCGGGCACGAGTTCGGCACCGTCACCGGCCGGCCGCGGCGCTGCGGCTGGTTCGACGCGGTGCTCGTGCGCCAGACCGTGCGCGTGGGCGGGCTGCGCGGCATCGCGCTGACGAAGCTCGACGTGCTCGACGGCATGGACGAACTGAAGGTGTGCGTGGCCTACGACATCGACGGGCGCCGCTACGACCGGATGCCCGCCGCCCAGCACCTGCAGGCCAAGGCCAAGCCCGTCTACGAGACGATGCGCGGCTGGAAGGAATCCACGCGCGGCGCGCGTTCGTTCGCCGAGCTGCCGGCCGCCGCGATCAAGTACATCGTGCGCATCGAGGAACTGATCGGCTGCCGCGTGGCGCTGCTGTCGACCAGCCCCGAACGCAACGACACGATCCTCGTCGAGGATCCGTTCGCGGGCTGAAACGGGCTTGACATTTTAGGCTTATTAGCCTAATTAACGGTTTGTGAATCCTTAACGGGGTAGATTCCTCCGTTTCGATCCGCGCTCCCGAGTCGGGGGGTGCGGGCCGGGACGGAGAGGGTATTCCGAGGTCATGGCCGAGCCAGCGAACACCATCGAACCGGAAGAAAAGGAAGCGGTCGCCGGACCGTCCGGTCCGAGCGTCGCGCTCGGCAACCGCTTCCAGATCTTCCCGTCGACGCCGATCACCGAGATGTCGTCGGCGACGGTGCGCGCCTACGTGGCGACCGATACGCGCGATCCCGGCCTGCCGCGCGTGGCGCTGGTGTGCGGCAACGAGCTGCCCGCGCGCCTCGAGGGCGCCAAGGCGATGAAGTCGATTGACCGGCCGGGCCTGCTGCGGCTCTACGATTTCGGTCTCGTCGACTGGCCGGGCACCACCGGCAAGCGCCTGGCGCTGATCTACGACTTCCCCGAAGGCGGGCCGCTGTGGAACCAGTCGGGCCCGCGCGACGCGTGGACGCCGCCCAAGCTCATCAGCCATCTGCTGAGCCCGGCCGCAAGCGCGCTGTCGGAGATGTTCCTTCGCAACGTCATCCACCGCGCGGTGCGCCCGCAGAACCTCTACTGGCTCGACCAGGCGCGCACGCGCGTGGTGCTGGGCCCGTGCCTTGCCGTGCCGCCCGGCTACGACCAGCCGGCCGCCTTCGAGACGATCGAAGGCGCCATGGCCGATCCGGAAGCGCGCGGCGAGGGCACGCGCGCCGACGACATGTTCGCGCTCGGCATGACGCTGATGGCCTTCGCGCAGGGCTCGATGCCCGGCGGCGGCCTCGACCCGGAGGAGGCGATCTCCCGGCGCATCGAGCGCAGCTCGTTCGACACGTTCTCGGACATGAACAAGCTGCCCGCCGTGCTGATGGACGCCATGCGCGGCCTGACGAACGACTGGGAAGGCGACCGCTGGACGGTCGAGATGCTGCGCGGCTGGATCGACGGCAAGCGCCAGCAGTCGACGCAGACCGTGCCGCCGCTGCTGCGCGCGGCCAAGGGCTTCAGGTTCGGCAACCGCGAATACAAGAACGCGCGCGACCTCGCGCACGGCATGGGCAAGCGCTGGGAAGCGGCCGCGCGCGAGCTGCGCAACGGCAACATCGCCATGTGGGTGCGCAACACGCTGGGCGACCAGAAGCTGCACGACCGCATCCAGGCGTCGGTCGCCGAGCCGACGGGCGACCCGAACCCCACCTTCAACGACGCCACGATCGTGGCGCGCGCGTGCATCCTGCTCGACCCGATGGCGCCGGTGCGCTTCCGCGGCTATTCGGTCACGCTCGACGGGCTGGGCAACGCGCTGGCCGCGGCGATGCGCAAGCCCGGCATGGGCCCGATCTTCGCCGACCTGATCCGCTCGCGCACGCTGGGTGCGTGGGCGCATTTCCACAAGATGGCCGGCGGCAAGCACAGCCCGCCCAACGGTTTCGTCGAGCGGCTGTCCAAATGGATCGACGATCCGGCCCCCGGCAACGGGATCGAGCGCTGCCTCTACGAGCTCAACCCCAACCTGCCGTGCTTCTCCGAAATGGCCGCGGGCATGTGGGTGTCCGAGCCCGACCACGTGCTCGAAGCGCTGGAGGCGGCCGCCGGTTCCAGCCGCAAGCCGATCGACCGGCACATCGCGGCGTTCCTCGCCGTGCATGCCGGCGCCGATCCGGCGCAGATCAAGGCGCTGATGAACCCCGAGCAGGTGGACGTGCAGGGCGGGCTTTCGATCCTGCGCCTGCTCGCCGACCTGCAGGCCCAGTTCGGGCCGCCCTCGGTGCCCAAGCTCACGGCGTGGTGCGCCGGGCTGGTGCGCCAGTTCGTCGACGGGCTCAAGCATCTGCCGCTGCGCCAGTCGCAGATCGGCCAGCTCAACAAGGTGTCGGAGGAGGGCGATCTCAAGCAGCTCCTCGACCTCGTCGACAACGAGAAGATGCGCGAGGTCGACAGCTGGGGCTTCGACGCGGCCAAGGAAGCCTACGCCGCCGCCGAGATCGAGATCGTCGAGATCCGCGGCGGTGCCAAGGCGCGCACGGCCTATGCGATCCGCACCGGCAAGGAAACCGCCGCCCTCACCGCCGCCAGCCTTTCGGGCGTGGTCGGCATCGGCTCGCTGCTGCTGAGGCTGTTCTGATGGCCAAGAAACCCAAGCCCAAGACGCCCAAGCAGCGCAGCCCGATGACGCTGGCGACCGCCGGCGTGGGCGTGCTCGCCGTGCTCGCGTGGCTGGGATGGAACGTGCCGTGGCTGTGCCTGTTCGTCGTCGCCGGCATGCTGCCCACGCTCGCGGCCCTCGTCACCGATCCCTCGCGCGAGAAGCACGACGCCATCGCCGTGGGCACGCTCAGTGCCGGCGCCATGCTGCCCTTCCTGCTCGACGGGCTGGCGCAGGCCGGCCGTTCGGGCGGGCGCGAGATCCTGGGCAATCCGTTCGCGTGGTTCTCGGTCTATGCGGCGGCCGTGTTCGCCTACGCGCTGTGCTGGCTGTTCCCCATCGTCGTCAATACCATTTACGAAAACCGCGCGGAAAACCGGCTGCGCGCGCTCCAGCGCCGCCAGCAGAACCTGATCGCCGAGTGGGGCGACGGCGTGCGCGAGGAACCCCCGCCGGCCGCGAACTGATCAGCGCCGCCCGAGCGCTTCCAGGCGCGCGGTCTCGGCCGCGGCGGCGTCGGCCTTCACCGCCTTCTGCAGCTTCTCGAACGCGCGCACCTCGATCTGGCGCACGCGCTCGCGGCTGATGCCATGCTGCCGGGCGAGGTCTTCCAGGCGCGCGGGCTCGTCCTTCAGGCGCCGCTCGACCAGGATCGCGCGCTCGCGCGCGTTGAGCGTGGCCAGCGCCTTGGCCAGCAGCTTGCGCCGGCGGTCGGCTTCCTGGTCGTCGGCGAGCTTGATCTCCTGGTTGGCCGTCTCGTCGACCAGCCAGTCCTGCCACTCGCCGGTCCCTTCGCCGTCGCCGCGCACCGGCGCGTTCAGCGAACCGTCGGGCCC
>JAEUKY010000126.1 GCA_016794005.1 Rhodospirillales bacterium
CCCGCGTTCTGCCGGCGGTCGGATTCGAGGCGGCCGACGGCCTCGGCGTTGTCGCGGAACACTTCCAGCGCCTTGGCCATGGCGCCGATCTCGTCGCGCCGGTCGCGGTCGACGATGCGGATGTCGAGATTGCCCGACGACAGCAGGCGCATGTCGTTGCCCAGCCGCACCAGCGGGCGCGTCAGCGAGGCGGCCGACAGGGCGGCGAGGACGGCACCCGCGACCATCGCGAACAAGAGGAACCCGACCGACAGCGTGCGCGCGAAGGCGATGTCGGCGCGGATCTCGGCGCGCTGACGTTCGGCGGCCGCGACGGCGGCGGCGACCGTGCGGTCGAGGGCCGCGCGCACCTGCGTTTCGAGCTGCGCCATGCGGTGGGGCGAGGCGATGGAAGTCGCCGGCCGTTCGCCCAGCAGCGTGCGCGCGTCGCGCTCCCAGCGTGCCAGCAGGTCGCCCGCCTCGCCCAGCACCTGTGCGGTCGCCGCGTCCGGATCGGTCGCGCGCACGCGGGCAAGCTCGCCCTTCACCTTGTCGATGCGCGTCGCGAACTCGGCCAGGGCCGCCGCCCCCTCGGGCACGCGGATGGCGGCGGTGACGTTTTCCAGATGCGCCTGCGCGTTGCGGAACGCGTCCCAGGCCGAGCGCGCGGCATCGACGCCGACGACGGGGCGTTCCATGCCCGTCTCGACGGCGGCGGACAGGTCGGAGAGTTTCCACACCGCGACGGCACCCTGCAGGGCCGCAAGGGCGAGGATCGACGCGAAGGCGAGCAGCAGGCGGGCGAGAATGGGCACGTCCGGGTCTCCTCAGTTCGGAAGGATGGGCAGTGTGACGACCTGCTTGGAGCCGGTCAGCGAGCGCATGAACGCGACGATGTCGTTCACCTCGTCGGCGTTGAGCGGGACCGGCTGCATCAGCGGCGATTTCGACGGCGAGTCCCCGCCGCCGGTCACGTAGTGGACCATCACGTCGACGAGCGTGGCCACGCTGCCGTTGTGCATGTAGGGGGCGCGCTGCTCGATGTCGCGCAGCGACGGCGTCTTGAAGGCACCCTGCGCCTTGACGTTTTGCGGCTCGTACTTGCCGCGGCCGATATCGTCGGACGGCGTGCCGATATTGTGGAAGCGGTTGTCGGTGAAGTTCCAGCCGGTATGGCAGGCGTTGCACTTCGCCTTGCTGTTGAACAGCTCGAAGCCGCGCTTGGCGGCGGCGGGGATCGCGTTCTCGTCGCCGTCGATCCACGCGTCGAACGGCGAATAGCTCGCCACGACCGTGCGCTCGAACGTGGCGATCGCCTTGACGATGCTGTCGGGCGTGATCCCTTCGCCGGGGAAGACGCGGCCGAACCATGTCCGGTATTCCGGGATCGCCCCCAGCCGCTTCACCGCTTCGGCCAGCGGCAGGTTCATCTCGACGTCGGCCTCGATGGGGCCCTTGGCCTGCGCCTCGGCGTTGGGCGCGCGCCCGTCCCAGAAGAAATGCTCCATCCACGCGACGTTGAGCACGGTGGGCGCCTGGCGGCCCAGCGGTTCGTTCTTGGCGCCGATGGCGGTCTTGACCGGCACTTCCCAGCCGAAGGACGGGTTGTGGCACGTGGCGCAGGTCATGTTCTGCGCGCCCGACAGGCGCGGCTCGAAGAACAGCGCCTTGCCCAGTGCGGCCTTCTCGGGCGTGTAGGGATTTGCGGCGGGGAAGGGGATCTCGGCCGGGCGGCGGTACTGTTCCTTGAGCGGGGCCTGCGCGAAGGCCGGCAGACTCGCGAGGAGTGCCAGGACAAGCAGGCCGCAGGCGTTGCGAAACGTCATTGCGCGCGTCTCCGTATCGGTTGGGCGCGCGATAAAGACATCGGCGCGCCTTCGAAGCGCGCCGATGTTCAGGCTCTACAGATTAAGATTGATATAATTTACCGACTACAAACGTATTAATTCCAATGGATTAGCGCGTTCACGCGGCGTCGACGGGGCGCAGGCCGGCACTGCGCGCGGCGATCCACGACGTGAAGGCGGGGCTCGTCGCGAACTCGACATGGACCGAGTCCTTCTCCTTGAAACGCACGGTGAAGTTCATCGGCTGGACGAAGCCCTCGAAACGGATCTGGCCCTGCTCGCCCTGGCGCAGCGGCGCTTCGCACCGGAAATGCGCGCCGCCTTCCGAGACGTCGAGCAGCGCGGCCGGAAGCTTCTTGTTGACCACGTCGGTCACCTCGACCGAGGCCTTGATCGCGAAGCGCGGAAACCTGCGCCGGTCGGCGTCGGCGGTCGACGTGCGCACGACGCGCACGAGGATGCGCTTGAGCTCGTCCAGACTGTTGCCCACGCCCGCCACCGCCTCGCGTACCTCGGCGGCGCGGGTACCCACCGAGTCCGCTTCGCGACTGACGTTCTGGATCTTGGACGAGACTTCGCGCGCCGCCTCGGCCGTCTGGCCCACGTTGCGCGCGATCTCCTGCGTGGCCGCACCCTGTTCTTCCATCGCCGCGGCGATGGCCGAAGCCACTTCGTCGACTTCGCGGATGCGCTCGCCGATCTCGCCCACGGCCTTCACGGCCGCCTCGGTCGCGGCCTGGATCTCGCCGACCTGACGGTCGATATCCTCGGTCGACCGGCCGGTCTGGTTGGCGAGGTTCTTCACTTCCGAGGCGACGACGGCGAAGCCCTTGCCGGCGTCGCCCGCGCGCGCCGCCTCGATCGTGGCGTTGAG
>JAEUKY010000132.1 GCA_016794005.1 Rhodospirillales bacterium
ATGCTTGAGCCAGCGCATCAGCGTGGTGTTCCGGCCCGTCACCTGCATGCGGTAGATGCCGAGATTGAAGCCGTCCTCGCGCGCCCCGCCCGGCCCCTTGGTCACGACCAGCGGCCACGTGATCAGCGGCGCGGGTTCGCCCGGCCAGCAGGTCTGGATCGGCAGGCGGGCAAGGTCGATGTCGTCGCCGGTCAGCACCGTCTCGTGGCACGGGGCCGTCCCCAGCATGCGCGTCGACGGCTTCATCGACAGCACGGTCTTGGCGAGCGGGACGAGATCGAGCGCCTCGCGCCAGCCTTCCGGCGGCTGCGGCTGGCGCAGGAAGGCGAGCGTTTCGCCGACCTCCTTCAACTGGTGCGGCTCGCGGTCCATGCCCCAGGCCACGCGCTCGACCGTGCCGAACAGGTTGACGAGGACCGGGATCGGCGAAAGCGAGCCGTCGGCCTTCACCGGCTTTTCGAACAGAACGGCCGGCCCGCCTTCGGCGAGCAGGCGGGTCTGGATTTCGGTCATCTCCAGCACGGTCGAGACCGGCTCGGACACGCGCACGAGGCGGCCGGATTTTTCGAGGCGTTCGACGAAGTCGCGCAGCGACGCGTAGGGCATGGGCGCGACTATATAGGTGGAACGCCCGCTTGCAAGCCGCGGACGGACTTGCGACAACCCGCCGGCCGATGCGCCGTTTTCCCGCCCAGTTCGCCGATCTGCTGATGCCGCGCGGCCGCCGTTTTGCCGGCCCGCCCGCCGATCCGTTCTTCGCCGACGCGCGGCTGATCGCCCCGACGAAGGCGAAGGCGGCCTTCGCGCTGCTCGAACGTTCGCTGGGCCCCGTCGTGAAGCCGATGGAACGCGCGATCCCGCCGGAATCGATCGCCGGCCAGACGCGCAACTACCAGGAGCGGCTGCCCAAGACCGTGCGCGTTTCGACCGCCGATATCGACGCCGCGCGCACGAAGGCGGCATCGGTCGCCGGCGAGATCGGCCTCACCGCCATGCTGCGGTCGGAAAGCTATATGGAGTTCGCGGCAAAGCTGGCGGGCCGCGCCCTCGACCCCGCCTTCGGCCGGCAGGTGCTGCGCTACGGGCCGGGCGACTATGCCGGCCCGCACACCGACCACCACCCGGAAGAGCCGCGCGCCAAGGGCGGCTATTTCGACCTGCATTTGATGTTCGCGCGCGACGTGGCGCGCCAGCTGCTGGTCTATGCGAAGGACGGGCATCTGACCGAAACGGTCGATATTTCGGCGCCCGGAACCGTCACGGCCTATCGCCTGCCCTTCTGGCACTACACCACGCCGCTCGAAGCGCGGGGCGGACGCGCCGCGCGCTGGGTCGTGCTGGGGACGTTCCTATACGCCTAGTCCGCCGCCTGCGCCTGCACGGGCAGATCGAGGCCTTCGAGCGAACGCGGATCGGTCTTCGCCCAGTTGGGGGCCGGGGCGACGGCCGCCTCGTCCTTGTAGAAGCCCCAGCGGCCGAATTCGGCGAAGCGCGCGGGCACGATCCGGTGTTCGCGCGGCGTGACCTTGTAGAGCCGGCCGTCGCGCCCGATCAGCGGGATCGGGCGATCGCGGCGCGCGAAGACGCGGCGCATGGCGGCCGAATGGTCGCGGTTGGCCGCGAACTCGTCCTTGTCGACGGCGAACAGCATCTCGTAGGCCGCGACGAACTCGTCGAGGAAGCGCTGGTTGACGATCTGGAGCTGCGACTGCACCCAGCAGCGGTCCTCGAACGTCCAGAACACCGACATGCCCACGAGGTCGCCCTCGCGCGTGATGTAGGGGAAGAACGGGAAGGTCCGGCACGACATCGAGCGGTTGTCGCGTTCGCAGAACGCCGCCCCCTTGCATTCGATGGCCGTGCAATCGTGGTGCAGGTCGGAGAGTTCCTTCTCCGTCGCCTTGTCGGGCGGCACGAACTCGCGCCACAGGTCGCTGCGCGACTTCAGCAGCGTCCATTCGTGGTTGTCGACGATCGGGATCGCGTCGTCGGTCGAGCAGCAGACCGGCGTGCCGCCGTTGTGCGCGGCACAGCGCGCCCCGCAGTCGAAAGCCGACACGGGTGCGGTGAACAGGCGGTAGATGCGTTCGTAGATTTCGGGGGAAGCGGACATTTGTCCGACTATAGAGGTCCGCGCACGCGAGTCGCCAGCACGCATGCAAGCGAGGCACGACTCTTCCGAGTCACCTGTGGCAAGGCGGCAACGTCCGTCATTCGACCGTCAGCACGCGCGTCGTGCGCACCGTGCGATCCTCGAGGTCGAGATCGGTCGGCACGTCGTAGCGCGCGATCTCGGCAAGGCCGCTGCCCGGCAGATAGGCACGGCCCGGATCGGCGACGAGCACGACCGCCCCCGCCGCCTTGCGCGCCTTCAGCCACGGCCAGATCTTCTCGGCCATCGGCTTTTCGTAGAACACGTCGCCGGCGAGGATCAGGTCGAAGGCGGGCGGCGGCACCAGTGCGGTCACGTCGTCGAGCCGCACGTCCAGCGCCACGCCGTTGGCCGCCGCGTTGAGCGCCATGGCGGTGCCCGCGAATTCGTCGATCTCGCTGGCGGTCACGTGTGCTGCCCCCGCCTTGGCCGCCGCGATGGCCGCGATCCCGCAGCCGGCCGCGAAATCGAGCACGCGCCTGCCCTTCGCGAATTCCGGCCGGTCGAGCAGCAGGCGCGCAAGGGCCCGCCCGCCCGGCCACGCGAAGGCCCAGTAGGGCGGCGGCAGGCCGGTCGCTTCCAGCTTCGCCTCGGTCGCTTCCCACAGATCGGTCGCACGCGCGGCGAGATGCAGCACGATCTCGGGGATCAGTGGCGGGGCCTGAAGGCGCGTCTGGGCGCGGATGAATTCGGCGCGGTCGAGGCTCACAAGGCGCCGAGCCCGATCCCGGCGAGCACGATCCAGCCGAAAAGCCGGTTCGACTTGAACTTGGCAAGGCAGTCGGCCGGATCGTCGATGCGGCCCGCGCGCACCTGCCAGACGAGCTGGGCGGCACCCAATGCGAGCGCCGCGTTATAGGCAAGGCCGAGCCCGGCGGCCGAGCCCGCCATCGCGAGCACGGCGACCGTCGCCCCGTAGAAGAAATAGAGGGCCGGCACCGTGCGGTCGCCCAGCCGCAACGCGGAGGATTTCACGCCGATCAGCGCGTCGTCCTCCTTGTCCTGGTGCGCGTAGATCGTGTCGTAGCCCAGCGTCCAGAAAATGCCGGCGAGATAGAGCAGCAGCGGTGCGGCGTCGAGGCCGCCCTGCACGGCCGCATAGCCCATCAGCGCGCCCCAGTTGAACGCGAGGCCGAGGAAGAACTGCGGCCACCACGTGACGCGCTTCATCAGGGGATAGGTGAAGACGAGCAGCAGCGACAGCACGCCGAGCCCGATGGACGCCAGATTGAGCTGCAGCAGGATGACGAGGCCGACGACGAGCTGCGCCACCAGCCACGCGATCGCGGCGCGCACGCTGACCTGCCCCGACGGGATCGGCCGGTCGGCGGTGCGCGCGACGGCCGCGTCGAATTCGCGGTCGACCAGATCGTTGTAGGTGCAGCCGGCCCCGCGCATGACCAATGCCCCCAGACCGAACAGCGCGAACAGCCACAGCGCTTCGCCCGGTGCGGGGCGTGCCAGCAGGATCGACCACCAGCACGGGAACAGCAGCAGCCACGTGCCGATGGGCCGGTCGAGCCGCGAGAGCCGCGCATAAGGGCGCCAGCCACGCGGCAGGAACCGGTCCACCCAGCCGCCCTTCGGGATGTCGCTTGCCGCGGTTTGCGCCGTATCGGTCATGTGCTAGCACGATCCCATGTCGAAGCCGCCCGCGTCCAGCACCCCGCCCCGCCCGCGCGCGCGCCTGCATGCGCCCGTCGACCTGACGGGTGCGGCCGCGCGGCTCGAAGGCGGACAGGCGCACTATCTTCGCAACGTGCTGCGCCTGCCGGCGGGCAGCGTCGTGGCGCTGTTCAACGCGCGCGACGGCGAGTACGCGGCCGAGGTCGCGGATTACGGCAAGCACAGCGTCGATTTCAGGCTCGTCGCGCGGCGGCGTGCACCGATGCGCGAGCCGGACCTGTGGCTCGTCTTTGCACCCATCAAGCGAGCACACCTCGATTTCGTCGCCGAGAAGGCGACGGAGCTTGGAGTCTCCGCACTCTGGCCCGTCCTCACGCGCCACACGAACGTCGAACGCGTCAACGAAGACCGCCTGCGCGCCACCGCGACCGAGGCGGCCGAGCAGAGCGAGCGGTTGAGCGTGCCCGACGTGAAGCCGTGCGTAACGCTTGCGCAGGCGCTGGCGAACTGGCCGAAGGACCGCAACATCGTGCTGTGCGACGAAGGCGGCGGCGGAAACGCCATCGCCGCGGTCCTGGCGAAGGAAGACCTTACGAAACCATGGGCCATTCTGACCGGGCCCGAGGGCGGTTTCTCGGCCGAGGAACTTGATATGCTCCGCAAACGTGCCGATGTTAGACCGGTGGGACTGGGACCGCGCGTGCTGCGCGCGGACACCGCCGCCATCGCGGCACTCGCGGTGTTCCAGTCGATCGCACCCGACGCGGACAAGAAGCCGCGCTTCGCGCCGACCTGAAACAAGAGTCCGAAAGAAACCTCTATGTCAGCTCCACCGACCTCCCGCGGCGAACCCATCGCGTCCAAGCGCCAGCTCGTCGACTGGATCGCCTCGGGCGAGAAGCCGAAAGCGCAGTGGCGCATCGGCACCGAGCACGAGAAGTTCCTGTTCACGCTCGCCGACCACAGGCCGCTGCCCTACGAAGGGCAGAAGGCCAGCGTGCGCGCGATGATCGAGGGGCTGGTGCGCTTCGGCTGGAACCCGGTCGAGGAGAACGGCAAGCCCATCGCGCTGCTGAAGGGCCTGTGTTCGGTCACGCTGGAACCGGGCGGCCAGTTCGAGCTGTCGGGCGCGCCGCTCGACAACATCCACCAGACCTGCGACGAGACGAACCAGCATCTGGTCGAGTGCAAGACCGTCGCCGCCGAACTGGGCGTGGGCATGCTCGGCATGGGCTTCGCGCCCGAATGGCGGCGCGACGAGATGCACTGGATGCCCAAGGGCCGCACGAAGATCATGCGCGAATACATGCCCAAGCGCGGCAGGCTCGGGCTCGACATGATGGTCCGCACCTGCACGGTGCAGGTCAATCTCGACTTCGCGTCGGAAGCCGACATGGTGAAGAAGTATCGCGCGTCGCTGGCCCTGCAGCCGGTGGCGACCGCGATCTTCGCAAGCTCGCCCTTCCTCGAAGGAAAACCCTCCGGGTACCTCAGCTATCGCAGCCAGATGTGGACGGACACCGATCCCGACCGCTGCGGCCTGATCCCGTTCGTGTTCGAACCGGGCATGGGCTACGAGCGCTACGCGGACTGGCTGCTCGACGTGCCGATGTACTTCCTCTACCGCGACGGGAAATACATCGACGTCGCCGGCCGCTCGTTCCGCAAGTTCATGGCGGGCGAATACAAGGATCTCGCCGCCGCCGGCCCCGCCACGACCGGCGACTGGGCCGACCACGTGACGACCGCGTTCCCCGAAGTGCGTCTCAAGAAGTATCTGGAAATGCGCGGTGCCGACGGCGGCCCGTGGAACCGCCTGTGCGCGCTGCCGGCCCTGTTCGTGGGCCTGCTCTACGACGATGCCGCACTGGACGCCGCTTCGCAGCTGGTCAAGGACTGGACCATCGACGAGATGCAGGCCCTGCGGCGCGACGTGCCGCGCCTGGCGCTGAAGGCCCCGTTCCGCAAGGGCACCGTGCTGGACGTGGCGCGCGAGATGGTGGCCATCGCGCGCAAGGGCCTTGCCGCGCGCGCGCGCTTCAACCGCATGGGCGACGGCGACGAGACGCACTTCCTCAACCCGCTGCAGCAGATCGTCGACAGCGGCATCACCCCGGCCGAGCGCAAGCTCGCGCGCTTCCACGGCGAATGGGGCGGCAGCGTGAAGCCGATCTACGACGAGTTCGCGTACTAGCCCGCCGCCACCGCGCGCAGCTCTTCCATCGTCGCGAACGTGAAATCCGGGTTCGCGGCGCCGAGCGCGTCCGCGTTCGCGTATCCCCACAGCACGGCACCGGCCGCAAGGCCCGCCTTGCGCGTCGCCTCGACGTCGCGCTGCTCGTCGCCCACGCACAGCACGTCGGCGCGCGCGAGACCCAGCTTCCGGCGCAGGCGGTCGAACTTCCGCGCCTTGCCGAACAGCCCGATCCCGCACACGAAATGGCCGACCAGCGACGCGGACGGACCCAGCACCG
>JAEUKY010000223.1 GCA_016794005.1 Rhodospirillales bacterium
CGACAGCGTTTCCGAACCGTCGACGTCGCCGAGCGCGGCGGAGATGTTCAGCGGCACCGCCGTATCTTCCGTACCGGTCGCGTTCGTCGCCGTCAGCGTCGGCGCGTCGGCGACGGCGGCCACATCCACCGACACGGTCGAGTGACGAACGCTCGTCGAGCCGTTCGCCTCGGTCGCGGTGGCCGTGATGCCGAGATTGAAGGTGCCGGAGTCGTTGGCGCCCGGAACATACGCAAGACCGGCGAGATCGCCGGGTGCCAGCGTCCACGTGCCGTCGCCATTGTCGATACCGGCCGTCAGATGACCGTCCGACGGCACCCCGGAAATCGTGATCGACAGCGTTTCCGAGCCGTCGACGTCGCCGAGCGCGGCAGAAATATTCAGCGGAACGTTCGTATCTTCCGTGCCGGTCGCATTCGTCGCGGTCAGGGTCGGCGCGTCGGCGACGGCGGCAACGTCGACCGACATGGTCGCATTTCGCACGCTGGTCGAGCCATTCGCTTCCGTCGCGGTGGCGGTGATGCCGAGATTGAACGTACCGGAGTCGTTGGCGCCCGGAACGTAGGCCAACCCGGCGAGATCGCCGGGTGCCAGCGTCCACGTCCCGTCGCCATTGTCGATGCCGGCCGTCAGATGACCGTCGGACGGCACGCCCGAGATCGTGATCGACAGCGTTTCCGAACCGTCGGTGTCGCCAAGGGCGGCGGAGATGTTCAGCGGAACGGACGTGTCTTCCGTGCCGGTCGCGTTCGTCGCCGTCAGCGTCGGCGCGTCGGCGACGCCGGCAATCTGGACCTGCAGATCGACCGTGCGCGTCGTCTCGTCGCCGGTGCGCGATTCCGTCGCGGTCGCGGCGACCTGGAGGGCGACCGTGCCCGACGCGTTGGCGGCCGGAACGAAGGCGAGACCGGCAAGATCGCCCGGTGCGAGCGTCCACGTGCCGTCGCCGTTGTCGACGCCGGCCGTCAGATGCGCGCCGGACGGAACGCCCGAGATCGTGATCGACAGCGTTTCCGAGCCGTCGGCATCGCCGAGTGCCGCGGAGATGTTCAACGGGACCGACGCGTCTTCCGTGCCGGCCGCGTTCGATGCCGCAAGCGACGGATCCGCGGCGCGCAGGTCCGGCGGCTCGACCGGAGCCGGGGCCTGTTCGGGCGCCACGAACGGACCCGCATCGACCGCGACGGGCTGCGTTGCCGGCGCCGGCGGTGCCGGGGGTGCGCTCGGCGCGACGACAGGTGCGACTGCGGGTGCGACGACGGGTTCGCTGCGCAGCGCTGCGGCCGGAAGCGGTCCCGTTCCCGGGCCCGCCGCCGGACCGGCACCCAGACCGAGCCCGCCGGTCGTGGATCCTTCGAGCGAGCCGGCGGCGGTCCCCGTCAGCGCTTCGCCGCCGCGCGCGGCCGCACCGGCGGCCGCAGGGCCCGCTGCCGAGGCGGGACCGGTGCCGACGGCTTCGGCAGCACCGGCCGGCTGGCTCTCGCCCGTCGCCGCTGCGACGGGAGCGCCCGTCGGGTCGGTCGGCGCGCCCGGTGCGCCGGGCGCCGCATTCGTGCCGGCACCGGGTACCGCGACCTCGATGCCGCGGACCGTGAAGTTCGCGTTGGCGGCCTGCGCGCCCGCCTCGCCGGCGCGTTCGCCGCCGAGACTGCCGGCCGCAGCGGCCTCGCCGGTTGCCGACGATTGCGCCTCGCCGGCGGCGTCAACGCCGGCACCGGCGCGGGCCGTCTCGATCCTGGGGCCGGCGGCGACCTCGATCGCCTGGTCGGCGGCGGGCGTCTGCGGCTGGAAACTGCGCTCGTCGCCCATCAGCGTGCCGTAGTTCACGGCACCCATCGTGTTGGCGGCTTCCTGGGCCCCGCCCGGCGTCTGGGACTGGGGCTGGCTCAGGCCGGTTTCGGATGCCGGCGCAGGTCCGGGCGCGGCCGGCTTCCCGTCCTTGGGAAGCGCCGTCAGCTCGTCGGCCAGAACCTCGCGTGTGCCTTCTGCCATAGGATCATTCGCATTCTGCAAATACGTTAAGTTACAATGACTTAACCTGATAGATAAAATTATGCATTCTTTTTAGATTTGAGTCCACAGTGAAGTTTTCGCGCTATACTCTCCATCGTCGAATCTTATCTCCGACAAGCTCCACCAGCTCCCCCGACCGGCCGACGGCCATTTTAGGCGAGACGACACCCTGACGATGGCAAAATTCGACCGGATACCCGTCGGCGCCGGCCTTCGCATGGCGCTCGACCCCACGCTCCTGCTGGCCTCGCTCGCCCTCAACGTGCTGGGGACGGCCCTGCCGATCTTCACGCTGCAGGTCTACGACCGGGTCATCCCGAACGCGGCGACCGACACGCTGGTGCTGCTCGTCGTCCTGCTCGCCACGGTGCTGGTGGGCGAAGGCATCATGCGCGCGACCCGCAACGCGCTGGCCGGCTGGGCGGGTGCCCGCTACGAGCACGCGGCGGGCTGCTCGGCCATCCAGCGCCTGATCGAGGGCGACTTCGCCGCCGTCCAGCGCGACTCCCCCGGCATGCATCTCGAACGGCTCGGCGCCGTCGACCGGCTGCGCGAATTCTACGCCAACCAGGGGGCGACGATCTTCGTCGACCTGCCCTTCGCATTCGTCTTCGCCGGCCTCATCTGGGTGATCGGCGGCCCGCTCGTGTGGGTGACGGTCGCGGTCTTCGCCGCCTTCGCGATCGCCGCCCTTGCCGTCGGCGGGCGCCTGCGCGACGCGATCGGCGAGCGCGCCAAATCCGACGACCGGCGCACCAGCTTCATGATCGAGGTGCTGACCGGCATCACGACGGTGAAGGCGCTGACGATGGAGCGCCAGATGATGCGGCGCTACGAGCGCCTGATGGATACGGCCGCCGCCGGCGCCCACCGCGTCACGAACCTCTCGAACCTGTCGCAGACGCTGGGCAGCCTGTTCTCGAACCTCGCCGTCGTCGCGGTGCTCGCCTACGGCGCCACGCTCGTGCTCGACGGCGACATGACGGTCGGCCAGCTCGCCTGCTGCTCGCTGCTGGCGGGCCGCACGCTTCAGCCGCTGATGCGCGCGATGGGCATCTGGACGAACTTCCAGGGGATCCGCATCGCGCGCGAGCGGCTGAAGGCGCTGGCCGACATTCCCTTCGAACCCGGGCGCGGCAAATCCGGCGGCCCGCGCCTCGACCGCGGCGAGATCGAGCTGCGCAACGTCGACTTCGCCTATCCCGGCGGGAAGGACATCCTGAAGGGTGCGAACCTGAAGATCGCGGCGGGCGAATGCGTCGCGATCGTCGCCGACAACGGCGGCGGCCGGTCGACCGTGCTGTCGATGCTGGCCGGGCTCGTGCGGCCGAAAGCCGGGGCGATCCTCTACGACGGACAGGCGCTGGGGGCCGGCCATCCGCGACCCGGCCCTTCCGAGATCGGTTTCCTGCCGCGTCAGGGCACGGTGTTCCACGGCACGCTGATCGACAATCTGACCATGTTCCGGCGCGGCCCGATCGTCGACGCGGCCCTCGACCTGTCGGCGCGCCTCGGGCTCGACCGCTACGTCGCGGCCCAGCCGCAGGGCTACGAGACCGAGATCGGCGAGAGCGAGACGCTGCCCGGCGGCGTGCGCCAGCGCATCGCGATCGTGCGCGCACTCGCCGACGAACCGCGCGTCGTGCTGTTCGACGAGGGCAACAACGGTCTCGATCACGATTCGAACGACCGGCTGCTCGAACTGCTGCGCGACATCAAGGGCAACAGCACGCTGGTGCTGGTCAGCTACCAGCCGTCGGTGCTGCGCCTCGCCGACCGCGTGTACGAACTTCGCGACGGCCGCTTCCACGCGCGCGAGGCGGACAAGCGATGAGCGAGCAGCTTCCCCCCGCCCTGCCCGGCCCCGCCGGTGGCGGCCGTCCGCGCATCGAGGTGATGCGCAACGAAACGCTCGCCGACGAGCTGCGCCGCGGCCATCTCGAGGCGTTCCAGGCCGCCTCGCCCTTCGCCGCCTGCCTGATGCCGCTGCTGACGGCGCTGGGCTGGCGCGGCGATCCGCGCGTGCTGGTCGAAGCGCTGCCGCATTTCACCTCGCATCTCGATCTCGACGGGCTGCGCAACGTTCTGGCCGAGCTTTCCTACGCCACGCGCCCCTACGAGAAGCGCGTCGCCGATCTCGATCCGCGCCTGCTGCCGTGCCTCGCCGTCGACGGCGGAAGGCCGTGCGTGCTGCTGTCGCGCGACGGTACGCGCCTGCGCGTGTTCGACGGCGTTGCCGCCGCCGAGCGCGACACGCACGAAAGCGCGGTCCGGGGACAGGTTTATATCGTCGAGGCGATCGAGACGGCGCGCGACGAAGCCGCCCAGCAGGGCTCGTTCGTCGGGCGGCTCGTCGACCGCTTCCGGCCGATCGCCGGACAACTCGCCCTGATCACGCTGTTCACCGACCTGCTGGCGCTGGCCTTCCCGCTCTTCTCGATGGCGGTGTTCGACAAGGTCATCGGCAACCAGTCGCCCGCCCTGCTGCGCGACCTGACCATCGGCGTGGGCGTCGTGTTCGCGTTCGACTTCCTGATGCGCAGCGTGCGCGGCCGCCTGCTCGCCTATGTCGGCGCGCGCGTCGAGCGGCTGGTTTCGGTCGCCGTACTGCGCCACCTGCTGCGCCTGCCGGTGGGCTTCCTCGAAGGGGCGCCCGTCGGCACGCAGCTCGCGCGCCTGAAGGAGTTCGAGACGGTGCGCGAGTTCTTCACCGGCCCGCTCGCCGGCGTGGCGCTCGACCTGCCGTTCCTGTTCGTCTTCCTCATCGTCATCGCATTGCTCGGCGGGCCGCTCGTCGCGGTCCCGTTCGTGCTGGGAGCGCTGCTGCTGCTGATCGGCTATGTCGGCAGCCACGTCCAGCAGGCGGGCACCCAGCGCGCCAGCCGCGCGCGCGCCCAGCGCCACGCGCTGGCGGTCGAGATCGTCTCGAACCTGCGCGCGATCAAGCAGATCGGCGCCACCGGCACGTGGATCGAACGCTTCCGCGCGGCGTCGGCCGCAAGCGTGGGCGAAGGGCGCAAGGCCCAGGAGATCGGCGCCATCCTGCAGACGGTCGCGCAGGGGCTGACGATGCTGGCAGGCGCCCTCGTCCTGGTCTGGGGGGCCGCGCGCATCATCGACGCGAGCATGACGGTGGGTGCGCTCGTCGGCGTCATGGCGCTGACCTGGCGCGTGCTCGCGCCGCTGCAGCTCGGGATCACCACGCTCTCGCGCCTGACGCAGATCCGCCAGGGCCTGGCGCAGATCGACGGGCTGCTGCGCCTCAAGCCCGAACTGACCGACCGCGCCGCACCCGCCGTCGTCCAGCGCGTGTTCCGCGGCCAGATCACGCTCAACCGCGTGTCGCTGCGCTATCGCGCGGAGGCGGAACCGGCCCTTCTCGGCGTCGACCTCGCGGTCAAGCCGGGCGAGATGGTCGGCCTCGCCGGCCATTCGGGTGCGGGCAAGTCGACGGCGCTGAAGGTGATGGCCGGCCTCTACCAGCCGCAGGCCGGCACGGTGCTGCTCGACGGGCTCGACATCCGCCAGATGACCCCGGCCGAACTGCGCCTTGCGGTCACCTACGCGCCGCAGAACCGCCATCTCTTCTACGGCACGATCGCGCAGAACCTGCGGCTTGCCGCCGCGACCGCCAGCACGAAGGACCTGCACACGGCACTTGCCGACGCCGGCGCGCTGGACGACGTGATGGCGCTCAAGCACGGGCTCGATACCCAGCTCGGCGACAGGGCGGAACGCGAGATGCCGGCGGGCCTGCTGCAGCGGCTCGCTCTGGCGCGCGTCTATCTGCGCCCTTCGTCGGTGCTGCTGCTCGACGAACCGGGCCAGTGGCTGGACCAGCACGGCGATGCCGCGCTGATCGAGACGCTGCGCCGGCGCAAGGGTAAGCAGACCATCGTCCTCGTCACCCACCGCCCCAGCCATCTCGCGATCTGCGACCGCGTGGCGACGTTCGACGGCGGGCGCATCGCCCAGATGCGCGCCGCCGGCGACAACGCCGCGACCTCCTTCCTCGGAGCCATCAGATGACCGCCAAAGTCCCGGCTGTGCCGGCCGACCCGTCCCGCATCCGCTACCTGACGCTGGCGATCCATCTGGAAGAAGGCGGCGCGCCCTGGCTGATGCGCGCGGCCGTGTGGCTCGCCGCCGCGATGATCGGGCTCGCCGTCGCGTGGGCGGCGACGACGACCGTGCCGCAGGTGGCGCAGGGTGCGGGCGAGATCGTGCCCGCCGGCAACGTGCTGACGATCCAGCATCTCGAAGGCGGCATCGTCGCGAAGATCGCCGTGCGCGAGGGCGACGTCGTCGAGGCGCGCCAGACGCTGGTCGAGATCGACCCGACCGCCGCGACCGCCGAGCGCGACCAGCTCGCCTCGCGCGAGGCGAGCCTGCGCCTGCAGGCCGAACGCCTGCGCGCCTTCGCCGACGGGCGTGCCGCAAGGCTCGCCGAACGCGGCGAACTGGGCCTGTCGGCCGATCAGGCCGCGATCCTGCAGACGCAGGAACGCGCGCGCGCCAGCCAGCGCGCCGTGCTCGAGCGCCAGCTCGCCGGACGGCGCGCCGATCTCGAGGCGCTGCTCGGGCAGCAGCAGACGCTGCAGCGCCAGATCCGGATCACCGGCGAGGCGCTGGAAATGCGCCAGCGCCTGACCGACCAGGGGCTCAATTCCCGCATCACGCTGCTCGACGTGCAGCGCGAGATGAACCGCGTGCAGGGCGAGCTTTCGACCGTGCTGGTCAATATCGGCCGCGCGCGCGAGTCGATCGGCGAGGCCGAGCAGCGGCTCGTCGAGCTGGAAACCCGGCTGTCGGCCGACGCGATGCGCGAACTCGGCACGGTCACGTCGGAACTGCGGCAGGTCGAGGAGGCCCGCGTCCGCCTGGACGACCGCGTGGCGCGCACGACCGTGACGGCTCCCGTGCGCGGCGTGGTCAAGGAACTGCGCGTGCGCACCGAAGGCGGCGTCGTGCCGCCCGGCGGGCCGCTGCTGGATCTCGTGCCGATGGGCCGCGAACTGGTCGTCGAGGCGCGCCTGCAGCCCTCCGACATCGGGCAGGTCCGCATCGGCCAGCCGGTCTCGGTCAAGGTCTCGACCTACGACTTCGCGCGCTTCGGCTCGGTGCCGGGTACGCTCACCTACGTCTCGCCCTCGACCATCGTCGATCCGCAGGGCCGGCCCTTCTACAAGGCGCTCGTGTCGCTCGAGAAGGACCATGTCGGCGACGACCCCAAGCGCAATCTCGTCCTGCCGGGCATGACCGTGCTGGCCGACATCAAGACGGACGAACGCACCGTGCTGCGCTATCTTCTGAATCCGGTCTACAAGGCGCTGGATTCGGCGTTCCACGAGAAATAGCCGCCGCCGCGCGCGCTGCTGGAGGAAACATGAGGATCACGAAACTGCGTGCGTTCATGACGCGCGACAAGGACCGGCCGCGCGTCATCGTCGCGATCGATACCGACGAGGGCATCACCGGCTGGGGCGAATGCTACAACCACGGCCCCGACCGCGCGCTGCTGCCGCTGCTCGAGTATCTCGCGACGTTCCTGGGCGGCCAGGACCCGCGCCGGATCGAGTACCTGATGCTCTACCTGCTCCAGCAGACGCGCTTCCCGCCGGGTGCGCTGCACCTCGCCGCCTTCTCGGCGATCGACCATTGCCTGTGGGACATCTCGGCCAAGGCGCTGGGCGTGCCCGTCTACATGCTGCTGGGCGGCAACGCGCGCGACAAGATCCGCGTCTATGCCGGCGTCTACACGGCACCGGATCCGCAGATCGCGCGCGAACAGCTCGACGCGCTGAACCAGGGCTGGGGCATCACGGCCTTCAAGCTCAGCCCCTTCCGCGGCGACATCCACACCAAGCGCTGGGGCGAGGTCGTGCGCACGAGTGCCGAATATTTCCGCCAGGTGCGCGAGACGGTGCGCGCCGACTACGAGATCGCCTTCGACGCGCACGCCAAGATCTTCGAGCCCAAGCAGGCCATCCAGCTCGGCAACGCGCTCGCCCCCTACGACCCGCTGTTCTTCGAGGAGCCGCTGCGCCCCGAGAACGTCGAGGTGTGGGGCGAGGTGCGCCGGCAGCTGACCTGCACGCTCGCCACCGGCGAATCGCTCTACAGCCGGTTCGAGTTCCTGCGTCTGCTCACCGTCGGCGGTGCCGACATCATCCAGCCCGACATCTGCGTGGTCGGCGGACTGCTCGAGATGCGCAAGATCGCCGCGATCGCCGAGGCGCACTACGTGACGGTGGCGCCGCACAACCCGATGGGCCCGCTCGCCACGGCCGTGAACGTGCATTTCAGCGCCGCGCAGCCGAACTTCCGGATCCTCGAATACCGGCTGCCGCACGGCGTCAACTACGACGACCAGAAGGCCAAGTCGGAAGGTGCTCCCTACGTACGCGATCCCTACTTGCCGAAGGACGGCTATCTGGAACTGCGTCCCGACCGGCCGGGCTGGGGCGTGGAGATCGACGAGGACGTCCTCAAGAAGGACGGCTACATCCACTGGGAGCGCAAGGTCACCAAGAAGCCGGACGGTTCGACGGCCTACGTCTGACCGCCGCCGGACGCCGGCGAACCACCCGCTTTCCTGTCAATGAGGCCGCCCGACATGTCGCGCGGCCTCATTTGCGTTTGCGAGATGTCAGCCGATCAACGACTTACAGCCGGCAGATTTGTCATGAGTACTGTTCACACAACCATAAGATTTTGAATAAATTTTTACAATTATTTCGAGATATACCAAAATTTGTGGATATTGCACCGATCTGCGCCGATATAACGCCGCTGCATACCCGGTCGGCGTCATTTTTCCTTTAAAATTGGGCATCACATAAATATTATCCATTCTCACCAATTTGGTGCAATTCGACGAAGCGTTTTCGTCTCGAAAAGGCGTCACGATGTCGCCCGCGCCGGAAATACTGTTGCCTTCGACACGGCCGGCGCAGATCGCGTTCGTCGTCGACGACGAGCCGCAGGTCCGGACGTTCGTCGCGCGCTGCGTGAAGCAGCTGGGATTCGAGCCGCGCGAATACAGCCGCGTCGCCGACGTCGAGATGGCGCTGACGCGCGTCAAGCCCGACCTGATCCTTCTCGATCTCTCTCTCGGCAGCACCGACGCGGTCGAGGTGATGCGCAGTCTTGCTGCCGCACGCTTCTCGGGCAGCCTGATCCTGATGAGCGGCCACGACGCGCGCACGCTCGACGAGGTGCAGAAAATCGGCCGGCGCCAGGGTCTTTCGATGCTCGACCATCTGCGCAAGCCCTTTCGCCTCGACGATCTCAAGGCCAGGCTGAGCGGGCTGCGGCCGCCGGGCGAGCCGCCCGCCCGCGCAGAGCGGGTCGACCTGCAGACGGGTCTGCAGAACCGGTGGCTCGAGCTCTGGTACCAGCCGAAGGTCGACCTGCGCCGGCGGCGCATCTGCGGGGCCGAAGCGCTGGTCCGCATGCGTCTTCCGTCGGGCGAGCTTCTGCCGCCCGGCGCGTTTCTTCCGCCGGCGGGCGATCCGCTGTTCCGCCCGCTCACCGATTTCGTGGTGCGACGCGCCCTTGCCGACTGGCCGACGATCGCCGCCGCGCGCGGCGATATCCGGCTTTCCGTCAACGTGCCGGCGTCGATCCTGCAGACGCCGGACTTCGTCGCGAATTTCCGCCGCCACCTGCCCTCCGGCATCGCGTTCCCGGGCCTGATCGTCGAGATCACCGAGACGGAGACGCTCCACGATCCCGACCTCGCCCGCGAAACGGCGGTCCAGCTCCGGCTCTACGACCTCCATGTCTCGGTCGACGATTTCGGCACCGGGTATTCGACGCTGTCCAGGCTCGACGAGCTTCCGTTCGCCGAACTGAAGCTCGACCGCGGTTACGTCAACGGCTGCGCTTCGGACTCCGGCAAGCGCGAGACGTGCCGCAGCGTCGTCGAGCTGGCGCACCGGTTCGGCATCTCGACGGTGGCCGAAGGCGTGGAGACGGCCGAAGACCTCGCCGTTCTCGACGAACTGGGATGCGACATTGCGCAGGGCTACTACTTCGCGAAGCCGTCCGAGATCGACGCGTTCGTCGACCGGCTCGTCGCGGGGCCGCTTTGACCGGGCGGCATCGGGCATAGCGATGGAGCGGACCGACGCCGGGAAGCGGATGTCCGTGCTCGTGGCGGCGGTCCTGCTGATCGCCGTCGGCAGCTTCATGACCTATCGCGCCGTCGTCGACCTGCTGGCGTCGAAGAATCTCGTCGACCATACGCATACGGTGATGTCGGCGACCGACGACCTGTTCGCCAACCTGTCGCGCAGCATGGCGAGCGCCAACACGTTCATCGTCACCGGAAACGACGTCGATCTCGCCGCGTTCCGCAAGGCATCGACCGACATCGCCACCCTGGTCACCGAGCTGCGGTTCATGACGGCGGACAACGAGTTCCAGCAGGGCCGCATCAACGAGCTCGCCGACCTGCTGCGCGCCTGGGCGACGAACATCAACGCGATGATCGAGGCACGCCGCGCCGCAGGGCAGCCGACGGGCGAGGTGGTCGAGAAGCTGCGCCTGACGGCGTTCTTCCACGACCAAGTGGCCCGGATCCTGGGCGCCGTGTCGGACGAGGAACGCCGGCTTTTCCGCATCCGCGACGAGGCGGCCGAGCGCGACGCGAACGACATCGTTCTCATCGTGGGGGGCGCCAACGCGGTCAGCATCGCGATCATCTGCATCCTGTTCTATCTGGCGCAGCGCGAGACGCGACGCCGGGCCGATGCGATCGGACAACTCCGGACGCTGAACGCGCAGATGGACGCGCGCGTGCGCGAACGGACGGCCGAGCTCGACAAGGCCGTCGAGGCCCTGGAAGCCGAAGTCGCCGTGCGCCGGCGCTCGGAATCCGCCGAGCAGGTCGCGCGGAACACGCTGGAGGCCGTCATCGACGCCTCGCCCGTCGCGATCGTCTGCGTGGCCACCGACCGGTCGGTGCTGATGTGGAGCCGTGCCGCCGAACAGCTTTTCGGATACACCCGCGAAGAGGCGGTCGGGCAACCCTATAAGCTTGTCCCGCCGGGCCACGAGGCCGAATTCGACGCGCTGTTCGAGCGCGCGCTCGCCGGCGAGACGCTGCGCGACATCGAGGTGCGCCGCCAGCGCAAGGACGGAAGCTTCGTCGACATCAGCTTCGACGGCGCCGTCATGCGCGACGCGACCGGCACGCGGGGCGTCGCCTACGCGCTGACCGATATCACGCGCCGCAAGTCGACCGAGCGCCAGCTCCGGCAGGCCCAGAAGATGGAAGCCGTCGGGAACCTGACCGGCGGCATGGCGCACGACTTCAACAACCTGCTCAGCATCGTCATCGGCAATGTCGACCTCCTGCTGTCGAACGAAGCGCTCGACCCGGAAACGGCGGAACTCGCGCGCGAGGCGCTCGACGCCGCACTGCGGGGCGCAAGCCTCACCCAGCGCCTGCTCGCGTTCGCCCGCCGCCAGCCGCTGCAGCCCGAGCGGATCGAGATCGACGACCTGATCGCCAACCTCGCCAGACTGCTGCGTCGCACGGTCGGCGAGGACATCGACCTGAGGATATCCGAGGGCGAATCGGTCTGGCCGGTCGTCGTCGATCCGGCGCAGCTCGAGGCCAGCATCGTCAATCTCGTCAACAACGCCCGCGACGCGATGCCCGACGGCGGGACCCTGTCGATCGCCACGCGCAACCGCATTCTCGACGAGGACTACGCGTCGCTGAACCCGGGCGTGGCCGCCGGCGACTACGCGATGATCGAAGTGTCGGATTCCGGCACCGGCATGACGCGCGAGACGATGAACAGCATCTTCGAGCCCTTCTTTACGACCAAGGAGCAGGGCAAGGGAAGCGGCCTCGGCCTCAGCATGGTCTTCGGATTCATGAAGCAGTCGGGCGGCCATATCGGCGTCTACAGCGAAGTCGGCGTCGGCACGACGTTCCGGCTCTACCTGCCGCGGGCGACTTCCGGCGAGGCGAACGCGGCGCGCGCGGAAGCGGCGCCGGCCGGCGGCAACGAGACGATCCTGATCGTCGAGGACAACGATGCGCTGCGCCGCGTCGCCGAACGGCAGATCGGCGGCCTCGGCTATCGGGTCGTCGTCGCCGAGAACGGTCCGGCAGCTCTGGATGCGCTTGAGCGGGGTCCGGTCGATCTCGTGTTCAGCGATATCGTGATGCCGGGCGGCATGAACGGCGTCGAGCTTGCCAAGTCCGTCGTCGCCCGCTGGCCCAGGACGCGCATCCTCCTCACGTCCGGATTCCCCGAGGGGCGCAAAGGTCGCACGGCGTCGCTGCCGGCGAACTTCCGCCTTCTCGCCAAGCCGTACCGCAAGGAAGAACTCGCACGCCGCCTGCGCGAGGCGCTCGACGCCTGAGCCGGGAGGTTCAGGGCTTTTCCCAGCCGCCCGTCTCGGCCGACCGGTAGAGGGCGTCGATCGTGCGCATGTTCGCGATCGCGTCCTCGATCGGCCATTCGAGCGGCGCCAGCCCGCGCACCGCGCGCGCGAACGCCTCGCCCTGCAGCCCGTACTGGTCGCACGGGTCGATCGTCTCGGTCCGCAGGCCGCCGCCGAACAGGTCGCGGCAGTCGTCGACGAGGATGCGCGTGGGCAGCACCGAGCCCGTGTTGAAAGGTACCGGAAGCTCGATCCGGCCCTTGGTACCCAGGATCTGGACGCGCTGGTTGAGCGCCGTCTGCGTCGAAACGCTGAAGACGAGCTGCCGGCCGCCGGAAAACTCGGCCATGCCGCCGGTGACGCGGTCGACCTTCGTGGCCGGATCGCGGTCGATCATCGAGACGACCCGCGAGGGTTCGCCGCCGAAGACGAAGCGCGCCGTCAGCACCGCGTAGCAGCCGATGTCGTAGAGCCCGCCGCCGCCGATATCCGCCATGTTGCGGATGTTGGCCGGGTCCGGGTTGTTGTAGCAGAACTGCGTGAGGATGCTGCGCAGCTCGCCGATCTCGCCGCTGCGCGCGATCTCGCGCGCGCGCAGCCACTGCGGATGGAAGCGCACCATGAAGGCCTCGGCGACCAGACGGCCGGTGCGCGCCCGCGCGTCGACGAGCGCTTCGGCCTCCTTCGCCGTCAACGCGATGGGCTTCTCGCACAGCACGTGCTTGCCCGCTTCCATCGCACGGATCGTCCACGGCACGTGCAGATGGTTGGGCAGCGGATTGTAGATCGCCTCGATCTCGGGATCCGCGAGCAGCTCTTCGTAGCTGCCGTAGGCCTTCGCCATGCCCATCGCCGCACTGGCCGCCTGCGCGCGCGCAAGGTCGCGCGCGGCGAAGGCGCGCATGTCGCACAGCGCGCTGGTCTTCATGCCCGGAACGACCCGCGTGGTCGCGATGCGCGCGGCCCCGAGGACGCCCCAGACGACCGGGCGGACGCTCACCGCCCCTTGGCCTTGCGCCAGACCGCGAAGTCGGTCTTCGACTTCTCGTCCGTCGGCGGATAGAGGCCCAGGATCGAGCGGCCCTGCTGGACCATGTCGATGACGAAGTCCTCGAACACGGTCATCTCGGTCGCCTCGGCGGCGATCTCGTCGGCGAGGTGCGCCGGGATCACGATCACGCCTTCGCGGTCGCCGACGACGACGTCGCCCGGCCACACAGGCGCGTCGCCGCAGCCGATCGGCACGTTGATGTCGATGGCCTGATGCAGCGTCAGGTTCGTCGGTGCGGACGGGCGGCTGTGGTAGGCCGGGAACGTCATTTCGGCGATTTCGGGCGAATCGCGGAAGCCGCCGTCGGTGACCACGCCTTCGGCGCCGCGCTTCATCAGGCGCGTCACGAGGATGCCGCCGGCCGAGGCCGCGCGCGCGTCCTTGCGGCTGTCGATGACCATCACGCTGCCCGGCGGGCATTCCTCGACGGCCTTGCGCTGCGGATGGCTGCGGTCCTGGAACACGGTGATCGGGTTCAGGTCCTCGCGCGCGGGGATATAGCGCAGCGTGAACGCCTCGCCGACCATGTTGGGCAGGTTGGCGTTGAGCGGGCGCACGTCCTGGATGAACTGGTTGCGCAGGCCGCGCTTGAACAGCGCGGTGCACAGCGTGGCGGTGCTGACGTGCCGCAGCTGTTCGCGGGTGGCGTCCGAAAGCTTCTTCGTCATGGCTCAATCCTTCGCGAAATAGACTCCGCGGCGCAGACGCGTCTGCACGTAGACGTGCTCGTCGAATGTTCCCGCGGCATAGGAGGTGTCGGTCGATTTTCCCGGGTTGGAAACGTTGCATTCGCTGGGGTAGCGCGCAACGAATTCCTCGTCGATGTCCACGCCCAGACCCGGCTTGTCCGGGACCTCGAGATAGCCGTCCTTCTGGATCGGGTGCGGAACGACGGTCTGCGCGCGGCCGGCCCAGTCGTCCTCGATGCGTTCGAGGATAAGGGCGTTGGGGATCGCCGCCAGCACGTTCAGGGCCGCATACTCCGCGACCGGTCCCAGCGAACCCGAGTGCGGCGCCATCATGATGTGGTGCGCCTCGGCCATCGCGGCGATCTTCTTCATCTGCGTGATGCCGCCGGCCCGGCCCGTGTCGGGCTGGACGACGTCGACCAGATCCTTCTCGATCAGGTCGCGCAGGCCGTAGATCGTCGCCATGCGCTCGCCGCCGGCGAGCGTCACGTTGGCCGCGTCGCGGATACGGCGGTAGCCGTCGAGATTTTCGGGCGCGATCGGATCTTCCACGAACATCAGCTTGTAAGGCTCCAGCGCGCGGGCCACCTGCGCGGCATCCGCCGGCGTCAGCCACGGCGGGCCGTGAAGGTCGATCATCAGGTCCATCTCGTCGCCGATCGCCTCGCGCAACGCCGCGACCTTGCGGACGGGGTTGGAGACGCCGCCGCACTTGATCGCCGTCACGCCGCGCTTCTTGAGGTCGAGCGCTACCTCGACCGTGTTGGCGTGCGCGTAGATGCGGATCCGGTCGCGCAGCTTGCCGCCCAGCAGGTTCCACACCGGCGTATTGAGCGCCTTGCCCTTGATGTCCCACAGCGCCATGTCGATGCCGGTCATGGCGCCGCCGCCGACCGTGCCCAGCATGCCGTGGGCCATCAAGGCACTCATCATCTTCTGCCACAGGCGCTCGATATGCATCGGGTCCTGGCCGATCAGGATCGACTTCAGGTCCTGCACGGCCGTCTCGATCACGCGCGGCCAGCCGCTGCATTCGCCGATGCCGACGATGCCCTCGTCTGTGTAGACCTTGACGAACAGCCAGTTGCGCGTGCCCGTCAGTCCCTTCTTCGACTTGTCGTGCCCGAACGAGCCATCGGAAGCCCAGCTGCGGAGATTGGGCGCATCCACCTGCATCAGGAAGGTGCGGATATCGACGATCTTCATGGAGGCTCCTAGCCGGCGTAGCGGAAGCGCGCGTGAATGCGCCGGTTCCGCGGGTCGGGTCGCGGGATGGCCGACAGCAGCGCCTTGGTATAGTCGTGCGTCGGCGCGTCGCAGACCTGGTCGGTGGTGCCCGTCTCGACGACGCGGCCGCGATACATGACCGCCACGCGGTCGCACATGTAGCGGATCACGCCGATGTCGTGGCTGATGAATACGTAGGAAAGGCCGAGCTCGTCCTGCAGGTTCATCATCAGGTCGAGCATCTGCGAACGGATCGACACGTCGAGCGCCGAGGTCGCCTCGTCCGCCACGATGACCCGCGGCTTGAGCGCGATGGCGCGCGCAATGCCGATGCGCTGGCGCTGGCCGCCGGAGAAGGCGTGCGGGTAGCGTTCGCGCCAGGCCGGTTCGAGGCCGACCTGCTTCATCAGGGCCGCCACGCGGTCGTCGAGTTCCGCCCCCTTGGCGATGCCGTTGACGAAAAGCGGCTCGCCGATGATCTGGGCGACCGTCATGCGCGGATTGAGCGAGCCGACCGGATCCTGGAAAATCATCCGGATCTCGCGGCGCATCTGCTTGAGCGTTTCCTTGTCGGCCGAGACGAGGTCGACGACGCTTCCGTCGGCGCGCCGGTAGTCGATGGCGCCGCCGTTGGGTTCGTAGACGCGCAGCAGGCAGCGCCCCATCGTCGTCTTGCCCGAGCCGGACTCGCCGACGATGCCCAGCGTCTCGCCCGGCCGGACGGTCAACGAGACGTCGTCGACGGCCTTCGTGACGTTCGTACCCTCGCCGAAATGCATGCGCAGGCCGCGCACCTCGATGACCGGCTTGGCTTCCTGCTTGATCGGATCGCGCTTCAGGCGGATCTCCGCCTTCTGCTCCAGCCGCAGGACCGAGCCGATCAGCATGCGCGTGTACTCGTCCTTCGGCGCATGGAAGATCTGCTCGACGGGGCCGCTCTCCATGACCTTGCCGTGGTACATGACGAGCACTTCGTCGGCGATCTCGGCGACCACGCCCATGTCGTGCGTGATGAACAGCACGGCCATGCCGAACTTCGTCTGCAGGCGCTTGATCAGGTCGAGGATCTCGGCCTGGGTCGTCACGTCGAGCGCGGTGGTCGGCTCGTCGGCGATCAGCATCGACGGGTTGCAGGCCAGCGCCATCGCGATCATCACGCGCTGGCGCATGCCGCCGGAGAACTCGAACGTATAGCGGTCGACCGCGCGGTCGGGGTTGGGGATCTCGACCTGCTTGAGCAGTTCGACCGTGCGCGCACGGGCCGCGACCTTGTCCATGCCCAGATGCAGGCGCAGCACTTCCATGATCTGGTCGCCGACCGTGTGCACGGGCGACAGCGACGACATCGGCTCCTGGAAGATCATCGCGATCTCGGCGCCGCGCACGGACCGGATTTCCCGGCTGCGCGGATGCAACGTGGCAAGATCGACCGAGCTGCCGTCGGGACGATGCAAAACCATCGAACCCGACACGATCCGGCCCGGTGCGTCGACGATCTGCAGGATCGAGCGCGCGGTCACGCTCTTGCCGCTGCCGCTTTCGCCGACCACGCACAGCGTCTTGCCGCGCGAGACCTTGAAGGACACGCCGTCGACCGCCTTGACGACGCCGGTGCGGGTGGCGAAGTGGGTGACCAGGTCGCGGACGTCGAGGACGACGTCGCCGTCTTTTGGGGCTGCGTTCATTTGTTGTACGGGTCCGCCGCGTCGCGCATGCCGTCGCCGAGGAAGTTGAGCGCCATGACCGCGATCACGACCGCGGCACCGGGCGCGAACAGCCACGGCGCCGTCGCGATCGACCGGATGTTCTGCGCCTCGCGCAGCAGCACGCCCCACGAGATCGTCGGTGGCTGCAGGCCGAGACCGAGGAACGACAGCGACGTCTCGGCGAGGATCATCGCCGGAATGGCCAGCGTGATGCTGGCGATGATGTGGCTCATGAAGCTCGGCAGCATGTGGCGGAAGATGATGCGCCCTTCCGAGGCGCCGTCGAGACGGGCGGCCACGACGAACTCCTCGGTACGCAGGCTGAGGAAGCGGCCGCGCACGACGCGCGCGAGCTGCGCCCAGCCGGTGAGCGAGAGGATCAGCGTGATCATGAAATACTGCGTGGTGGCCGGCCAGTCCTGCGGCAGGGCGGCGGCGAGCGCCAGCCAGATCGGGATCGTCGGCAGCGACAGGATGAACTCGATCGCGCGCTGGATGACGAAATCCGACTTGCCGCCGTAATAGCCCGAGATTCCGCCGAGCACGACGCCGATCGTCAGCGACAGGAACACGCCGACGAGGCCGACCGACAGCGAAATCTGCGCACCCTGCATGATGCGGCTGTAGACGCATCGCCCGAGCCGGTCGGCACCCAGCAGGAACAGCGGCTGGCGCGCCTCGCCCGACGCGAACATGTGGATGTCGGTCTCGAACAGGCCGAGGACCGAGTACTTGTATCCGCGGCCGAACAGGCTGACATAGACCTTGCGGTTCGGATCCTCGACATAGACGGCCGCGAGCGTCTGCGGGTCGCGCCGGAGCTGGTAGGGATGGATATAGGGCTTGATGCGCCAGCTTCCGTCGGCATCCGTCTCGACGAAATGCAGCGCCTGCGGCGGATGGTAGGCCGCGCGCGCGTTCTGCATGGCCGGATCGTTGACCGCGAAGAACCCGGGCACGGCGGCGATGACGTAGAAGACGACGACGATGACGAGGCCGATCATCGCGAGCTGGTGGCGTTTGAACGCCCACCACACGAGCTGCCACTGCGAAGCGACGGCAAGCCGCTTGTTGTCGACCGTGGCGGCGGCGGACTGGATTTCGCTCATTGACTACTCCAGCCGGATGCGCGGATCGACGAGGGCGAGAAGGATGTCGCTGACCAGCGAGCCGATCAGGGTCAGCGCGCAGATCAGCAGGACGAACGCGCCGGCAAGATACATGTCCTGGCTCATCAGCGACTGCAGCAGCATCGGACCCGCCGTCGGCAGGCTCAGCACGATCGCGACGATGATCGACCCCGACACGAGATTTGGCAGCAGCCACGCGATCGTCGAGATGAACGGGTTGAGCGCCACGCGCAGCGGGTACTTCACCAGCAGCGCGAATTCCGACAGGCCCTTGGCGCGCGCCGTCGTCACGTAGGGCTTGTTGAGCTCGTCCAGCATGTTCGCGCGCATGACGCGGATCAGGCTGGCCGTACCCGAAACGGCCAGGATGATGACGGGCACCCACAGATGCGCGATCAGGTCGACGACCTTGGCGAAGCTCCACGGCGCGTTGACGAAGCGCTCCGAGAACAGGCCGCCCACTTCCTGGCCGAGCTGGACGGCCGCGATGTACATCAGCACGAGGGCGAGAAGGAAACTCGGGATCGCGAGGCCGAGGAAACTGAAGAAGGTCGCGACATAGTCGCCGAACGAATACTTCTTCACGGCCGAGAACACGCCGATGGGCATCGCGATGCCCCACGTGACGATCAGCGTGGAGACCGTGAGGACGAGCGTGAGCGCCATGCGCTCCCAGATCAGCTCGGAGACCGGCTGCTGCCACTCGAAGCTGAGGCCGAAATTGCCTTCGAGGAGGATCCCCGTGATCCACTTGAAGTACTGGACGGCCATCGGCTGGTCGAGACCGAAGCGCGCGCGCAGGTCGGCGGCGGTGTTCTGGTCGACGACCTCGTTCGAGGCGGCGAGCGTGGCGATATATGTGGTGACGTAGTCGCCCGGCGGAAGCTGGATCAGCACGAAGGCGAGGAAACTGACCGCGACCAGGGACGGAACCATCCAGATCAGTCGCAGGACGATGAAACGCAGCATCGATCGGGTGCCGTGGGTGCGTGTTGGCCGGACGGTCGCCGGCGCCCGGGAAGGGCGCCGGCTTTCCGTCGGTCGGTCAGGAGCTGAAGAAGTACTGCTGCGGCAGCGACGGCCCGGGGTTGGGCCAGCTCCACGCGTTCGGCATCTTCGCCGGAACGTTCTTCAGGTTGTTCTTGGCGATGCCGAACGAGTTGACCGCGAGGCAGATGCCGATCGTCTCGAACGCCTCGGCCGTCAGGTCGAGCAGTTCCTTGGCGATCGTCGTGCGCCTGGCGATGTCCGGCGTGGCGCGCGCGTCGTCGAACAGCTTCATGCGGCGCTTCTGGCTTTCCGGCGGCTCCTGCCCTTCCTTGCCGCCCGACACGTACCACTGCGTCCACGGGATCGCGTAGCGCGAGCCCTGCGGATGCTGGGCGAGGTAGTCTCGCGGATCGAGGATCGGATCGAGCCCGCCGGGACCCGGCCACGTCGCCGCGTCGTGATCGTTGTTGTCGCCGCGCGTGTAGTAGAGCGCGCGTTCGATCGTGTTGACCTTCATGTCGACGCCGATCGCCGCCCAGTGCCGCTTGACGAGCTCGAGCGTGTCGACCGCGTCGGGGTAGAGCGTCGGGATGACGTCGATGGCGAAGAACACCTTCTGCCCGTCGGGACGCAGGCGCATGCCGTCCGGTCCGCGACGATAGCCGAGGCGGTCGAGGATGGCATTGGCCTGCGCCGCGTCGTGCTGGGTGAACTGGCGCGAGAGCTTCTCGTTGTACCAGGG
>JAEUKY010000245.1 GCA_016794005.1 Rhodospirillales bacterium
GATCGCGTCGTCGACGACGATGCCGATCGCCAGCACCATGCCGAACAGCGTCAGCACGTTGAGCGAGAAGCCGAACTCGAGCAGGACCGCGAACGTGCCGATCAGCGAGACCGGGATCGCGAGGATCGGGATCAGGGCCGCGCGCCAGCTCTGCAGGAAGACGAGCACGACGAGGGCGACGAGCAGGATCGCCTCGATCAGTGTCTGGTAGACCGCCGTGATCGATTCCTGGATGAAGCTCGTCGGGTTGTAGACGACCTGGTAGTCGACGCCGACCGGGAAGTTCTTCTTGAGTTCGGCCATGCGGCCGAGGATCGCGTCGGCGGTGGCGAGCGCGTTGGAGCCCGGGCGCTGGAACACCGCCAGCGCCACGGCGGGCTTGCCGTTGAGGTACGAGTTCGTGACGTATTCCTTCGCACCCAGTTCCAGGCGCGCGACGTCGCCCACGCGCACGAGCCTTCCGCCCTCGCCCGAACGCACGATCACGTCGCGGAACTGGCGCAGGTCGTCGAAGCGGCCCTGCGTGGTCACGGCGATCTGGAAGGAAGCGCCTTCCGACGGCGGCGTGCCGAGGGCACCACCCGAGACCTGCACGTTCTGTTCGCGCAGCGCACGCACCACGTCGCCGGCCGAAAGGCTGTAGCTGGCGAGCTTCTCGGGATCCATCCACACGCGCACGGCGTATTCGCGCGCGCCGAAGACGATCAGGTCGCCCACGCCGTCGATGCGCAGCAGCTGGTCGCGCACGCGCAGAAGCGCGTAGTTCGAGATGTAGAGCTGGTCGTAGCTGTCGTCGGGCGAGAGCATGTGCACGACCAGCATCAGGTCGGGCGAGCTCTTCTGCGTCGTGATGCCCAGGCGCCGGACTTCCTCGGGCAGGCGCGCCGAGGCGATCTGCACGCGGTTCTGGACGAGCACCTGCGCGTTGTCGAGGTCGGTCCCCGCCTTGAACGTGATCGTCAGCGACATCGAGCCGTCGGCCGTGGCGTAGGACGACATGTAGAGCATGTCTTCCACGCCGTTGATTTCCTGCTCGAGCGGTGTGGCCACCGTCGCGGCGACGGTCCGGGCGTCGGCACCCGGGTAGCTCGCGCGCACGACGATCGTCGGGGGCGCGATTTCCGGATACTCGGTCACCGGAAGCTGGGTGAACGCGATGGCGCCGAGAATGACCGTGATGATCGACACGACCGACGCGAAGATCGGATGGTCGACGAAGAAATGGGCGAAACGCATGTGCGTGAAGCTCCCTTAGCGCTTCGCGGGAAGTTCGACGGGCTGCGGCGTGACCTTGCCGCCGGGGCGCACGCGCTGCAGGCCGGCGATGACGATCGTCTCCGATCCGTCGAGGCCGTTGCGGATCACGCGGTAGCCGTCGATGCGCGGGCCCGGGCGCACGAGGCGCACGGCCACGCTGCCGTCGGCCGCGACGACCCACACGAGCCGGCGGTCCTGGTCGGCGGAGATCGCCTCGTCGGGCACGAGCACGGCCTTGTAGGCGTTGGAGCCGGGCACGCGGATGCGTCCGAACAGGCCCGGCGTGAGCAGCCCGTCCCTGTTCTCGAACGTCGCGCGCGCGCGCATCGTGCCCGAGGCCGGGTCGATGCGGTTGTCGAGGAATTCCACGCGACCCTTGCGCGGCAGGTCGCGCTCGTCGAGCAGACCGGCGAACACCTCGAAGCCGCCCGCGTCGCGCCCGTTGGGGCGGTTGCCGTCGGCGGTCATGCGCGTGTAGGCGATGAAGGAACGCTCGTCGATGTCGAAATAGAAATGGATCGGGTCGGTCGAGACGACCGTGGCGAGCAGCGTCTGGTCGGCCGCCACGAGGTTGCCTTCCGACACGAGCTTGCGCCCGATGCGCCCGGTGATCGGGCTGCGGATGTCGGTGAAGCCGAGATTGAGCCGGGCGGATTCGAGATCGGCGCGCAGGCCCGCGATGTCGGCCTGCGCCTGCTGGAAGGTCTGGCGCGCCTGTTCGAGCTGGCGCTCGGGTGCCGTACCGCTGCGCGCGAGGCGCTCGTAGCGGTCGAGGTCGCCGCGCGCGAAATCGACGCGCGTCTGGGCGGCGTTGACGGCCGCCTGCGCGCGCGAGAACGTCGCCGAATAGGGGCGCTTGTCGATGACGAACAGGAGGTCGCCCGCCTTGACGATCTCGCCGTCGCGGAACTTCACGGCTTCGAGATAGCCCGACACGCGCGCGCGCAGGTCGACCGAGTCGACCGCCTCGAAGCGGCCGGTGAATTCGTCCTGCTCGACGACGTCCTTGACGACGGGCTTGGCGACCGTGACCGGCGGCGGGCCGCCCGGACCGCCCTGTGCCAACGCCGCGGCGACGAAAAGCGGCGAAGCGATCGCCATCGAGGCGCCCAGCAGCGCCGTCGCGAACCCGGTCCGGAATTTCATTGTGGTCCCCAAACGATCCCCCGATCTGTCTGGCGACATGGCGAGCTACCGCGCCGGGGGAATTTCGCAGTGCAGCATTGGACTGAATATAGGGAGACGTCCTACCGAAACTCAAGCCCCGCGGGGAACCGGGACTAAGCGGCGGAACGGACGCGCGAAACGCCCGGTGCGGGGGACCGCCGCACCGGGCGTCGTCGCGGGGTCGGGCGTCAGTTCTTCTTCGGCTCGGCCTTCGTCGCGGCGGCACCGTGCTTGACGGCCGCCTTCTCGTCGGCCTTCGCGGCGGCGGGCTTCGTGGCGGGCGCCTGCGCGGTGACGGCGGGCTTCGCCGGGGTGGCCGGGGTCGCCGGCGTCGCCTGCGCGAACGCGATCGACGGGGCGGCGAGCGACAGGGCAAGGGCGAGTGCGGCGAACTTCTTCATCGACAGTCTCCGGTTTTCTCGAGCCGGCGGCACGATGCCGCCTCTCGTCCGGACAATGCGCGAGGGACCTTCGCTATTCCGCGCCCAATTGCGGCATCTTCGTGGCGAAACGCTCAGGCGAAGAAGTCGTACGTCTTGCCCGTGCCGAACACGACGAGCTCCGGCGCCTGGATGCGCGGCCCGTCGAAGAACGAGCGCGGCGTCCAGGGCTGCGTGTTGAACGCGGCTGCGGCGGTCCCGGCCTGATAGGCGGGATCCTGCGCGATGTAGGATGAGGGGCCACCCCCGAAACTGGTGGCTGCGACCGAACCTGCCATGAGCCTTCTCTCCAGCAGCAGAACCGACCTTACGTTTCTCGCAAGGACGCCGTCCTTATAGCACGGGCGGACGCGGCTGGCAAAACGCCCCCCGAAAAGGCGGGGCCCCGCCGCCCGGCCGCCCGCGGGGCGGATCGGGCCTTGGCGGGGCCCACTTTGCTCGTCGGCCTCGGGCACCGGCCGTTGCGCCGGTTTCCGTCGGCCCGCCCGCGGCTCAAAGGCTCGGGCGTTTCGTGCCGAGTTCGCCGTCGTTCCGGGCGGGATCTTGCCGCAGGGGCGGCTTCGGGGGGCTCGGCATCGCGATCCCGGATCCCGAAATTCCGCTGCTGCGGACAGATGCCCGATCGGCCGCGACGGCAGCGTCGGCGGCGCCGGTCAGTCTGCTTGTGCGCCGGCCTGGCGATCCTCCGTCCCATGTGCGTCCCCGAAGGCGATCCCTCGGGCAGCCGACGACGGGCACGGATCGAATCCGCGTTCGGACCGGTGCTACTTGCTCTTCGGTGGAGTCATGCCGTTTTCGGACACCTCCCCGCTCGGGTTGCCGATCCTGTTGCGCCCCGCTCCCGCGACCTCGTTGGCGGAGCGTGCGGTTCCGGAGCGCCCGGCCGCCGTCGGCGGCCGGTGTCGAATGCGGATGGA
>JAEUKY010000288.1 GCA_016794005.1 Rhodospirillales bacterium
TCCGCGATCGCCGCATAGTGCGACGTGAAGATCGGCGTCACGTCGCGCGCGCGCACGTACTCGACGTTGTCGATCAGCGCCTTCAGCGCGGGCTCTTTCTCGCCTGAATAGATATGGTAGTAGAGGTTGAGCGGCGTGAGGCGCCTCGGTGCCTCGGTGCGCTCGAACGTGTCGACAAGAGTCCGATAGCCGAAGAACCGGTCGGTCCACAGGTCGGTATAGGTGTTCTCGTTCGAGGCGGCCGAATAGATCTGCCGCTCCCGGCCGACGCGCCGCCCGATCGGCGCCACGTACGAGACCGAGTTGTATTCGCGGTCGAAGCGCGTGTCGCCGCCGTTGACGTTGCGCAGGCCCGCTTCGCGCGTCGCCTTCAGGATCGCTTCGAACGGCAGCGTGTTGCCGGACCACTGCACGACCGGAACCGCCTTGCCGGCCGGTGCAAGCGTCGCGATGTAGGCGGCCGCCCTGCCGATCTCGAGATCGATGTCGAACGGGATCTTCGCGAAAGAGCGTGGCGTGTTGTAGCTGCCGATCGTCCCGTACTGCCCGTCGAACTCCGAACCGTCGTCGTCGTCGCCCGCGACCCCCGCGATCCGCCTGACGATCCGCTCGTAGAGTGCGGCAAGCCGCGAGGGTTCCGACCGGCATCCTGGGTAACGCCGCAGGAACGGACGCTCCTTCGCGGCCGCGTCTGGCGTGTCGAAAAATCCCCAATCGAGCGGATGGGTCCAAGTATGGCTCCCGGCCTCGACATGCGGCAGTTCGAACATCGCCCGGGCGATGCGGCGCGTGTCGTCCGAGCCGCACCAGTCGGGATGGAGATCGGCGACGACCGGACCGATCGTGACCGGCAGGTCGGGATAGCGGCGCACGACCTCGTCGAGGATAACTTCGGACGAAAGCTTGCGCGTGCGTCGCCACGGCGGGATCTCGGTCACGTTGCGCCAACCGTCGCCGTCGACATGGCTGAAATAGATCCGGCGACCGACGAGCGTCGTCACGTCCGGAACCGGGCCGTCCCCGGAGCCGAGGGCGGCCGCCAGAAACTCGAACGGATCGATGCGCCACTGCCGGCGGCGCAGCTCGGGCTCGAAGAAATGCGAATACCCGAAGCTCGCGAGACCGCCGCCGGGCGCGACCATGACGACGTGGCTTTCGGTATCGGGCTGGCCGCGACGGCGCAGCACGAGCAGCGAACGCGTGCGCGCGTCGAGCGGGCGCCAGACCGGATAGGGCGGCAGCACGCGATCGAGCGGGCGTTCGTATTCGACGAGTGCCGCATCCTTGCGCAGCACCTCGACGTCGAAGGTCAGGCGGACGAAATCCTCCCCGAGGCGGATGCCGACGCGGGTGAACACGCGATTCGCCTCGGCGACCGTCACGCTCGGCGTTCCGGCGCGCCCACGCAGATAGGCGGCGTCGCCCAACTGCACGAAGCGCAGCCCGCGCGCGGTCGCCGCATCGATGAAGGCGAACGCCGCCCGCGCGTCGGGTACCGTGTCGGCCTCGAGCCACGAAATCACGGCATGGGCGCCATCGAACGAAGAATGGTCGGGAAGCGGCCTGGCGACGTCGACCGGTTCGACGACGTAGCCGAGCCGGTTGAGCGGCATCTCGAGCATCAGATGGGCGAACGTCTCGCGCCACCGGCTGGTCACCGAGGAATCCCAGAGAACAAACACGCGGCGCGGCACGACCTGCGCATCGGCCAACGCGGGCACAAGCAGGCCCGCAATGCACGCGAGGAAGAGCGCCGCCCGTCTCATCGCGGTTCGGGCACCACGCGATCGAGCGCTACGGTCGCGACATAGGGCGCGAAGCCGAGGGCCCGGACCTGCGCGTAGATCGCCTTTATCTGAACAGCGTCGTCCGGCGCCCAGTATTCGAGCGCCAGCACGCGCAGCTTGGGCGTGCGCCGCCGGGCGTCGGCGAGCTGCGCCACCTGCGCGGCCCGCAGGTTGGCCGGCGCCATGCGCGGCTGCTTATTCTCGAAATCCCAGGCAGTGACCAGCGATTCGGCGAGTACCATGTCGATGGCGCCTTCGACCGCCGGCAGGATTTCGTAGCCGCGATTGAGGACGATGGCGATCTGCGGATGGCGGTTGCGGATCGCCTTGACGAGTTCGATTGTGGCGAGCGTCGCACCGGCGAACTTCGTCCGGTCGCGCCGCTCGAGGTCGATCGCGGTGTCGGCAGTGTCGAGGAACACGCCCTGGAAGCCGCGCGCGAGGATCGCGGGCACCAGTTCCTCGACGATGCGCTTGCGCCAGCGCGCGTCGCGCACGTCGACCGCGAAGGCACCCGGCCATGTCGGATTCTCGTAGACGAGAAGCCTCTCGCGCTCCACTTCGGCGAAGAAGCTGCGCGAGCGGTGCACTTCGCCGATGCTGAGATAGCCAAGCACCTGCGTGCGGCGCGCGGCGACCGGTTCGATGTCGGGATGGCGGTCGGCATCGAAGACGACCATCCGGTAGCCTGCGAACGCTTCGGACGGCGCGTCCGAACCGTAATACACCGCCCATCTGAACGGGTCGTCGTTGGCTCGCGCGAAACCGAAGAACGCGGAAAGCAAGAGCAGAGCCCCCAGAATCGGCGTCGATGCGCTGAATAACTTGCGCAAACCGGTCATGTTCCGTGCCGTTGTTTGGATCGCGTGCGGTCGATCCGCGAATCGAGCCGAAGTTTAGCATTAACCCCATGGACTCGCGCTCATTTGCGCATCGCGCTTCCGCAGCATGCCGTTCGCATTTTGCAAATCTCCACGCTCCATGTTCGCCTTCGATCAGACGCGCATATGGAACGCGAACCGTTCGCGCATTTGCAAGGTCGCCGGGGTCTTTACGCAGCCAAGGCGAGCGACTAGATTCCCGATCATCGTCAGATTACGCGAAGTGAACGCAGCACATGTTCCGCAACAAGAACGACGGATTCAAGATCGGCGACCGGTTCGTCGCGATCGGACGTGAATCGATCAGCTGGGAGATCGAGTTGGTGTTCCAGGACCCCAACAAGATCCCGCACGCGCGCCTGCGCCGGCTCGACAACGCGTCGATCCAGCGCACGTTCTCGTTCGCGGCCCTGATGAATCCCGACATGTTCCGTCGTAGCGAAGTCGTCGCGACCGGCGCCTGACGTTCAGCCTTCCGGCCGGATCAGCCGGCACCCGGCGTTCATGTCCCGGAGCTTGGCGCAGATCTCGCGCGCCCGCGCTTCGCTGAGCGGCCCCGCCTGCACGCGCACGACCTGCGCGCCGTCCGGCATTGTGAAGAGCGGCGCCAGCAGGTCCGTGCCGGCGAGGATCTCGCCGTACTGACGCGACAGACGGCGGAATTCGCGCTGCGCCAGATCCCACGACGCGACAGTTGCGAGCTGCACCCGCCAGCCTTCGGCACCTGCTCCGCCGGCCGTCGCGGCGGCGGCCGAAAGCGGGCTTGCGGGCGCCACCGGCGTGAGCTGGCCGGTTACCCGCATGAATTCGAGATGTGCCCGCGCGCGCCATTCCCCGCCTTGTGCGGCCTGCCGCAGCAGGCGTTCGGCGCGCGGCAGGTCGGCGGCAACACCGTCGCCGTTCGCGTACATCGTCGCCAGCGCGTACTGTGCGGGTGCGCTGCCGGATTCGGCCAGCGGGCCGAGTTCCTGCAGGGCCACGCTCCATTGCCCGCGCCGGATCGCGTCGAGCCCGGTCCGCAGGTCCTGGGCGGCCGTACCGCTGGCCCAGATCGAAAGAAGGGCCGCCGCAACAGCGGCCGTCACGCGCGACATTCGAAACTCCCGACGGCGGGCCGATCGCTCCGCCGAATCGATGCGACTCGGCGAATTTACACGATCGTATGCGTGTCGCGCAGCTGTCGAATAGCGAACACACGGTTGCGGATCGCGTATTTCCGGTCGTGTTCGCCGATCGGGGCAAGATCCCAGTCCCACTCCTCGTCGGCCTGCGGTGGCGAGATGCCGTAAAGCGCGTCCTCGGTCTCGAAAACCTTGCCGTCGCGGTCCAGAAACGTGCGCGCGCGGTCGCCGACGACGCAGACCGGGGCCGCGAAGGCCTGAAGATGCGCGAAATGGGCTGCCACGACCTGTCGGCCGTAGGGTTCCACCAGCATTTCCGTCCAGCCGCACTTCGTCTCCAGCCGTTCGACCGGTGCGATCGGCAGCTGGGAAACGATATTGAGCGACACGACGAAATCGACCGACGGATCGTCGAGGCCATAGCGGCATCCCGGCTCGGGCGGCGTACCCGGCGGCAGGCTCGCGAGCCCCTCGGCCGCTCCCGTAAGATCCGCGACGACATGCTCGACATTCGCCAGCCGTCGCGTGCGCCAGCGCACCGTCGGCAGGTGAACGACGTCGACGAGCACGACGCGCGCGAACTTCGTGCAAAGCGCTTCGAGCGGCAGGTCGGCGAGCAGGCCGGAGCCGAACACGAGAGCCGTCCGCCGGCCCGGCGCCGCCGCTGCCGCGTCGGCGACGACGCGGCGCGTGTTCGCCAGATGCGGCGCCCAGGCGCGTTTGCAGCGCCCGTAGCGCGACCAGAGTCGCACGGCACCTTCGCGATAGCCGAGCGCGTCGGCCCAGGGTTCGGCGCGCGTCAGGCGATAGAGAAGCATTTCGGCCAGCATCACGTCCCTCGCGGCTTGGCGCGGGCCGTCGGTGCCGCGACGAGCGGATCGTCGGGCCAGACATGCTTGGGATACTTCCCCTTGAGGTCGCGCTTCACGTCCTTGTAGGTGCCGCGCCAGAAGCCGGCCAGGTCCTGCGTGACCTGCACGGGTCGGCGCGCCGGGCTCAGCAGATGGAGCACGACGCGGACCTTGCCGCCGGCCAGTGCCGGCGTGTCGCGGCAGCCGAACATCTCCTGCAGGCGGACCGCAAGCACGGGCGGATCGACCGAATAGTCAAGCGCGATGCGGTTTCCGGTCGGCACTTCGACATGCGTCGGGGCCTGCGCATCCAGCGCCTTGCGCTGCGTCCAGTCGAGACTGGCGAGCAGCGCTTCGTGGACGTCGAGATCGGCCAGATGCGCGCGACGCGATGTCTTGCCGAGGAACGGCCCGAGCCATGCGTCGAGCGTGGCAAGCAGTGCCGCTTCGCTCCAGTCGGGCCAGCCTTCGCCCTCGACGCGCCGCAGCAGGGCCACGCGCTGGCGCAGCGCCTCGCTGCCCTTCGTCCAGGGCAGGCAGGCAAGTCCCATCGCGCGGATGCCGGCGACCATCGCCGCCTGCCGTTCGTCGGCGCCGAGATCCTTGACCGGCCGCTCCTCGAGCGTCAGCGCACCCAGCCGGCGACGCTCGACCGCGACGACCGCCTCGGCGCGCGCGTCCCATTCGACGATCCGTTCGCGCACGATCCGGTCGGCGAAATCGGCTTCGATTTCCGCCAGCGTCGTCGGCAGGGCCGAGAATATCCGCGCTTCGCGTGCGCCGCCGTCGAGTTCGGCCGCCACGATCCAGTCCTCAGCCGCGATGGGCTCGGGTGCGGTAAACAAAGCGCCGCGGCCGTTCGAAAGCAGGTAGCTGGCGTTGCCACCCGAACGCCGCCTGCCGATCCGGTCGGGATAGGCGAAGGCGAGCACGGCGCCGGCCGCCGACAGACCGTCCTCGCCCTTCGCGTCGAGCCGGCGGCGCCAGACACGCGAGGCTTCGCGCACGCGCGCGACGGCCCCCTTGTCGAGACTCGCTCCCGCCGGCAGTCGCGTTTCGGCGTCGCGCCGCAGGATCTCCAGCCGCAGGCGCATGTCCGCCTCGCGGCAACCGCGCAGGATGTCGCGCTCCTCGACGAGGGCGGCGATGTCGGCGGCGAGGCCTGCGCGCCCCTGCGCCTTCGCCGCCAGCATCATGTGGGCAAGGCGCGGATGTGCGGCGAGTTCGGCCATCGCGCGCCCGTGCGGCGTTATCCGGAAGCCGGCGTCGATGGCGCCGAGATCGGCAAGAAGCGCACGCGCCTGCGCAAAGGATGCCGCCGGCGGCGGATCGAGCAGCGCCAGCATCGACGGATCGGATATCCCCCACGCCGCGAGCTCGAGGGCGAGCGGAGCGAGATCGGCCTCGACGATTTCCGGCCGGTCGTAGAGGGCGAGTTGCCGGTGCTCGGCCTCGCCCCAGAGCCGCCAGCACGTGCCGGGACCCAGACGGCCGGCGCGGCCGCGGCGCTGTTCGGCCGAAGCCTGGCTGACGCGCACGGTTTCCAGCCGCGACATGCCGCTGCGCGGATCGAAACGGGGCGCGCGCTTGAGGCCGCTGTCCACGACGATCGACACGCCGTCGATCGTCAGCGACGTTTCGGCGATCGAAGTTGCGAGCACGATCTTGCGTCGGCCCGGCACGCTGGGGCGGATCGCGCGGTCCTGCGCTTCCGCCGGCAGATCGCCGTAGAGCGGCAGCACGTCGACATCGGCGCCGAGCCCGTCGAGCCGTTCGGCGACGCGCCGGATCTCGGCCACGCCGGGCAGGAAAACCAGCACGTCGCCGGGGCCGACGGCGAGTGCTCGGCGCACCGTACGCGCCGTCGCGTCGACCACATCGCGCAGTTCGGGCCGCTCCTGCCATTCGAGTGCGACCGGCCAGGCGCGCCCTTTCGAGGAAACGACGGCGGCATCGCCGAGAAGCCTGGCGACCGCGACGCCGTCGAGGGTGGCCGACATGGCGAGCAGGCGCAGGTCGGGCCGCAGGTTCGCCTGCGTGTCCAAAGCAAGGGCGAGCCCGAGGTCGCTTTCGAGGCCGCGCTCGTGGAACTCGTCGAACAGGACGGCCGCGACGTCTTCGAGCGCGGGATCGCGCTGGATCCGGCGCGCGAAGATGCCGTCGGTCACCGCTTCGATCCGCGTCGACGGCCCCACGCGGCTGTCGAGGCGCACGCGATACCCCACCGTCTCGCCGACATTCTCGCCCAGCAGCTGGGCCATGCGCCGGGCGGCCGCGCGGGCGGCAATGCGGCGCGGCTCCAGGATCAGGATCTTGCGGCCCTTCGCCCACCCCGCGTCGAGCAGCGCGAGCGGCACCTTCGTCGTCTTGCCGGCGCCCGGCGGAGCCTCGAGCACCGCGTTGGGACGCGCTTCGAGCGCCGCGCGAAGCTCGCCCAGCACCGCGTCGATGAGGAGCGCCGCGTTCATTCCCAGACGGGTGCGCCCGGCAACTGGCGGCGCAGGCGCAGGACGGCATCGGGTTTCAGGTCGGCGACCGCGGCGAACTCGACGAGCAGCGCTTCGTTCTCCAGCACGAAATCGAGCACGCCGCCGAGGAACTCCGGCTCGGCCGCACGCGCGCGCAGTTCGTCGACCGAAAGCCCGGCAAGCCCCATGAACCGGCCCAGCCGGTCCTCGTCGGCGGCGATCCAGCCGAGCGCCTGGATCGCGACCGTCTCGGCGGACTGCTGCTGCGGGCGGGGATCGCGAATCGGCATGGCGGCACTATACCGCCACGAACAGGCGGTAGGACGCCCCGCCCGCCGCATAGAGCCGCTCCAGCGCCAGACCGCCGCGGTGCGACGCGAGGATCGCGCGCCAGCCGGCATGCGGAAAAGCGCCGGCGACGCGATTGAGCGCCATCAACGCCTCGCGCGCGAGAGCGGCGCGGACTGGTACCAGTGCGGTCAGGTCCTCCTCGTCGGCAAGTCGCAGGCCGGCGGCTTCGAACGCAGCGAGCCATTCCGCACGCGTCCGGAAGCCGGGCGCTTGCCAACCTTCCATGAACAGCGCCGCGTCGCCGGCATCGGCGCTAGGCTCACGCACATCGTCGACGACAATGACGCGGCCACCCGACGCGCGGGCACGCACGAGATTGGCAAGGCTGCATGCCGGGTCGGGCGAATGGGCCAGCGATTCGATCGCGACGATCAGGTCGTAGCGGCCGGCCGGCAGCGGATCGTCGTAACTGGCGACGCGGAACCGGCACGATCCGGCAAGCCCGAGCGAGCCCGCCGTCCGGGCCGCGCGTTCGGCCTGGACGGACGAAAGCGTAACCCCGTCGCAGGTCGCCCCGAACCGACGGGCAAGATCGAAGCTGGTTCCGCCAAGGCCGCAACCGGCGTCGAGAACATGAACAGGCGGCGCAGCCGTGACTTTTGCGGCGATGCGCACGTGCACGACGTCGGCGGGGGCAATGCCCGGCATGTCGGAGACCAGCAGCCGGTGGACGGTCGAACGCGCATAGCCGCCGTCGCGCCCGAACAGCCGCGCGAATGCGCCGTAACGCGAAAGCCGGTCGTAATAGCCGGAAACGGGACCATTCGGGCTGGACATTTCCGGCATTCGTAACATTTATATGCCGCATGCCAAGCACGCGTTCGACCCTCGGTTTTCTCGCCATCCTGGTGTTTCTGGGAGCCTATGTGGCACTGGCGGTCACGCTGGGCGACATGCTGCCCGATCATTGGGCCGCCGAACTCGCGTTCTATCTGGTCGCCGGCATCGCCTGGGTACCGCCCGCGGGCCGGCTGCTGCGCTGGGGCGCGGGCGGGCCGCTGTGATAGCGTGACGCACCCCATGCAGGACGGCTCGGCCCCCACACCGGTCACGATCCGCTCCGCCCCGCGCACGATCGACGGGACGGACGCGTGGAATCTCGTGCGTCAGCTTCTCGCCGCCGGCACGCCCGACGGGCGCGCGGGTCCGCTTGCGCTGGCAAACGACGGCGGCTGGCAGTGCGCGGGCAAGTACACGCCCGAGGCCGAAAGCGTGTTCGAGATCTTCCTGCCGCTCGTTGCCGCACGCGCCAAGGCCAGGCGCACGATGATCGTCGCGCTGCTGGGCCAGAGCCTCGACGGACGGATCGCCACGCTTTCGGGCCATTCGCACTACGTCAACTGCGACGCCGCGCTCCTGCACCTGCATCGCATGCGCGCACTCGCCGATGCGGTGATTGTGGGTGCGGGCACCGTCGCCCTCGACGATCCGCAGCTGACGGTGCGCCGCTGCGAAGGGACGACGCGCCTTCGCGTCGTCGTCGATCCGGACGCGCGTGCACCCGCCGACCGCAAGGTATTCGCCGACGGACGTGCGCCGACGCTGCTCGCCCGCTGCCGGTCCGGCGATCCGGTCGCGGGTACCGAGACGATGCTCGTCCCTCGCAAGGACGACGCGATGGATCTCGATGCACTTCTCGACCGCCTCTATGCGCGAGGCGTACGCCTTGCCCTCGTCGAGGGCGGCGGACGGACCGTCTCGCATTTCATGACGACGGGACGCGTCGACCGGCTGCAGCTTGCCGTGGCGCCGATGGTGATCGGCTCCGGCCGTCCGTCGATAGCGCTGCCCCCGATCGAACGCCTGGACGACGCGCTCCGGCCGCCCACGCGCCGCTTCGCGCTCGGCGCAGACACGCTGTTCGAGTGCCGCCTTGGCGACTGACCGCGCGACCGCGCTCTGGCTGACCGCCCCCGGGCGCTGCGAACTGCGCGAATCGGCACTCGGGCCACTCGCCTCCGGCCATGTGCGCGTGCGCGCGCGCTTTTCCGGCATCAGCCGCGGCACCGAGCGGCTCGTCTTCGCCGGTGCCGTCCCGGCGAGCGAGCATGAACGCATGCGCGCACCCTTCCAGGAGGGCGGCTTCGCCTTTCCGGTCAAGTACGGCTACTGCGCCTCGGGCACCGTCGTGGCGGGTGACGGTCGTGCGCCCGGCACGCACGTTTTCGTGCTCCATCCGCATCAGGACGTCTTCGACGTTCCGGTGGCGATGGCCGTCCCCGTCCCCGACGGCGTGCCGGATGCGGTGGTCCCGCTCGCCGCCCATCTCGAAACCGCGATCAACGCGCTGTGGGACCACCCGCCGCGCGTGGGCGACCGCGTCGCCGTCGTCGGGCTCGGCGCGGTCGGCCTCTGCCTCGTGCGCCTGCTGAAGGCCGTGCCGGGCATCGTGCTTGCCGGCATCGATCCGTCGCCCGCGGCACGCACGCGCGCGGACGTCGCGCACGAAAGCGCGGGCGACTGCGACATCGTCTTCCATTGTTCGGGCACGGCGGCAGGCCTCGAACGCGCGATGGAGCTTTCCGGATTCGAGGCAACGGTCGTCGAACTGTCGTGGTACGGCACGCGCGAGGTTCCGGTCGCGCTCGGCGGCGCCTTCCATTCGCGGCGATTGACGATCGCGGCATCGCAGGTCGGTACCGTCAGTCCCGCCCGGCGCGCCACGCGTAGCCATGCCGACCGTCTGGCGCTGGCGCTGCGGCTGCTCGCCGATCCGGCCTTTCGCCTCGACCTCGGCACGCCGGTGCCGTTCGCCGAACTGCCGCGCCACTATGCGGATCTGCTCGAAGCGCCCGACGCCTCGCCCCTTCCCCTCGTTTCGTACGGATAGACAGATGTACAGCCTCACCGTCCAGGACCACATCATGATCGCCCATTCCTTCAAGGGCGAGATTTTCGGGCCGGCCCAGCGCGTGCACGGCGCCACGTTCGTGGTCGAGTGGGAACTGCGCCGCCGGCGCCTCGACGCCGACGGGCTGATCGTCGATATCGGCCTGATGCGCCGCACGCTGCGCGAATCGCTCGACGAGCTCGACTACCGCAATCTCGACGACGTCGAACCGCTCAAGGGCACCAACACGACGACCGAATTCCTCGCCGGCCTGATCTTCGAACTGCTGAAGGGCAAGGTTGCGGCGAATGCGCTGGGCCCGGTGACCGCCGGCACCTATGCCGCCATGAAGGTGACCTTGCGCGAATCGCCGGTGGCATGGGCCGCCTACGAGGCGGATCTGCCGTGAAACTCCGCCTGGTCGTGCCCGGGCGCATCGATCAGGCGACCGGCGGATACCGCTACGCCGCGCGCATGCTCGCCGAATGGCGCGCGGCCGGCCGCGACGTGACGCTCGTCGAACTCCCCGGCTGCTATCCGGACGCCGACGCGACGGCATTCGCCGCCGCGCGCGCCTGTGCAGCGCGGCGAATGCCCGGCGAGACCTTGCTGATCGACGGGCTGGCGCTGCCCGCCTTCGCCGGCCTGCTGCCGCTGGCGGATGCCGTGGCGCTCGTCCACCATCCGCTGGGCATGGAGACCGGCCTTGCATCCGGTGCTGCGCAAGATCTGCTCGCCAGCGAAGCCACGATGCTGCGCGCACTCGACGGCATGGTCGCGACCAGTGCGGCGACCGTGCGCGATCTCGCGATGATGGGGCTCGATCGCGCGCGCATCCGGTCGGTCGATCCGGGCACGGACCCGGCGCGCGGCCCGAAAGCCCGGCGCAACCCCCCGACAATCCTGACGGTCGCGACGCTGACGCCGCGCAAGGACCATCGCACGCTGCTGCGCGCCCTCGCCCGGCTGCGCGATCTGCGCTGGACGAACCTGTGCATCGGCTCGACGGCCCGCGATCCCGCCTGCACGGCGCGCGTGCGCGCCGACATCCGGGTCCTGCGACTCGGGCGACGCGTGCGCCTTGCGGGCGAAAGCGACATGGCCGGCCTCAGCCGGATCTATCGCTCGGCCGCGATCTTCGCGCTCGCCTCGCGCCACGAGGGCTACGGCATGGCGTTCGCCGAAGCGCTCGCGCACGGCCTGCCCGTCGCGGGCGTGCGCGCCGGGGCCGTCCCGCGCGTGGTGCCTGCGCGCGCGGGCCTGCTGGTGCGCGCGGGCGACCCGGCGGCACTTGCCCACGCACTGCGCCGGCTGCTTGGCCCGGCGCGCCGGCGATACGCGCGCAATGCCGCCGCCCTGCGCTTTCCCGGATGGCGCACGCAGGCCGATCGGCTGTGGAATTCCGTGGCGGAACTTGCGGCATGACCGGCTTCTCGGCCGACTGGCTTGCCCTGCGCGCGCCCGCCGATGCTGCGGCACGCAGCCGGGCGCTCGCCAGGATGTTCGCGCGGGCATTGCGGCCGGGCGCGCATGTCGCCGACCTCGGCGCCGGACGCGGCGCGCTGACCGGCTGGCTCGGCAAGTTCCTACCCAAGGGAACCAGATGGACGCTCGTCGACGGCGACGCAAGGCTGCTTTCGCTCGCCTTGCACGGGCGCAAGCGCCGCATGTCGCTGGGCGGCCGTCTGCCGGAGGCCGACGCCTATGTCTCGACCGCCCTCATCGATCTCACGGGTCCGGCGTGGCTGCGTCATCTCGTGCGCCATGCGCGCGGCCGGCCGATGCTGATGCATCTGGCGGTCGACGGCAGGCACGAATTTTCCATCCCGCATCCGCTGGACGAGGCCGTCCTCACCGCCTTCGCGCGCCACCAGCGCCGCTTCAAGGGGCTGGGGCCTGCGCTTGGCGGCGAAGCACCGTTCGCGTTCGCGACGATGGCAAGAAGGGCCGGCTATCGCGTCGCGCTCGCGCGCAGCGACTGGTCCTTGCGCGAACCTGCCCTGCTGCTGGCGACTGTCGAAGGGATCGCACGGGCCGCGGCCGAACAGCAGCCGTTTCTCGACGCGGCGGCATGGCTGCACGCGCGAAGCCGCCAGATCGCGGACGGAAAGCTCAACCTCGTCGTGGGTCATCGGGACGTCCTTGCCATTCGGCATAGACGTCGCCCGACGGTTCGTCCGGCGTAAGGGCGGCTAGCCATGCGCGCATCGTGCGGGCGTCCGTCCACTCGTCGAGTTCCAGCCGGTGCACCTCGCCCTTCGACCGGTTGAAGCGGTAGTCGCCCAGTTCCGCCAACCGGTCGATGCAGGCGAGCGCAGCCGTCTTCGCGGCCGGAACGTATTCGAACGACAGCGCCGGCGCCGGTCGGCCGAGTCCGGCCAGGACGCGCGCCTCGGCGCCCTCGACGTCGATCTTGACGAAATCCGGCATGCCTTCGCGCACGATCAGCGCATCCAGCGTCGTCGCGGCGACCGGGATCGCGCGATTCCACGCGACGCCACCGAAGGCGCCGGCGCTGCGCACGTCGCGCATGAAATCCGCGCTCGCCGTCGCGAGCGTGGGATGCCGGTCGCTGAGGTGGAGGGCGACGGTCCCTTCGGCCGCGTCGAGCAGTGCTTCTTCGATCCGCACGGCCGGATCGTCGACGAAGATCCGGCGCAGCAGGTCGGCATAGCGCGGCTGCGGCTCGACCGCGACGACGCGACTGCCGAGCCGCCGCCAGCACGCCACGCGGTTGCCGACATGGGCGCCGATATCGAAGGCGAGTCCGCCTTCGCGCACGAACCGGCCGTAGAAACGGTCGAGACGCGCGGCACGACCCGGGATCCCGTAATAGACCAGCAGCGAACGCAACAATCCCAGCCATCCGGCGATCCGGCCCGCGACGGGTTCGGGCGCGCGGCTTTCGGCATTCCGCCAAAGCCAGAGACAGTCGACCGCGAAGGACCAGAGAAGCACGACGAGCCCCGCTGCCGCCACGGATGCGGCACCGGCGACGGGTGCGAGAGCCGCCAGAAGGGCAATTCCCTGCACGACGCAGGCGATCCGCCGCCGCTCGCTGTGCGGCAACGCGGCGGCGAGGAACGGGTATCGCCAGCCCGCGGCGACGAACAGGTAGCGCGGCAGGCCGAGTGCGAGAACCCACGGGCCCGCCTCGCCGAAACGCGCTGCGAGGACCGAGAGTGCGAGCATGAAGGCGGAGTCCACCTCCATGTCGAATCGCGCGCCGAACGCCGACGCGTGCCCGTGCCGGCGCGCGAGCCAGCCGTCCAGCCCGTCGAGCGCAAGTGCAAACGCGCCGGTCGCCACCAGCATCCATCGCGCCTGCGGGTCGAGCGCCGGCACGCACGAGATCCCGGCCAGCAGGCAGACGAACGTTCCGCGCGCGAATGTCAGCCGGTTCGCCGGACCGAATGCGGCGTGCGGATGGTCGGCAAGGCCGAGCCGCACGGCGGCCCACAGCACGAAGAACGCGCCGAATGCGGCGAGCGTGCCGGGAAACTCGACCGGGACGAGCGACTGGGCGACGACGAGGAGCGCTCCGCAGACGAGCGCCACGAATGAAAGCTCCGTCTTCCGGTTCACGGCGTTCCGCCGAAATCGGCGAGGAAATCCGCGAGGAAGGCTTCCATGCCAAGGCCGGCGGCACCCGGCGGAAGCTGCAGGCCGGGCGCATAGCCGCGCCGCATGAAGGGCACCACCAGCTCGGACGCGCGCGAGAAGACGTGCACCGGAACCGAAAAATCGCCCGTCCGCCGGGCCGTCGTCAGCGGCGGCTGATGGTCGCCCAGCACGACGAACAGCGTGTCGTCGTCGGTGCGCTCGGTCGCGAACCGGATCGCGGACTCGAGCGAATAGGCGATCGACGCGACATAGGCCTCGTCCTGCTCGAACACCTGGCCGCGGCGCACCGGGAACTCGCGGATCGGCAGGCCGACATAGGCGTCGCCCGTGGCAAGCTTCGTCCAGTCTTCGACGAACGGCGGGACGCGCTCGAACGGCGTGTGGCTCGACGCGAGCACGATCTTGGCGAAGAGCGGCCCGGGCTTGAGATCGGCCGACGCGAAGCGGTCGAGCACCCATTGGTCGGGCAGCGACTCCCACGCGAAGCGCGGGCCCGAATAGCCCAGATCGGGCTGCAGGCGGATCGTGCCGAAGCCCAGCAGCGTCCCTTCGGGCCACGGCTGGTCGATGCGCGGCATCAGGGCGAGCGTTCGGTAGCCGGCGTCGGCGAAGCGGTGGGCGAGCGTGCGCACGCCGGACACCAGCATCACCTCGTAGGCGTCCTGTGCGGCGAGCCTTGTCCCCGACAGCAGCGTGCCGTGCGCCATCCACGAACCGCCGCCGGTGATCGGCGAGCGCAGCAGGCCAGTGGCGCGCGCGAAGCCGGCCGCTTCCAGCCGCGCGTCGAGGCGCGCGCGCAGCGGATCGAGAACGGCGGCGAAGGACGGCTCGCGCGCCGTGACGGCCCCGTAGGACTCGACGAAGATCAGCACGACGCTGCGCTTTCCCAGCGGCGCGAAATCGCTGCGTGCGGGCAGGGCCGCCTGCGCCGCGTCGATGCGCGCGCGATGCTCGCCGCGGATTCCTTCGGCGCGCAGGATCGAGTCCGCCGCGGCGAAGACGGCGCGACCCGCGTCGACCGACAGCGGCGCACGCGGATCGGGCGAGGACGGCGCCTTGGGCATCGTCCACCAGCCGGCGCCGAGCAGTGCCAGACCGGCGACCAGCCCCGCCCAGCCGCGCAGCGCCATCGCGCGCCACAGCGTGGCGAAAGCCGCCCGGACGACGGCGAGCGCCGCCGCCAGGCCCAGGACGGCGCCGACCGCGAGCAGGCCGAACTCGACCGGCGGGGTCGCCTCGTAGAGAAGCTTCGCGAACACGGGCACGAAGCGCGAGTCGACCGCGACGTTGAGATCGCGGCCGAAGAACCACGGGATCGCGATGCCCAGCGCACGCAGCGCGAAGATCGCAAGACTTGCCGCGGCGAGCGCCCACATCGCGAAGGCCGGCGGGCGCGCGTCGCGCGCGAAGAAGGCGAACAGCACGAGCAGTACGACCAGTTCGAGCGCCACCGACGACGGCAGGAACTGGATCTGCTGCTCGACGAAATCGCCCGACGAGAACATCTGGTTGACGAAGACGGTTGAAAGAGCGATCGCAACGAAGCCGGGCGCACGGCGCGAACGCGGCTTCATCGTTCCGCACCCACGCGGATGATCGGCTTGGCGGCGGGCCCCTCGCCCAGCGCATAGACCGGCATCGTGCGCGCGATCGCGTCGGCGGGATCGCCCGGCGGGCCGAAGTAGGCGCGCAGGTTCAGCCACGGATAGCGCGAGCCCCAACCGAGCCCGGCCGCGCGCCGCGCGTATTTCCACGCGCGCCCCGCCGCGCGCCGGAACGCCAGATGCCCGTAGCGTTCCGCCATGTCGGGGTGGGCGCGCAGGAAATGGACGAGCGCGAGCGCGAAATCGTGGTGCGCCTGATGGCCCTGCCCGACCATGATGCGCGTCTCGTCGGCGGCCGGACCCCACGTGACCACGTGGTCGAAGCGCGCGATGGGCGCAAGGCGAGCCACGCGCAGGGCCAACGCGAAATCCTCGACGAACACGTCGGGATCGCAGCCGCCGGCCCGCTTGACGATATCGGTGCGGAACAGAGTGGGCGACGTGCCCGACACGCCGTGGCGGATTACCTCGCCGACCGGATCGGCGGGAACGACGGGCCGCGTTGCGGCGGCGGACGCCTCGTCGAAGCGGATTTCGGATTCGTCGCGGTAGAAACCGATCTTCGCGAACACGCCGCCGGCACCGGCCGCCTCGGCCACGTCGATCAGCCGGCGCGTGGCGTAGGGGGCGAGCACGTCGTCCGAGCCGACGAGCTTCAGCCAGGTCTGCGTGGCGAGCCCGATCCCGGTATTGGTCGACGAGGACGGCCCCCCGTTGGGCTGTTCGACGATGCGGCAGTTCGGCCAGTCCTTCGTCAGCTCGCGCACGATGGCGACTGAGCGGTCGCGGCTGCCGTCGTCGACGAAGATGAACTCGCGCGGCCGGTCGGGAACCTGCCGCCAGATCGCGGCGATCACCGCGGGCAGGAACTTCTCCTTGTTGTAGACCGTGCAGACGAACGAGACGCCGGACATGGGCCGCACTCCTAAACCCGCTTGCCCGAAGGCGCAAGTCGGGCGACTGTGCCGCCTGCCATGCCGCGCGTGATTCCCGAACTCGACCTCGACGACCGCGACCTCGACTGGCGCTTCGTGCGCGCCAGCGGGCCCGGCGGCCAGAACGTGAACAAGGTGTCCACGGCGGTCGAACTGCGCATCGATCTGGGCCGTCTACGGCTGGCACCGGAGTTCGTCGACCGGCTGCGGACCATCGCGGGCAAGCGTGTTTCGGGGGCGGGCCTGCTGCTGATCGACGCCTCGCGCCATCGCACGCAGGAGATGAACCGCAAGGACGCGCTCGACAAGCTCGCCCAGTTGCTGCGCATGGCGCTGCACCGGCCGAAGGCGCGCAAGGCGACGAAGCCGACCAAGGGCTCCAAGCGCCGGCGGCTCGCCTCGAAGGCGGCCCGGTCGTCGGTCAAGGCGACCCGCGGCGGCCCGATCGACTTCGACTAGGCCCGGGAAAGTTCAGCGGCGATCTCGCCGGCCAGCCGCGCGTTGTTGCAGGCGAGCGCGATGTTCGCCGCAAGACTTGCGCCTTTCGTGACCTCGTTGAGTCGGCCAAGCAAATAGGGTGTAAGCGCGTGCCCGCCGATCCCTGCCGCTTCGGCCGAGCGGACCGCCTCGGCGATCGTGCGCTCGATGTCGTCCGCGTCGAGCGCGTGTTCGGCGGGAATTGGATTGGCGACCAGCACGCCCCCCAGCCCGAGACGGAACTGCGCGGCGAGAAGGCCCGCGATCTCGGCCGCACTTTCGCAGCGCCGGTCGACCCGGCGGCCGCTGCCGCGCGCGTAGAAGGCCGGGAAGTCGTCGGTCCGGAATCCGAGCACCGGCACGCCGAGGCTTTCGAGAAGTTCGAGCGTCTTCGGGATGTCGAGGATCGATTTGGCCCCGGCACACACGACGGCGACCGGCGTGCGCCCGAGCTCGTAGAGATCGGCAGACACGTCCATCGTGGTCTCCGCACCGCGATGCACGCCGCCGATCCCGCCGGTCGCGAAGACGCGGATGCCCGCCATCGCGGCAATCGCCATCGTCGCGGCGACGGTCGTGGCCCCGCTTTCGCGCCGCGCCACAAGGGCCGAAAGATCGCGCCGCGAGGCCTTGCTGACGGATTTGTCGGTCGCGAGGCGTTCGAGCGCGCCGGCATCGAGACCGACGCGCAGCGCCCCGTCGAGCACGGCGATCGTCGCCGGTACCGCACCCGCCGCGCGCACTTCGGATTCGAGCGCCTTCGCCGTTTCAAGATTGCGAGGCCACGGCATGCCGTGCGCGACGATGGTGGATTCGAGCGCCACCACCGGCCGGCCGGTCGCCAGCGCCGCCGCGACCTCCGGCGAAACCGCGAGGTCGGGCGATGCGGTCATGCGCCTACGCCTTGTGGATCAGGCGCCAGATCTTCTGCGGCGTGGCCGGCATGTCGATATGCGCCACACCGTAGGGCTTCAGCGCATCGAGTACGGCATGGATCACGGCCGGGGGTGCCCCGATCGTGCCCGCCTCGCCCGCACCCTTGACGCCCAGCGGATTGTTCTTGCAGGGCACCTCGTTGTACGAGAAGTCGATCGTCGGCATCCGGTCGGCGCGCGGCATCGCATAGTCCATGTACGAGCCGGACAGGAGCTGCCCCGTCGCCGGATCGTACTCGCAGCTTTCGTAGAGCGCCTGGCCGATGCCCTGGATCGTACCGCCGTGCACCTGGCCTTCGAGCATCATCGGGTTCAAGACGTTGCCGAAATCGTCGACGATCGTGTAGCGCTGGAAGCTGACCCCACCGGTATCCGGGTCGATCTCGATCTCGGCGATATGGCACCCGTTGGGGAACGTCGCCCCGCCGGGCAGGAACGTGCCGTCGCCCTGCAGGCCCACCGGCTGGTCGGGCGGCAACTTCGACTTGGTATGGGCGTTGTAGGCGAGTTGGGCGACCGTCAGCGCCTTGTCGGTTCCGGCGACTTTGAACGATCCGTCGGCGAACTCGATGTCGGCCTCGGCGGCCTCCATCAGGTGTGCCGCAAGCTTGCGCCCGCGCGCGATGACGTCCTTGACCGCGAGGGTCACGGCCGTGCCGGTCACGGCGAGCGCGCGGCTGCCGCCGGTCATGCCGCTGTAGATCGTCACGTCGGTGTCGCCCTGGATCACGCGCACCTTGTCCATCGGGATGCCGAGATGCTCGGAAACGAGCTGAGCATAGGCCGTCTCGTGGCCTTGCCCGTTCGACTGGTTGCCGACCTTGACGATGGCCCCGCCCGACGGATCGAACTGGATGTTCGCCGTCTCGTCGCCGCCGCCGCCGCAGATCTCGGTGTACATCGCGATGCCCAGGCCGCGCAGCTTGCCGGCCTTCTTCGACGCCTCGCGGCGCGCCTCGAACCCCTTCACGTCGGCGCGCGCGACCGCGTCGTCGAGATTCTGCACGTAGTGGCCGCTGTCGTAGGTGTTGCCCAGCGCCGTCTTGTACGGCATCGCAGAGGGCGGGATGAAGTTGCGCCGGCGGATCTCGGCCGCATCGATCCCCAGCTTCTTGCCGACCGCGTCGATCATCCGCTCGACCACGTAGTTGGCCTCGGGGCGGCCCGCACCGCGGAAGGCGTCGACCGGTGCGGTGTTCGAGTAGATCCCCTTCACCTCGGCCAGGGCCGCCTCGAAGGCGTAGACGCCGACCAGCATCGTGTTGCCCGCCGCCGTGGCGACGAACGTGCTGTACTGCGAGCAGTAGGCGCCGAGATTGGCGTAGGTCGAAACGTGCAGCGCCGTCATCTTGCCGTTGGCGTCGACCGCGACGCGCGCCTTGGCGATGTTGTCGCGCCCGTGCGTATCGGCGAGGAACGCCTCGCTGCGGTCGGAGATCCAGCGCACCGGACGCTCCAGCACGCGCGCGGCATGCAGGCACGCGACGTATTCCGGGAAGACGAAGATCTTCATGCCGAAGCCGCCGCCGACGTCGCCGGTGACGACGCGCAGCTTGCTTTCCGGGATCTTGAGGATCTCGCCGGCGATGACCTTGCGCATGCCGTAGCCGCCCTGCGTGCTGCAATAGAGCGTCAGCCGGTCCTCGCCGCGCGCGTAGTCGGCGATGGCGCCGCGCGGCTCCATCGAGTTGGGCACCAGGCGGTTGTTGACGATGTCGAGCTCGACCGTGTGCGCGGCCTTGGCGAACAGCGCCTTCGTCTTCTCCTCGTCACCGATCGACCAGTCGAACGCGACGTTGCCCTTGACGTGATTCCAAACCTGCGGCGCGCTCGGCTGGATCGCGGCGCGAAGATCGCCGGCGGCCGGGAGCGGCGCATAGTCGATCGCGACCGCCTCGGCCGCGTCGCGCGCGTTTTCCGGCGTGTCAGCGACGACGAGGACGACCGCCTCGCCCGCGAAGCGCACGCGGCCGCGCGCCAGCGCCGGGCGATCGGGCGTCTTGACCGTGCTGCCGTCGCGGTTCTTGAGCGGGGCCATGCAGGGCACGTTGCCGATGCCGGCCTTGGCGAGATCGTCGCCCGTGAAGACGCCGAACACGCCCGGCATGGCGGCGGCCGCGGACGTGTCGATCGAGCGGATGTCGGCGTGGCCGTGCGGACTGCGCACGAACGCGGCATAGGTCTGGCGGGGGAGGACGAAATCGTCGAGGTAACGGCCGGCTCCCTTGAGCAGGCGGGCATCTTCCACGCGTCGCGGCGTCTGGGCCTTGCCGAAATGACTCATCTTTCACCCCTTGCGGATACGGACCCGGACTCTGGCAAATCGTGCGCCGCAGCGCAATCGGACTAGAATGGTCGCCGCATGGAATCCATCGTCCTCGCCAGTGCGGGCCGCGACGCCGAAACAGTGTTTTCCGGCGGCGGAGACCTGACCGTGGTCGCCGCGTTCGCGCGCAGTTTCTATATGCGCGACGCCGGCGGGCGACTGGCCTGCGTCGGCGGGCCGGGGCTCGGCGACGGGCCGCTCAACGCGCTTTGCGAACATGCGCCTGCGATCCCGGCGGCGGGGGCGATTCTGTCCACAGGAATCTTCGACCGGCGCCGGATGACCCGCTGGCGGCCGGCACCGCCCGGCGCGCTGAAGCGCGAGGGACTGCGCGCGCGCCTTGCAGCGGTCGCCGCCGCGCGCCCGCGCGGTCTTGCCGCGGCAATTCCGGCACTCCTCGGCTCGCCCTTCGAAAGCGCCGATCCGTTCGTCGCGGCGGCCGTCACCCCTTTGCTGGAAATCCGCGACTGGACGGGCGGCGACCCGCCGGAAGCGCTTTCCCGTCTCGTCGGTCTCGGCTCCGGCCTGACGCCGGCGGGCGACGACGCGATCGGCGGGGCGGCCATCGCGTTTCGCGCGACGGGCCGCACGGCGCAGGCCGACGCGCTTGCGGACTGGATCCGGCGGCTGGCACCCGACGCGACCGGCGAGATCGCGCGCGCGCACCTGATGGCCACGGCGCGCGGCGAAGGCTCGGCAGCCCTGCACGCTGCCCTCGGCGCGCTGATGACGGGCGGCGAACCCGATCTTGCCGCGATCGACGCGATCGGCCACAGCTCGGGCTGGGATGCGCTGGCGGGTGCGGTCGCGGTTCTAGCGCAGGCGTGAAATCGCCAGCGCGAGTTCCGCCGCGCGCGCGTTCGAGGGTGCGACGAGGATGCCGGCCTGTTCGAGCTTGCGCACCTGGCTGGCGCGGTGCTGCGGATCGAAATCGGTACCGACGACCGATGCGACGACCGCGGGGCGACTTTCGCCTGCCCCGCCGACGACGCGCGCGGCGGCACCCGCCGGATCGGCGTGCGCGCCGAAGCCGATGACGATGTCTATGAGCACGACGGCCGTGCCCGATTCCTCCAGTGCTTGCGCCATCGCGGCGTCGCGCACGGTGGGGTCGATCATCGGATGCGGTCGGCCGACCGTGTATTCGTCGGCCCCGTAATCGACGAAGCTGTGGCCCGATGCCGGACGCTGTGCCAGTGCGCCTGGGACCGGCGCGTTGGACCAGAACGGCTCGTCCGCCTTGCGCATGACGAGCTGGGCTTCCGCGCACAGCGTGCCGCCGCTATAGACGCCGCGCACCCAGCGGCGCGCGGGTGCAAGCTGCTCGCGCGCCTCGGCCGCGCGCGCGTCGACGTCGTAGTTCGTGTCCACGCCCGTCCCGCCGAGCGCATCGGCCGCTGCGGCGGCAAGCGTGGGCGCGAAACGCGCGTTGGACGGCATCGTGCTGCCGTCCGCACCCAGGAAGCAGATCGTGAAACGCTTCGGACTTCTCGCCACACGCGCGAGCACGGCGTCGGCGACCGACTTCGCCGGCGGCTTCGATACGATCACGACATGGCGCGTGGCCGGGTCGGCGTCGAGCGCGTCGATGGCGGACAGCGCCGTAAGCCCGCCGATCTTTTCGGACAGGTCTCGGCCGCCCGTCCCGATGCCGTGCGACACGCCTGCTCCGCCGCGTGCGATCAGGCAGGCGACCTCCTGCAGGCCCGTTCCGGCGGCGGCGATGATGCCGATGTCGCCCTTGGGCACCTGGTTGGCGAAAGCGAGCGGCGTGCCGGCGATCAGCGCGGTGCCGCAGTCCGGCCCCATCACGAGCAGACCGCGCTCGCGCGCCTCGAGCTTCAGCGAGTACTCGTCCTCGTACGACACGTTGTCGGAAAAGATCATCGCGTGCAGGCCGCGCGCCAGCGCCTTGCGCGCCTCGGCCGCCGCGAACGCGCCGGGCACGGAGATGAGTGCCAGGCTCGCTCCGCCCAGCCCCGCGATGGCGGCGTCGAGCGAGCGCGGCCGGCGTTCGCCGGTACTCCGCTGGGCGACGTTCGGGCGCGCCAGAAGCGCGTCCGCCTCGTCGAGCGCGGAAGCCGCACTCGCCGCATCGGCCGCCTTGACCGCGACGATCAGGTCGTTCGCACCCGCCTTGCGGCCGGAATCGTCGAGCAGGCCCGCATCGTCCATGATGCGCACGTTGGTGGGCGTGCCGATCATCAGGGCCGCCGACACCACGCCCGGCAACGCGGACAGCGTCTGCGACAGGCGCATCAGTGCGACGGAATCGAGATAGAAACCCTTGCGGACGCGGTTGGCGACGGCCGACATCACGCCACCCCCATCGACTTGGCGACGGCGGCGAGCGCCTCTTCGAAGCAGCGCAAGGGCGCTTTCACCGTACCCGCCCCCACCTGTCCGATGCCGGGCTTTCGGTGCGCGATGCCGGTGTTGATCGTGGGCGCAATCCCGGTTTCGACGACCTTGCGCACGTCGATGCCCACCGGCACGCCGGCGAAGTCCAGACCGGGGATCGTCCAGTCGGGATTGCGGCCGACCGCGATGTCGTACATGGCGCGCGTGATGTCGAGCGCGTCGGCGGCCGAACCCGCCCCCACGAATCCCGCGACCGCGGGCGAAGCCGCCATCGCGAAGCCGCCGAGGCCGACCGTCTCGACGATGGCGCTGTCGCCGATGTCGGGATTGGCGTCGGCCGCCGTGTAGCCGGGAAAATAGAGGCCGGTCGGCTGTTCGACCGGGGCGACGAACCAGCGATCGCCGGTCGCGGCCACGCGGATGCCGAAATCCGTGCCGTTGCGGCACATCGCCGTGACGAGCGTGGAATTGGCAAGCCCCTTGGCCGGATCGGCGATCGACTTGCCCATCGCCATCGCGACGTTGAGGAAGAATTGGTCGTTGCCGCCGATGAATTCGTAGACGCCGGCGAGCTTCGCGCTGTCGGGCACGGCACGCGCCAGCCACGGCGCCATCAGCCGCACGAACAGGCTGGTGCACGCGACATTGCGCTGGTGCATCTCGTCGCCCATCGTGAGGCCGCGCGCGATGACG
>JAEUKY010000177.1 GCA_016794005.1 Rhodospirillales bacterium
GCCCGGCTCGACGAAGCCGGCGAGCGTGGAGTACATCGCCGCGTGGAAGCGGCCCGAACGGCCGAGCAGGCATCGGTCGCCCGACACGATCAGCATGATCGTCGCGGGGTCGCTGCGCGGGAAATGCTCGGCCCCGCAGGCCGTCTTCGTGCCTGTGAGGACGTGGCCGGCGGCTTCCGGCACCGTGGGCGCCCCGCACACGCCGCAGAAACGGTGGCGCGCGTGCCACCAGGCCAGCCCGCGCGCATAGGCGAGCAGGCCGCCTTCGTCGCGCGGCAGCGCCGGGCCGATGGCGCGCAGGTCGACGAAGCTGGCGCCCGCATCGACATGGCGGGGCAGGTCGGCTTCCTCGATGGCGCTGACGTCGAGCGCGAAATAGGGCGTGCCGCCGAGATCGCCCAGATAGATGCGCGGGCCTTCGATGTGCGCGAGCCGGCCCGGTTCGAGGAATCGCGCCGTCGGCATGTCGCCCGCGATCACGAGGCTGCGCGTACGCCAGACCGCGACGAGACGGGCGGTCGGATCGGCAAGACGCCCGGAAACGAAATCCGCGTCGCGGCGGCGTTCGGATTGCCGGTCGACCGGCAGGCGGGCGTAGAAGTTCGGCTTTTCCATGTCGGGCTCAGGATATACCCGAGCCCGATCCGCCCGTCTTGCCCGAATCGATTTCGGCCAGCGACTGCGCGCGTTCGCGCTCGATGCGTGCGGCGACTTCCTCGGCAAGGCCGCCGGCGATCTCCAGCGTGCGCGTGGCGATCTGCAGGCTCGCCTCCAGCGTCTCGGGGATCGCGGCGGCGGCACCGGCCGCGCGCAGGCGTCCGGCGTGTGCCGCGTCGCGCGCGCGGGCAAGGACGGGCAGGTCGGGCCAGTCGCGCCTTGCGGCGGCGATCGCGCGTTCGGCCGCGGCCGGGGAATCGAGCGTGACGACGAGGGCGAGCGCTTCGCCGGCCCCCAGCCGGGCAAGCGTGTCGGCATTGGCCGCGTCGCCGAAATGGATATGCAGCCCCTCCGCGCGCGCCTGCGTGACGGTCTTCGCGTCGGCGTCGAGCGCCACGAAGGGCACGCTCTCGGCGTCGAGGATGCGCGCAAGCTGCCGGCCGACGCGTCCGAAGCCGAGGATCACGACATGCCGCTCGCGCGGGCCGCCGCCGTCGGCACCCGGCGAATCGGCCGGTGCGGCCGCCGCGATCCGGCCGCCGATCCGGGCGAGGAACGGGACCGCGAGCATCGACAGGCCGACGACCAGCAGCATGAACTGCGCGGTGTCGGCGGGCAGCAGGCCGGCGGCCAGCGCCATGCCGACGACGAGGAACGCGAACTCGCCGCCGTGGCCCAGCAGCAGGCCCATCTGTACTGCCGCGTGCGGCGCGAAACCGAAAGCGCGCGCCAGCGCGAAGACGATGGCCCCCTTGATCGCCAGCAGACCGACCGCCGAGGCGAAAATCCAGCCGGCATTGCCGGCGATGGCGCCGGCGTCGATGTCGAGTCCGACGGACAGGAAGAACAGCGCCAGCAGCAGCCCCTTGAAGGGTTCGAGCAGGATCTCGATCTCGTGCCGGTATTCGCTTTCGGCAAGCATGGCGCCGGCGAGGAACGCGCCCAGCGCCATCGACAGGCCCGCCGCGCCCGTCACGGCGGCGGTGCCGACGACGACGAGCAGGCACACGCCCATGAACAGTTCCGGCCGCCGGGATATCGCGGCCTCGCGCAGCAGCGGGCGCATCGCATAGCGTCCCGCCGCGAGGATCGCGGCGACGGCGACCGCCGCCTTGGCGAAGGCGAGGGCGAGCGCGCCGGCCGTCGCCTCGCCGTTGCCCGACGCGATGCCGAGTGCGAACAGGATCGGCACGACCGCGAGATCCTGGAACAGCAGGATGGCGAAGGCGCCGCGGCCCATGCGCGTACCCGTCTCGCGCCGTTCGGCCAGCACCTGCATGACGATGGCGGTCGAGGAGAGGCTGAGGCACGCCCCCAGCAGCAGCGCTGCCGGAACCGGGTTGCCGAACGCGAAGGCGAACGCGCCGATGACGGCCGCGGAAATCGCCACCTGTGCGGCGCCCAGGCCGAAGACGAGCCGACGCAGCGCCATCAGCCGTTCGGGCGAAAGCTCGAGCCCGATCATGAACAGCAGGAAGACCACGCCGAGTTCCGCGAGTGCGGACACCTCGGCCGTGTCGCCGACGACGAGCCAGCCCAGTACCGATCCCGGTTCGGCGACGCGCGCCAGCCCGTGCGGCCCCAGCGCCATGCCGGCCAGCAGATAGCCGAGGATCGGGCTCACGCGCAGGCGCGCGGCGACCGGCTGGACGGCCGCGACGACGCCCAGAAAAACCAAAGCGGGCTGCACCCAGCCGGAGGTTCCCTCGACCATCCGCGAATCGGTCCTTTCCCTCTGGAATCACTGTGCGTTCCGGCAGTCCGAAAGGCAATCCCTGCGGCCGCCCTTGAGGCTGGCGGCGGGCCTTGCGAACCGCTATATACGGGGCGGGAGGTTGGCGGCGGACGAGCGCCTCGCCAACCCGGTCAGGTCCGGAAGGAAGCAGCCGTAACGAGTCTCCGCCCGGGTCGACGTCCAGCCTCCCACCCTTTTCCCGCCCTTACCGTCCAAGCGTGCGAATGGCCGATTCAGAGACCGTCCCCTACCAGGTCCTGGCTCGGAAGTACCGGCCCTCGCGCCTGTCCGACCTGGTCGGACAGGAAGCGCTGGTCCGCACGCTCGCCAGCGCCATCGAGACCGGCCGCATCGCGCACGCCTTCATGCTGACCGGCGTGCGCGGCGTCGGAAAAACGACGACCGCGCGCATCGTGGCCCGCGCGCTCAATTGCGTGGGCACCGACGGCAAGGGCGGCCCGACGATCGATCCGTGCGGTGCCTGCGAGCACTGCGTCGCCATCGCCGAGGACAAGCATCTCGACGTCATCGAGATCGACGCGGCGTCGAACAACGGCGTCGACGACGTGCGCGAGCTGATCGAAGCGGTGCGCTACCGCCCGGTCTCGGCGCGCTACAAGATCTACATCGTGGACGAAGTCCACATGCTGACGAAGAACGCGTGGAACGCGCTACTGAAGACGCTGGAAGAGCCGCCGGCGCACGCCAAGTTCCTGTTCGCGACGACCGAGATCCGCAAGGTGCCGGTGACGGTGCTGTCGCGCTGCCAACGCTTCGACCTTCGCCGCTTCGACCAGCCCACGCTCGCCCGCCATCTCGCGGGCATCGCGGTCAAGGAGAAGCGCGCCATCTCGGCGAGTGCGGCGGCGCTGCTGGCGCGCGCGGCCGACGGGTCGGCGCGCGACGGCCTCTCGCTGCTGGATCGCGCGCTCGCCTCGATCGAAGGCGAGGTCGGCGAAGCGCACGTCCAGGCGCTGCTGGGCCTCGTCGACCGCGCGCAGGTCTTCGACCTGTTCGAGGAGATCCTGAAGGGCGACGCGGCCGCGGCCCTCGCGCGCGTGGGCGAACTCTACGCCAACGGGGCGGAGCCCAAGGTCGTCGTCGAGGACCTGCTCGAGGTCACGAACCTGCTCACGCGCCTGAAGGTGGCACCCGCCCTGATCGACGAGGCGGGCCTGCCGGAGACAGAGCGCGTGCGCGGCCGGTCGATGGCCGACAAGCTCGCGATCCCCGTGCTCGCGCGCACATGGCAGATCCTGCTGAAGGGACTGGGCGAGGTGCAGCACGCACCCCAGCCGCTCGCCGCCCTCGAAATGCTGATCGTGCGGCTCGCCTATGCCGCGAACCTGCCGGCCCCGGGCGAACTGGTCGACCGGCTGACGCGTTCGGAGGGCGGCGGGGCGGGTGCGCCGCGCGGCGGCAACGGCGGCGGCGGGGGCCCTCGCGCCATCGCCGGCGGGCTCGCCGCGACGGCCGTCGCAAGCGTGCCTGTCGCGGCACCCGCACAGGCCGGTCCCGTCCCGCAGAGCTTCGCCGAGCTCGTGGCGCTGGTGCAGGAGAAGCGCGAAGGGCTGCTCTACGGCCAGCTCTACGGCTCGGTGCGCCTCGTCGCCTACGAACCCGGCCGGATCGAGATCGCCTATCCCAACCCACCGAAGAACCTGACGCTGCCGACCGAGCTTGCCGAAAAGCTGCGCGCATGGACCGGCCGGGTCTGGCTCGTCACGCTCAGCAGCGACAAGCCGGGCGCACCGACGCTTGCCGAGCAGGCGGTCGAGGTGCGCGAGGCGCGCAAGCGCGCGGCCGCCGAGCATCCGCTTGTCGCCGCCGTGCTGGAAGCCTTCCCCGGGGCGGCGATCGAGGCGGTGCGCGGTGCCGAACAGTCGGCCGCGACCGCCGTGCCCGAATTCGTGCCGCCGCCGGTCGAGGCCGGCGAGGACGGCATTTCCGACAGCGAGGACACCTGGATCGTCCCCGACAGTTTCGAGCCGGAGTACGAGGCATGAAGAATCTCGGCAACCTGATGAAGCAGGCCCAGCAGATGCAGGCCAAGATGGCCGAGATGCAGGAAAAGCTCGCGGCCATGGAAGTGACGGGCCGCGCGGGCGGCGGCATGGTCGAGGCGACGATGACCGGCAAGGGCGAGGTCAGGCGCGTCAAGATCGACAAGGCGCTGGTCAACGCCGACGAGGTCGAGGTACTGGAAGACCTGCTGGTCGCCGCCCTCAACGACGCGCGCGCCAAGGCCGACGCGGAATCGGCCGAACAGATGAAGGCGATGACCGGCGGGCTCAACCTGCCGCCCGGCATCAAGCTGCCCTTCTGACGCGATGAACGGTCCGGAAATCGAGCAGCTCGTCAAGCTGCTGGCGAAGCTGCCGGGGCTGGGGCCGCGCTCGGCGCGCCGGGCCGCGTTGCAGCTTCTGAAGAAGAAGGACCAGCTGCTGCGCCCGCTCGCCGACGCGCTGACGAACGCGGCCGAGAACGTCGTCTCGTGCCACGTGTGCGGCAATCTCGACACCGCCGATCCGTGCGCCGTGTGCGCCGACGGGCGGCGCGACAGCGGCCTCGTCTGCGTGGTCGAAGAAGTCGCCGACCTGTGGGCGATCGAGCGCACGGCCGGGTTCAAGGGCGTGTACCACGTCGTCGGCGGCACGCTGTCGGCCCTCGACGGGCGCGGCCCGCAGGACCTCAACGTCGCCGCACTGGTCGAACGCTGTGCCGCCGGCGGCGTACGCGAGGTGGTGCTGGCCCTCAACGCCACGGTCGAGGGCCAGACGACCTCGCATTACATCGCCGACCGGCTCAAGGAATCGCCCGTCCAGATCACGCGGCTGGCGCACGGCGTACCGGTGGGCGGCGAGCTCGACTATCTCGACGACGGCACGCTGGTCGCGGCCCTCAAGGCCCGCCGCGCGGTCTAGTTGCGACTCGGGCTTTCGGGGTAGCTTCGGGCCATGGAAATCGCACTTTCCCTGATCGCCGGTCTCGTCGCAGGCGCCGCCGCGATCTTCTTCCTGCGCCGCGCGCCCGCGGCGAGCGGCGATGCCGCCGCCGATATCTACCGGGAAAAGCTCGTCGAGGCGGCGGCGACCGAACGCGAATTGCGCGACCGGCTGCAGCAGGCCACGAACGACGCGGCCGGCCTCAAGGCCGAACTTGCCGCCGAAAAGGCGCAGGCGGCCGAGAAGCTGAAGCTGCTGACCGAGGCGCGCGCCCAGCTCTCCGACCATTTCAAGGCGCTGACCGCCGACGCGCTGGCGGCCGAGCGGGAACGCCTGAAGGAAGAGCAGGCGGTCCGCGAGGCGGCGATCAAGGGCCTCGTCTCGCCGCTGACCGAGACGCTGGCGAAGTTCGACAAGCGCGTCGAGGAGATGGGCAAGGACCGCGCCGAGAAGGACGGCGCGTTCGTGCGCCAGATCGGCGATCTGGGCCGCGAGACGCGCGCCCTCGTCCACGCGCTGAAGACGCCGCACGTGAAGGGCCGCTGGGGCGAGCGCACGCTGCGCCGCACGGTCGAGCTTGCCGGCATGGTCGAGTATTGCGATTTCGTCGAGCAGGCGACGGCCGAAGGCGAGAAGCGACTGCGCCCGGACCTGGTCGTACGCATGCCGGCCGGCCGCGTCGTCGTGGTCGACGCGAAGGCGCCCACACTCGCCTTCCTCGCGGCCGTCGAGGCGGGCGACGAGGAGACGCGCGCGCGCCATCTCGCCGACCACGCGCGCCAGGTGCGCGAGCATTTCCAGCGCCTGTCGCAGAAGGCGTACTGGGAGCAGTTCTCCGACGCGCCCGAGTTCGTCGTGATGTTCGTGCCGGGCGAATCCTTTTTCTCGGCCGCCGTGCAGGCGGATTCGAGCCTGCTCGACGACGCGGCGAACGACCGCGTGCTGATCGCCACGCCGACGACGCTGGTCTCGCTGCTGTGGGCGGTCGAGCGCGGCTGGCGGCAGGAGAAGCTCGCCGAGAACGCGCGCGCGATTTCCGACCAGGGGCGCGAGCTCTTCAAGCGCATGACCGACATGGCCGGGCATCTCGCCAGCGTTGGCGACGGCCTCAAGAAGGCGGTCGACTCCTACAACAAGTCGGTCGGTTCGCTCGAATCGCGCGTTTTCCCGGCCGCGCGCAAGCTCAAGGAACTCGGCGCAGGGCCGGAGGACGCGGAATTCCGCGAACTTTCGACCGTCGAGAGTGCGGTTAAGCCGATCACCAAGCCCGAACTGCTCGGGCCCGGCGAGATCAAGCACTAGCCGAAGGGATTGAGCTTTTTCAAGAACGCCGACACCTTGTGCCGGCCTTCCTCGCGCCGCTTGGTGGCTTCGTCGACCATCCAGTTGAGCTGCAGCACGTGGCGCGGGCCTTCGTACGAATGGTGGCCGTGCCAGGCGTTGCGCGTGCAGCGGAACATCAGCACCGTGCCGTCGACCGGCGGGATCTCGGCGACGTAATCCTCGAGGCTGCCGGGACCGCGCAGGATGCGCAGCTTGCCGCCGTCGTCCTGCCAGCCGCCGGTGCGCTTGTTGAGATAGAACAGCACCGTGACGACCTTCGTGACGGAATCCGTGTGGATCTGGCCGTCGCGCGCGCGGCAGCGGTCGCGGAACGTGATCATCGTCGGCAGACCGGAAAGGTCGATCTCCAGCTTCGCCTCGACCGCCTTGCGGAATTCGGGGCTTTCCAGCGTGTCGACCAGCGCACGCGTCGCGGGGCCGAGCGTCACCGAGGAAACCGGGAAGGCGCCGGGCTTGCCGATGTCCGGCCAGTCGCGGTCGATCCGATCGACCTCGGCCGGCGGGACGAAGTTCGGGATGACCGCATAGGGGAACGGCTCGCGCGCCAACGGCGTGCGGGCGAGGGCGGCATAGTCGAACGGGATCGTCGCGAGCGTGTCGGTCATGGCGGTTCCGATTAGCAGGGCCGGACCCGGTCAGTCGAGCCGGAAGCCGATCTTGCGGATATATGCGCCGAAATCGGCGCGTTCGGGTGCGGCGTATTGGCGCGCCTTGTCCTGCGACCAGCCATAGGCGGGCGACGTGCCGAAGCGGGCCGGGTCGCGCTGCTTGGCGAAGGGGCGCGTGCGGTTGCGCCGTTCGTCGTAGGCGGCGATGGCCGCGTCGAGATCGCCTTCGTCGTATCGGTTCTCGTGCACGCGCAGGCCGGTGGGCAGGCGCGGCGAGATCCCGCCGGGATGGGCGGGCCAGCCCACGCATAGCCCCGCGACCGGGAAGACGCGGTCGGGCAGGCCGAGCAGGGCGGAAACGTCGGCCGCACGATTGCGGATCGCCGAGATGGGGCACGTTCCCAGCCCCGCCGCCTCGGCTGCCGTCACGAAGGCGGAAAGCACGATGCCCGCGTCGACCGCCGCGTTGAAGAACGCGTCGAGATGGTCGTTGGCGAACGCGATGGCGTGGCGTTCGTGGATGCGCAGCTGGCGCCGGTTGTTGGCGCAGAAGACGAGGAAGGCCGGGGCGGCCTTCACCCACGGATTCTCGCCGCACCATTCGTCGAGCTTTGCGCGGACCGTTGGGTCCGACACGATCACGATGTCGGCCTGCTGCAGGTCGCTCTTCGTCGGTGCGGAGAGTGCGACCGCGCACAGCGTGCGGATCAGCGAGGCGGGTACTTCGCGCGGGGCGTAGGCGCGCATCGACCGGTGATCGGCCATGCGCGCCAATGCGTCGAGCCCGGCGGTCTGGGGGATTGCGAAATCCTCGCCGAATCGTTCGGCGAGGGCGGCGGCGAGTTTCGATCCGGCGTCGGTCATGCGCGGACGATAGCACCGAATCGCGACGTTCGTAATAAGCGTTATCAATCATATGGTTGATGTGGGTATTGCGGGTTTGTTGCAAATCGGCGGGCGGCGGGTTTCACTCGCCCCGCCGCCGAAAAGGACACTTCCGATGACCGTCGATTCGCTGCTCAACGCGCCCCTCCGTGTCGTCAATGTGGGGCTCGAGAGTTTCGCGCGCGACCTGCAGGCGGCCGGCGTCCCCGTCGTCGACATGGACTGGCAGCCGCCCGCGCGCGGCGATGCCGCCCGTGCCGGGCTGCTGGCGAAGCTCGACCGGCTGCCGGCGATCGAGACGGCGAACGCGGCCGCCCTCGAGAAATTCCTGAAGGCCGATCCCGTGCTCGTCGACGTGCGCCGCGCGGACGAGGTGCTGAAGGGCCTGGGCGACCGCATGATCCTGCATGCCGGCCCGCCGATCGAATGGGCGCGCATGTGCGGGCCGCTGCGCGGCGCCATCCAAGGCGCCATCGTGCTCGAAGGCTGGGCGCCGGACCTCGAGGCCGCAGACAAGCTCGCCGCGTCGGGCGGCATCCGCTTCGAACCCAACCATCATTTCGGCGCGGTCGGTCCGATGACGGGCATGATCACGCGCTCGATGCCGGTGATGGAGGTCGTGAACCGCACCTACGGCAACCGCGCCTACTGCACGCTCAATGAGGGGCTGGGCAAAGTCATGCGCTTCGGCGGCAACGACGCCGACGTGCTGAAGCGCCTGCGCTGGCTGGCGAGCGACCTTGCCCCCGCGATCGCCGCCGCCCTGAAACTATCGGGCGGGCTCGCTCTCAAGAACGTCATCGCGCGCGGCCTCACGATGGGCGACGAGATGCACCAGCGCAATGTCGCGTGCACCAGCCTGTTCGTGCGGCTGATGGCGCCGTGGCTGGCGCGTGCCGTGCCCGACAGCGCGAAGCTCGCCGGCGTCTACGAATT
>JAEUKY010000326.1 GCA_016794005.1 Rhodospirillales bacterium
CGGCATAGCGCGCGACCGAACCGGGCGTATGGATGAAATGCGCGTAGAGATGCGCCGTCTGCGGGCCCATCTCGGCGGCAAGTACGCAAGCCTGCCCGAAGCGCCTGCCGCGGTTTGGCGTGGGATCGCGCCGCCAGTCCGAAAGGAAGGTGGTACGTGCGGCTGCGTAGCCGGGCAGGCGGCGTGCGCGCCACCAGCCTGAAAGCACGCGCAGCGGCTCGCGCCACAGATACTCGGGCAGATAATTGACTTTGGCCTTGAGCGCGTCGGCAAGGACATGCCGGCGCGTATCGGTCGGATGGCGCAGCGACCAGAGCTCGAGCTCGAGCCCGCGCTCTTCGAGCCCGACAAGCTCCTGCGCGATGAAGGTCTCCGAAAGGCGGGGCCAGCCTTTGACGATTACGGCAAGGCGGGTCAAGCTTGCATCTCCCGATTCGCGCTCCGGATGCGCCTTCGTCAGGCGGCACCCATCAGGCCCGGTGCCAGCACGCTGTCGGACAGCACCGGATAGCGCCTCGATTCGAAGAGCTGATAGTGCCACCATTCGCGCCGATAGAAATCCCAGCCGGCCGCCGACATGAGCCCGAGCAGCATGTGCCGGTTGCGCTGCGCCTCGACGCCGACTTCGGTGCTGCCGTGGTACGACAGCTCGGTGAAGGCATCGAACTCGGTGCCCATGTCGAGTTCGGCACCGCTCGCGGCATCGACGAGCGTCAGGTCGACCGCCACGCCGCGCGAATGGGGCGAGCCGCGCCGCGGATCGGCGAGGAAGTCGGGATCGGGCCGGAAATCCCACAGCTTCCACTGCGCCTCGGACGGGCGGAACGCGTCGAAGATCTTGAAGCGCAGGCCGAGTGCCGCGGCAAGTTCGATCGCGCGCGACAGATGGCGCGCGGCGTCGACATGCAGGAAGGCCTCGGCGCGCGCATAGACCGGCTTTCCGGTGAAATTGGCGGGTGTCGCGTAGCGCAGATCGATCGCGACCTGATAGTCCGGCGGGGTAATGGCGACGAGCGTCATGGGGCCTCTTTAGCATGAAAATTCTCGCCTTCGACACCGCCTTTGCCGCCGTTTCGGCGTGCGTGGCCCGCGATGGCGAGGTGGTTGCCTGGCGGCGCGTCGAGATGGCGCGCGGCCATGCCGAAGCGCTGCTGCCGATGATCGCCGACGTGCTCGCCGAGGCCGGGCTCGAAGCGCAAGACCTGACCCGCATCGCCACGACGCTGGGACCCGGGCATTTCACGGGCCTGCGCGCCGGACTTGCTGCCGCACAAGGGCTGGGTCTTGCCACGGGGGCCCGACTGGTCGGCATCACGAGCTTTGCCGCCGTTTCCGCCGGGCTCGAGCCGCTGCTTGCGGGCGAGCGGCGGCTCGGCGGGCTCGATTCCAAGCGCGCCGAGGCATTCCTGGCGCTCGACGACGAAGCGCCGTTCGCCGCGCCCCCGGCGGGCTTCGCGCCGGCGGGCGATGCGTTCCTTGTCGCCGGGGATCGCGCGGCCGAGTTCGCGGCCGCGTTGGCGAGTGCTGGCAGAAAGGTTCGGATTGCCGCAGGTCCGGCCCTTCCCGACGCGCGCGTGCTCGCACGCCTCGCGCGCACGGCCGAGCCCGTGGACCGGCTGGTGCCCCTCTATATCCACCCGCCCGCGACGACGACGCCCAAGCGGCCATGATCGAGATCCATCCGGTCGACCGGGCCTATGCCGAACTCCTGTCGGCCCTGCATCGCGAGACGTTCGCGGACGGCTGGTCGGTCGACGCGATGGGCGAAGTGCTGCGCTCGCCCGGCGTGTTCGCGCTTCTGGCACTTGCCGATGGCGTGCCGGCGGGCTTCGCGCTCGGCCGGCTTGCGGCCGACGAGGCGGAGCTGCTCAGCATCGGCACGCTCGCACATGCCAGACGCCTCGGCATCGGACGTGCCCTGGTGGTGGCGATCGCGGCGTGCGTTCCGCGCGCCCGCGCGCTCTTCCTCGAGGTCGGCGAGGACAATCCGGCCGCGCGCGCCCTCTATGCCGGGCTTGGTTTCGCGCTGGTCGGGCGGCGTGCGGACTACTATCAGCGCGGCCCCGGATCGCGGGTCGCGGCGCTGACAATGTCGGCAATCCCTGCTAATATAGTTAAGTAAAATTTTCTTACAGCTACTGCCCTTATTCCCACTTGCCGAGTAATCGCGGACTTTCTATACACCCGGCGCTGCCGCCGGAGCCGGCGCTATTTCCCGAGGAACACGAAAATGTCCGAATTCAAGTCCAATGATGTCCTTGCATTGACCGCGAATATTGTCGCTGCCCATGTTTCGAAGAATTCGCTGCCGACGGACGAACTGCCGAGCCTGATCCGCCAAGTCTACCAGACGCTGTCGACCGTCGGGACCACGGCAGCACCCGTCGAACGGCCGCAACCGGCCGTGCCGATCAAGCGATCGGTCACCAACGACTTCATCGTCTGCCTGGAGGACGGCAAGAAACTGAAGATGCTCAAGCGACACCTCAAGGCCGCGTACAACATGTCGCCCGAGCAGTACCGCGAACGCTGGGGCCTGGCGCCGGACTATCCGATGGTTGCGCCGAACTACGCCAAGAAGCGCAGCCAGCTGGCGCGCGATCTGGGTCTGGGTACCAAGTCCAAGCGCCGCCGCGGCGGCGACTGACGTTTTCGGGGCGTTGAGAGAGTCGGGAAAACGGAACTGTTCCCGTCATCGCACCGCAATATAATGCGCGTACACCGTTCCCATCGGTTCGCGGGGTCGATTCGCATGCGGCGAGTCGGGCACCGGGTGCAGGAGGGCGGTCGACATGCCGGAAGGATCAAGGAGCACGATGTCGATGCCGCAGCGAATCGAACAGCTTTGCGTCGAGAAGGGCCTGAAGATGACCGGCCAGCGCCGGGTCATCGCACGGGTCCTGTCCGAATCGATCGACCATCCGGACGTCGAGCAGGTCTATCGGCGTGCGGCCGCGATCGATCCGCGCATTTCGATCGCGACGGTCTACAGGACCGTCAAGCTGTTCGAGGAGGCGAACATCCTCGCCCGACTCGATTTCGGCGACGGGCGCGCGCGCTACGAAGAGGCGCCCGAAGAGCATCACGATCACCTGATCGACGTTAAGAGCGGCACGGTGATCGAGTTCCACAACGAAGAGATCGAACGCCTCCAGCGCGAGGTGGCCCGCCGGCTCGGCTACGAGCTTGTCGGCCACCGCCTCGAACTGTTCGGCGTTCCGCTTGGTGCCCGCGAGTCCGATCCTCCAGACAAGAAGGAACGATCGCAATGAACGCTCAGGCACTTCCCAAGACGCAGGCCCAGGATCTCCTGGGCTTCGGCGACGCCCTGCGCTCCGGCAATCTCGAGGTGCGCCTGGCGCGCGACGCCGCCGACATCGACGCCGCCCAGGCATTGCGCTACCGGGTTTTCTACGACGAACTCGGTGCCCGCCCGTCGGCCGAAGCGAGTGCGGCACGCCGCGACGCGGACCGGTTCGACGCCTATTGCGACCACCTGCTCGTCATCGACCATGCGAAGGGCGAGGGGCCGGCTTCGATCGTCGGGACCTACAGGCTGCTCCGCCGGTCGGTCGCCGAGCGCCATGACGGCTTCTATACCGCGACGGAATTCGATATCGGCCGCCTGCTTGCGATACCGGGCGAACATCTCGAGCTCGGCCGTTCGTGCGTGGATGCCGAGCACCGCAACCGACCGACGATGCAGCTTCTGTGGAAGGGCATCGCGGCCTACGTCTTCGCGCACGACATCAAGCTGATGTTCGGCTGCGCCAGCCTGCCGGGAACCGATGCCGCCGCGCACGCGGCCGCCCTTTCCTACCTGCATCACAACCATCTGGCGCCGGAGGCCCTGCGCGTGCACGCATTGCCGCAGCGCCGCGTGGCAATGGACATACTGCCCGCGGGTGCCGGCGGTCACGAGGACGCGATCCGGGCGTTCGACGCGCGGACCGCCATCGCGGCCCTGCCGCCGCTGATCAAAGGCTATCTTCGCCTCGGGGGTTTCGTCGGCGAAGGGGCCGTGGTCGACCACGAATTCAATACCGTCGACGTCTGCATCCTGGTCGTCACCGACACCGTGACCGACAAGTACTTCAAGCATTACAGCCGCCAGGTCGGCGGCGCCGCGACGGACTAGGCGCGTTGGGCGACATCGGGTCGAGTGCGCTGGCTTTCGTCCGCGCCTGCCTCTATCTGGGCCTGACGCTGCCGCTGATGCCGGTGCAGGCCCTGTTCGTCGCCCTCGACCTGCCGGCGGCACGCACGCTGCCGCGGTGGTATCACGCGCGCTGTGCGGCCCTCTTTGGCCTCGAGATCCGCACGACCGGGACGCCGACCGCCGCTTCGCCCGCGCTGTTCGTCGCCAACCATGTCAGCTATCTCGACATCGTCGTGCTGTCGGCACTTGCCGAGGTCAGCTTCGTCGCCAAGACCGAGATCGCCGGCTGGCCGTTCTTCGGGTGGCTGGCGAAGCTGCAGCGCACGGTCTTCGTCGCGCGGCGCGCGCGCGCGGTCGACCGGGAAGCCAACGCGCTCCAGCAGCGACTTGCCGCCGGCGGCAGCATCGTGCTGTTTGCCGAAGGGACCACCGGCGACGGCAACCGCGCACAACGCTTCAAGAGCGCGCTCTTCGCCGCGGCCGAACCCGCCCCGGGCGGTCCGCCGGTCGCCGTGCAACCGGTCACGATCGCCTATACGCGCCTCGACGGCATGCCGCTGTGCCGGTCCCTGCGGCCCGCCGTGGCGTGGTATGGCGACATGGAGCTGCTGCCGCACCTGTGGGCCTTCATCGGTCTCGGGCGGATCGGGGTCGAGGTGATCTTCCACGCGCCGACGTCCCTGGCCGCGGCGGGGTCCCGCAAGCATCTGGCCCAGCACTGCGAACGCGTGATCGCCCATTCGCTGGCGGCGGCAAATGCAGGACGCGAAACGCTGTCCGTACCGGCCCCGGCGGCCCGCGGCCTGGGCGGCTTGAAGGCCGCCGGGCCGGGGTGATAGATTCCGCCATGGGTCGCCGAACCGCGTGAAGAAACTCCACATCAAGACTTACGGCTGCCAGATGAACGTCTACGACTCCGCCCGCATGGCGGATGTCCTGGCGCCGCTGGGCTATGCGCCGGTCGATGCGCCCGAAGGGGCCGATCTCGTCATCCTCAACACCTGCCATATCCGCGAAAAGGCCTCCGAAAAGGTCTTCTCGGAGCTTGGCCGGCTGCGCCCGCTCAAGGAGCGCGACGGCACGATGCTGGCGGTCGCCGGCTGCGTGGCGCAGGCCGAGGGCGCCGAAATCCTCGCGCGGGCACCCTATGTCGACGTGGTGCTCGGGCCCCAGGCGTACCACCGTCTGCCCGAGCTGGTTGCCCGGGCCGCCCGCGGTGCCGGTGCGGCACTCGATACCGACTTCCCCGTCGACGTGAAGTTCGACCACCTGCCGTCGCCCTCGTCCAACCAGGGCCCGGCGGCATTCCTGACCGTGCAGGAAGGCTGCGACAAGTTCTGCACCTTCTGCGTCGTGCCCTATACACGCGGTGCGGAATACTCGCGCGATGCCGACGCGATCGAACGCGAGGCGCGGGCGCTCGTCGATGGCGGTGCCCGCGAGATCACGCTGCTCGGCCAGAACGTCAACGCATGGCACGGCCGCGACGGCGAAGGCCTTGGCAGTCTCGTCCGCCGGCTCGCACGCCTCGAGGGGCTCGAGCGGCTGCGCTACACGACGTCACATCCGCGCGACATGGATGACGGCCTGATCGCGGCACATGCCGAAGAACCCAAGCTCATGCCGTTCCTGCACCTGCCTGTGCAATCCGGCTCCGACGCGGTGCTCGATGCGATGAACCGCGGGCATACGGTCGCGCACTTCCACGACATCGTCGCGCGGCTGCGCGCGGCACGGCGCGACCTGGCGTTCTCGAGCGATTTCATCGTCGGCTTTCCGGGCGAGAGCGACGCCGACTTCGCGCGCACGCTCGATCTCGTGCGCGAAGTGAAGTTCGCGCAGGCCTACTCGTTCAAATACTCCGCGCGCCCCGGCACGCCGGCCGCCCTCATCGAGCGTCAGGTCCCCGAGCCGGTCAAGGACGCGCGACTGGCCGAGCTGCAGGCGCTGCTGAAGAACCAGCAGGACGAATTCAACGCGGCGACGCTCGGCCGCACCGTTCCGGTCCTTTTCGAACGCGCGGGCCGCAACCCCGGCCAGCTCGTCGGCAAGACGCCGTGGCTGCAGGCCGTGCATGCGCTGGCGCCGGCCGGGTTCGCCGGCCGGGTCCTTGCAACGAAGATCACGACGCTCGCGCCCAATTCGCTGTCGGGCACGATCGTCGATTCGCAACTCGACGGCGGCGAAAGGCGGTCGGCTTGAGCGGTCCCATCCTCCTGGCCTTCGACGACACGACGCTTCTGTCCCCGCTCTACGGCGAGCATGACAGGCATCTTGCGCGCATCGAGCAGCTTCTCGGCGTCAACATCGCCTCGCGGGGCAACCAGGTCCGGATCCAGGGGCCGCATTCGGCGGCCGAGTCGGCGCGCGACGCGCTGACGGCGCTCTACGGGAAACTGCGCAAGGGAATGACCGTCGATCTCGGCGAGGTCGAGGCGGCCGTGCGCCTGTGCACGCCGGCCACGGGGGAGACCGGCCTCGACCTGTTCGGTGCCGAAGATCTCGCGATCACCACGCGCAAGCGGCGCGTGGCACCCCGCACGGCCAACCAGGGTGCGTATCTCAAGGCGCTCAAGCACAACGAGCTTGTCTTCGGCATCGGCCCGGCGGGCACGGGCAAGACGTATCTTGCGGTGGCGATGGCGGTGGACGCGCTCACCTCGGGCAAGGTCGACCGCATCATCCTGTCGCGCCCGGCGGTCGAGGCGGGCGAGCGGCTCGGTTTCCTGCCCGGCGACCTGCGCGAGAAGGTCGATCCCTATCTGCGTCCGCTCTACGACGCGCTCTACGACATGCTGCCAGGCGAGCAGGTGACCAAGCGGCTGGCGACCGGCGAGATCGAGATCGCCCCGCTCGCCTTCATGCGCGGGCGCACGCTCGCCAACGCCTTCGCCATCCTCGACGAAGCGCAGAACACCACGCCCATGCAGATGAAGATGTTTCTGACGCGCCTGGGCGAGGGCAGCCGCATGGTCGTCACGGGCGATCTCAGCCAGATCGACCTGCCGCCGGGCACGCGCTCGGGTCTTGCCGACGCGCTCGAGGCGCTCGACGGGGTCAAGGGCATCGGCCTCGTGCGCTTCGCCAGCGTCGACGTCGTGCGCCATCCGCTGGTCGCGAAGATCGTCGACGCCTACGACGCGCGCGACGGTGCCGGCCAGCGCGGACGAAAGCCATGAACGCAAACATCCGCATCGACATCCTCGACCCACGCTGGCGTCGCAGTCTGCGCCACGCCGAATCGCTCGTGCGCGGCGGCGCGCGCGCGGCTCTCGACGGCGCATCCGCCGGCACGGTCACGTTCGCGCTGGGCGACGACGCGCTGCTGCGCCGGCTCAACCGCGACTTCCGCGGCAAGGACAAGCCGACCAACGTTCTGTCGTTCCCCGGCTCGGAAGGCGAACTGGGCGACGTGGCGCTGGCCTTCGAGACCTGCGCGCGCGAAGCGCGCGCCCAGCGCAAGAAGCTGGACGCGCATGTGCGCCATCTCGTCGTGCACGGCACGCTGCACCTGCTGGGCTACGACCACGAGACCGACGCGGACGCCTTCGCGATGGAAGCGCGCGAACGGCGCGTTCTGCGCCGGCTCGGCGTGGCAAACCCCTATCGCGTGCGCGGTGCGGCATGAACGATTCGGAATCGACGTTCGCCGACAAGCTGCGCGGCCGCCTGCGCGACATGCTGCGGCCCAAGGGCCGGGCCGCGGAAGAACAGCTGCGCGACACGATCGAGGAGATCATCGAGGAAGGCGAAGCGCCCGCCGAGCCGATGGGTGCCGCCGAGCGCGCGATCCTCGCCAACGTCCTTCGCCTGCGCGAGGTGTCCGCCGCCGACGTGATGGTGCCGCGCGCCGATATCGTCGCGATCGACCAGGAGATCGGGCTCGAAGCGCTCGTCGCGTTCCTCGTGCGCGAGGCGCACAGCCGCGTGCCGGTCTATCGCGGCACGCTCGACGAGGTGCAGGGCTTCGTCCACGTCAAGGACGTGCTGCGCATCCAGCAGTCGGGTGCGCCCTTCCGGATCGCCGACATCCTGCGCCGCGTGCTGTTCGTGGCACCGTCGATGCGCGTGCTCGACCTGCTGCTGGAGATGCGCAAGAGCCGCACGCACCTCGCCCTCGTCGTCGACGAATACGGCGGGATCGACGGGCTCGTCACCATCGAGGACGTCGTCGAGGCGATCGTCGGCGACATCGAGGACGAGCACGACGTCGACGACCGCCCGCGCCTGCTGAAGCTGCCCGACGGCAGCTTCCAGATCGACGCGCGCGTGCCGATCGAGGAATTCGTCGCCCAGACCGGCATCTCGCTCGAGGATGCCGCGCGCGCGGCCGACATCGACACGGTCGGCGGCGCGGTCGTGGCGCTTTCGGGCCGCGTGCCCGGGCGCGGCGAGATCGTCACGCATCCGGCCGGTTGCGAGTTCGAGGTGATCGACGCCGATCCGCGTCGGCTCAAGAAGCTCAGGGCGCGCAAGGTCGAGCCGCGCCGTCCGGCCGAAGACCCGTCGGGCTAGGCCGCGAAGCGCGCGATGGACATCCGCCAGATCGCGGCGCGCGCGCGTGCGCTGGCCGGTCGCCGCCGGGCGACCGTCGCGGCGCTGCTCGGTGCCGGGGCCGCTCTGGCGCTGCCGCCGCTCCACCTGCTGCCGCTCGCGGTCGTCGGGTTCGCAGGCCTGGTCTGGCTGGTCGAGGGCGCCGCCGCCGACGCGCGCAGGCCGGGGCTCGCGACGTTTCTGGTCGGCTGGTGGTTCGGCTTCGGGCATTTCTCGCTCGGGCTCTACTGGGTCGCCAACGCGCTGCTGATCGAATGGCAGCGCGTCGGCTGGATGATCCCTTTCGCGGTCTTCGGCCTCGGCGCGCTGCTCGGCGTCTTCTCGGGCCTCGCGACGCTTGCCGTGCGGGCGAGTCGCGCGCGCGGCACGGGTGCCGCCTTCGCGCTGGCCGTCGCCTGGTCGCTCGGCGAATGGCTGCGCGGGCACGTGCTGACCGGATTTCCGTGGAACCTGATGGCGACGGTCTGGGTCGAAAGCGCGCCGATGATCCAGAGTGCCGCCCTGTTCGGCGCCTACGGGCTGTCGGCGCTGACCGTGCTGGTCTGCGCGCTGCCCGCCACGCTGGCCGAACGGGATGCTCGCGCACGATGGCTGCCGACGGCCGCGGCCATCCTGCTCGTCGCCGCCGGATGGGCCGCCGGCGCCTACCGGCTTGCCGGAGCCGACGGCGACATCGTCGCGGACGTCCGGCTGCGCCTCGTGCAGCCGAACGTGCCGCAGGCGCTGAAATGGGATCCCGAGGCGCGGGAGGCGAACCTGCGCCGCATGATCGAGCTCACGCGCGCACCGGGATTCGAGACGCGCACCCACACGATCTGGTCGGAAACGGCGACCGCCTTTCCGATATGGGGCGACAACGAGATTCTGGCGCGCCGTCGCGCGCAGGTCGCCGCCGCCGTGCCGCCGGGCGGGATGCTCGTCACCGGCGCGCCGCGGTTCGAACGTGCCGCCGACGGAACGCTCCGGGTGTGGAACGCGCTGCACGCGATGGACGGCGCCGGCACGATCGAGGCGACGTTCGACAAGTTCCACCTCGTGCCGTTCGGCGAGTACGTTCCGTTGCGCGAGATCCTGCCGATCGACCGGATCGTGCCCGGCGGGATGGATTTCAGTGCCGGGCCGGGTCCGCAGCTTCTGGCGATCCGCGGCCTGCCGCTCGCCAGCCCGCTGATCTGCTACGAGATCATCTTTCCCGGCCGCGTCGTTCCGGAATCCGGACGTGCCGGAATGCTGCTCAACGTCACGAACGATTCGTGGTTCGGCGAATCCGCCGGTCCCTACCAGCACTTCGCGGCCGCGCGCCTGCGCGCGGTGGAGGAGGGGCTCGCCTTGGTACGTTCGGCCGGCGGCGGGATTTCGGCCGTCGTGGATCCCTATGGCCGTACGCACGCTTCGCTTGCACTCGGCGTCGCCGGCGTGCTCGACAGCGCGCTGCCGAGGTCGATTGGCGTCACGCCTTTTGCACAGCACGGAAATTGGGCATTCGCGATTCTGATTCTCGCGATCGCAGGCGGCGGCGCGTTTGTTACACGTATTCTGCGGGGTACTACATAATATCGTATGTAGTCTTGCCGATCGCGGCTTCCCGAACCACATCCGTTTCGATTAAAACGAATGCGACTGGACGAAACAGCGCGATCGGAAATTCCCTCCTTCATGTCTGACAAGCACAAGGCGAGCCCGCAACGCCGTCGTGGACAGCGCGGCCGCGCGTCTCCGGGCCCCAATCCGATCGACATCCATGTCGGCAAGCGGCTGCGCGAGCGGCGTACGATGCTCGGCCTGTCGCAGCACGAGATCGGCCAGCTGCTCGGCGTGACCTTCCAGCAGATCCAGAAGAACGAGCGCGGCACGAACCGCATGTCGGCCTCGCGCCTGTTCGAGGCGGCCCGGGTGCTCGACACGTCGGTCCAGTACTTCTTCGACGAGATGCCGTCCGACGTCCTCTCCTACGGCCGAAAGCATATCCAGGGCGTGGCCGAAGGCCCGATCCCCGTCTATCGCGCCGACCCGATGGCGCGCCGCGAGACGATCGAGCTGGTGCGCGCCTATTACGAGATCCCGGAGCGCAAGATCCGCCTGCAGATGGTAAATACGATAAGGGCCGTCGCCCATGTCCACGGCCAGGCCGACGCGCCGGCCCGGCCCCGGCGGGGCAGGCCGCCCAAGCAGAAGTCCTAAAAGGCCGTTTTACCCCTTCGATATTGACGGCAGGGGCGAACCTTGCCACAAGACCCCCGCATTCGGGCCTGCCCCGGCCGCCAGAGGGAATGGCGGGCCGGGCGGGCGCGTTCGAGAAGGTCCACTCGTGGCGGCATCGCCCCACCCCATGTCCCATTCCCGGAGGTAAGCCCATGCGCAAGGGCGAGTACGTCTTCACCAGCGAATCCGTGTCCGAAGGCCATCCCGACAAGGTCTCGGACCGCATCTCCGATGCGGTCGTCGACGCGTTCCTGGGTCTCGACCCCTATGCCCGCGTCGCCTGCGAAACGCTGGTGACGACCAACCGGATCGTCATCGCCGGCGAGGTCCGCCTCGACGCGCGCAAGTGCGGCCCCAAGGCGCCGATGCTCAAGGGCGGCACGGTCAACGCCAAGGTCGTCGAGGCGCTCGCGCGCGGCGCGGTGCGCGAGATCGGCTACGAGCAGAAGGGCTTCCACTGGAAGAAGGCCAAGGTCGACGTGCTGCTGCACGGCCAGTCCGCCGACATCGCGATGGGCGTGGACGCCAAGGGCAACAAGGACGAGGGTGCCGGCGACCAGGGCATCATGTTCGGCTACGCGACGAACGAGACCGAAGAGCTGATGCCGGCGCCGCTCCAGTACTCGCACAACATCCTGAAGCTGATGGCCGAGGCGCGCCATTCGGGCAAGGAAAAGCACCTCGAGCCCGACGCGAAGAGCCAGGTTTCGCTGCGCTACGTCGACGGCAAGCCGGTCGAGGCGACCGCCATCGTCGTGTCGACGCAGCATTCGGCGAAGGTCGACCAGGACGACGTGCGCGAGATCGTGCGCCCCTACGTCCAGAAGGTCCTGCCGAAGGGCTGGAAGATCCCCGAGGCCGAGTTCTACGTGAACCCGACCGGCCAGTTCATCATCGGCGGTCCGGACGGCGACTGCGGCCTGACCGGCCGCAAGATCATCGTCGACACCTACGGCGGCGCTTCGCCGCACGGCGGCGGCGCGTTCTCGGGCAAGGACCCGACGAAGGTCGACCGTTCGGCGGCCTACGTCTCGCGCTATCTCGCCAAGAACGTCGTCGCGGCCGGCCTCGCCGACCGCTGCACGATCCAGCTTTCCTACGCCATCGGCGTGGCCAAGCCCCTGTCGGTCTACGTCAACACCGACGGCACGGGCCAGGCGGACGAGAACAAGCTCTCGAAGGTGCTGCAGGAGCTCGTGAACCTGACGCCGCGCGGCATCCGCGAGCATCTGGGCCTCAACAAGCCGATCTACCGCCGCACCTCCAGCTACGGCCATTTCGGCCGCAAGCCGGAGAAGGACGGCGGCTTCTCGTGGGAGCGCACGGATCTGGTGAAGGACCTGCGCTCGGCCTTCGGCGCGCGTTGAGCGCACCTGCCGACGAGACGGGAAATGGCGAGGCGCCGGGCGAACCCCGGCGCCTTCTCCATTCCTACGGCCGGCGTCGCGGGCGCAAGCTCAAGCCGAACCAGAAGACGCTGATCGAAGGAACGCTGCCCGGCCTGTCGGTCGCGCGGCCGGCTCCGGGCGGACGCTTCGACGTTCCCACCCTGTTCGGATTCGCGCCGCGCGCCGTGTGGCTCGAGGTCGGCTTCGGCGGCGGCGAGCATCTCGCCCACCAAGCCGCCAACAATCCCGACGTGGCGCTGATCGGCGCCGAGCCGTTCGTGAACGGCATGGTCTCCGCCCTCCAGCATATCGGCAGGCTCGGCCTCGCGAACGTGCGGCTCTACCAGGGCGACGCGCGGGACCTGCTGCCCGCGTTCGGCGATGCGTCGATCGAGAAGCTGTTCGTGCTGCATCCCGATCCGTGGCCCAAGCTGCGCCACCACAAGCGCCGGATCGTGCAGAAGCCGTTCCTCGACGAGGCGGCGCGCCTGCTCGTTCCCGGCGGCGAACTGCGCCTGGCGACCGACGACGAATCCTATCTGCTGTGGATGCTCGAACGCGTGCCGGCGCATCCGGCGTTCGAATGGACGGCGCGCACCGCCGACGACTGGCGGCTCTATCCGCCCGACGCGATCGAGACGCGCTACGCCGCCAAGGCGCGCGCCGAAGGCCGCAAGCCGACGATGCTGCGCTTCAGGCGGCGATAGGTTCGCGCGCCGCCTGCGTCGCGGCGAGGGCGGAGAGGAACGACTCGGCCCAGGCCGTCGCCGTGTTCGCCGAAATGCATCCGAAATCCGCCTTCCAGCGCGATGCGCGTTCGTCGAGCGGCATCGCGAGCGCCTTGCCGATCGCGTCGGCGATGGCGTCGACGTCGTAGGGGTTGACCTTCAGCGCGCCGGCAAGTTCGCTCGCCGCACCCGCGAATTCCGACAGCACGAGCACGCCCGGATCGTCGGCGCGCTGGGCGGCGACGAACTCCTTGGCGACGAGATTCATCCCATCGCGAAGCGGCGTGACCAAGCCGACGTGCGCCTGCCGATAGAAAGCTGCAAGCGATTTTCGCGGATATCCGCGATTCAGATAGCGAAGCGGCGTCCAGTCGAACTCGGCGTACTTGCCGTTCAGCCGGCCCGCCATCCCGTCGAGCTCGCGCCGCATCGAACGATAGTTCGCCACTTCGCCGCGCGAGATCGGCGTGATCTGGAGGTACTGGACCTTGCCGTGCCAGTCGGGATTTCGCGCCAGAAATTCCCCGTAGCCGGCGATCCGGTTGGGCAGGCCCTTGGAGTAGTCGAGTCTGTCGACGCCGATCGCCAGCGCACGCGTTCCGGTGCTCTCGGCAAGTCGCGCCGATTCGATGCCGCCGTCGCCGTCGGCCGCATATGCGGAGAAGCGCTGCGTATCGATACCGATGGGGAAGGTGCCCAGCGTCACGCGACGTCCGCCGATCTCCGCGGCATGCGGATCGCCGCTGCCGGCATAGTCGGCGAACTGACGCCGGCAGGAGTCGGTCTGGAATCCGACCAGATCGAAGTGCGACAGGGCTTCGGCAAGGTCCCGATGCACGGGCAGAGCGCGGAAGACTTCGGCTGCCGGAAACGGGATATGGAGGAAAAAGCCGACCGGATTTGGAATGCCGAGCGCGCGCAACGCGCGCGCCAACGGAATCAGATGGAAATCGTGCACCCAGATCGTGTCGTCCGGTCGAAGATTCTGGCGCACGACCTCGGCGATGTACGAGTTGGTTGCCAGGTATTTCTGGTAGTCGTCGCGCCGATAGTCGACGAGACCCAGCCGATAGTGGAACAACGGCCATAACGTTCCGTTCGCGAACCCGGAATAGAAGCCGGCATGCATCTCCGGCGTAAGGCCGAAGCCGACGATGTCCGTGCGGCGGGTGCGCCGGCGGGTCGGCGGTTCCGGAACGTCCGCGAGCACGCCGCTCCAGCCGATCCACAGCGCTTCCCGACGCGCAAGCACGTCGGCCAGCGCCACGGCAAGTCCGCCCGTGCTGCCGACGCGCGCGCCGGCGACCGGTATCCGGTTCGAGATCACGACGAGGCGTCCCATATGCCCTCCTTCCATCCGCGACTGAGGCGCATCGCGGCGCTGACAAGCCCGGCCATGCAGTAGGTTTGCGGGAAATTCCCCCACAGCTCGCCGCTGGCGGGGTCGATGTCTTCGGACAGCAGACCGAGACGGTTCGTTCGGGCGAGAACGCGCTCGAAGACGGCACGTCCCTGCGCGATCCGGCCCGCCGCCGCCAGCGCTTCGGCGTACCAGAGCGAGCAGACGACGAAAGCCGTCTCGGGGCGCCCGAAATCGTCGGCATGCGCGTAGCGCGCGATGAAGCCCCCGGAGTCGAGCTCGCGACCGATCGCATCGAGAGTCGAAAGGAAGCGCGGATCGTCGGCGGGCAGGAATCCGACGGTCGGCATCACCAGGACGCTGCCGTCCATCTCCCCGCCGTCGAGCGTGCCGACGAATGCCTCGCGCCGCGGGTCCCATGCACGCGAAAGGATCGCGGCGCGCAGCGCATCGGCATCGCGCCGCCAGGCGGCAGCTTCGTCGCTGCGCCCCAGCCGCGCGGCGATGCGCGACAGCCGGTCGAGCGCTCCCCACGACATCACGGCGGAATGCGTATGGATGCCGGTGCGGCCGCGATACTCCCAGATCCCGGCATCGGGCGTCAGCGCCACCGCCCGCGCACGCACGCCGAGCGGAACCAGCCGTTCGTAGAGCGCGCCGTCGCCCGGTGCCGGCAGACGCTCGTCGAAGAACATCTGCGCGGCCGCGACGACCACCGACCCGTAGACGTCGTTCTGCACCTGGTCGATCGCCGCGTTGCCGAAGCGCACCGGCCTGTGCCGGCGGTAGCCGCGCGCGTCGGCGATTTCGACTTCCGGCGAAGGCGGGGTCCGCGCGATGGGATAGAGCGGCTGCAGTTCGCCCGCGCGCGCCGCGGCCGCGACGTCGGCGGCGAAGGAGATGAACTCCTCCATCGTGCGCGTGGCGCCGAGCAGGTTGAGCGCGTAGACGACGTGGAAGGCGTCGCGCAGCCAGCAGAACCGGTAATCCCAGTTGCGTGCGCTCCCCGGCGCTTCGGGGATCGAGGTCGTGAGCGCCGCAACCAGCGCGCCGGTATCCTCGAACTGGCAGAGCTTCAGCGTGATCGCGGCGCGCATCACCGGCGCCTGCCATTCGAACGGCAGGGAGAGATAGCGCACCCATTCCAGCCAGTAGGCATGGGTCTCGGCGAGCCATCCTGCGGCGAGCTGGTCGGGCGCCTCGGCGAGCGGCTCGTCGCTGCCGAACACGAAACTGCAGGGCCGATCGAGGACGAACGGGGTTTCGTCGAGAATATAGGCAAGCGGCGCGTCGGTCGTCACGCGTACGGCCGAACCGGGCCAGCCGAAGCGGATATGGTGGCTGCCCTGGCTCACGGACGGCGCGCCTTCGCCGCGCAGGCCGTGCGGGCGGATGCGTATGCGGATCCGCGGCGCGCCGCCCAGCGGCTCGATCCGCCGGACCAGCACCGGCGGGCGGAAGATCCGGCCGTGACGCTTGAACCGCGGGCAGAAATCGACGATCCGCACGCCGCCGCCGCGCAGATCCCGGACGACGGTTTCGAGAATCGCCGTATTGCGCAAGTAGCGCTGCTCGGTTCCGGCCGCGTCGACGATCTCGATCGACCAGGCGCCGTCGTCCCTGTCCGCATCGACCAGCGCGCCGAAGACCGGGTCGGAATCGAGGCGCGGGAAGCACAGCCAGACGATCCGCGCCGCACCGTCGACGAGGGCGGCGATCTGCGAGTTTCCGACGACGCCCAGTTCGAGCGAGGCCGCGCGTCCGGCAGGGCCGCTCATGCGCTCCCCGCGACCGCGTCGAGCGCGTCGAGCAGCGCATCCGGCGAGGCAAGCAGATGGCGCGCGCCCGGCTGCGGCGTTCCCACGGCGATGCCGAACCCGCCCCGGGCTTCGGCCGCCCGGAATCCGTCGATATCCGGCGTGTCGTTTCCCGCGAAAATCGGCCGGCGGCCCCCGAACGGCCCGAACATCGCCGCACCTGCGACCGCCATGCCTTTGTGTATATCGGCGGGCCGCAGTTCGACGACGTTGTGCGCGACGATGCAGGCGAGCCGTCCGTGCGAGGCTGCGGCAAGCCTGCCGACCTTCTGCAGAAGCCGGTCGAACGCCGGGTCGGCGCGCGACAGATGGAGCGCGATGGTCGGATTCTTCGCTTCGACCCGCGCGTCGCCACAGGTCCGCGCGATTCCGGCGCAGCGCGCGAGCAGGCGGTCATAGCCGGAAATGCCGATGCGGATGTCGTCGAAGGCGGGATTGAGGAAGCGCATCTCCGCGCCGTGCTGGCCGGCCACGGGCAGGCGCAGGCCCAGCAGTTCGTCGACCTTGGCGATCGCGCGCCCGCTGACGATCATCGTGGCGCCGTCGGTGGCGCGCGCCAGGCGGAAAAGCACGTCGCGCACGCGCGGCGTGGCGCGGGCTTCGTCGGGTGTCGGGGTGGTTTCGATCAGCGTTCCGTCGAGATCGAGAAAGAACGCGTCGTGGCGCGTGGCGTCCATGTTTCCCTCCGGTTGGATCCGCGGGGCAGGACCCGGGATGCCGGAGGAATGGGGCAGGAATGCGGTAAGCAGATGTGCGGACGCCTTATGGCCGCCACAATCGCGAAAAGGCCAGTCCGCTCAGTCCTGTCGGGCCGCGACGACGCCGCGGCGGATTCGGCGGGCCTTGGTGAACAGGCGCTCGAGCGTGTCGCCCTCGTCGTGGCGGATCGCCTTCTGCATCAGCGCTATGTCCTCGTAGAGGCGGCCGAGCATCTCCAGCACCGCGTCCTTGTTGGCAAGGAAGATGTCGCGCCACATCACGGGATGGGAAGCGGCCACGCGCGTGAAATCGCGGAAACCCGAAGCCGAATAGCGGATCACTTCGGTACGCAGCGTGGATTCGAGGTCGCTCGCCGTATTGACGATCGTGTAGGCGATCAGATGCGGCACGTGGCTGGTGATCGCCAGCACGCGGTCGTGGTGCTGCGGCGTCATGCGCGCGATGCGGCTACCCATGCGCTTCCACAGCGCGTCGACCTTCGCCGACGCGGCTTTCGGCGTGCGCGCCATCGGCGTGACGATGCACCAGCGGTCGGTAAACAGCTCCGCGAAGCCGGACTCGGGACCCGAATTTTCGGTGCCGGCGATGGGATGGGCGGGCACCAGATAGGCGCCCTTGCGCACATGCGGGGCAAGATCCTCGATCGCCGCGCGCTTGACCGATCCGACGTCGGTCAGGACGGCACCCGGCTTCAGGTTCGGGCCGACCGCGCGCGCCACGCGCGCATAGGCCGACATCGGCGTGCAGACCATCACGATGTCCGCACCGGCGGCGGCTTCGGCCGGGCTTGCGACGACGCGATCGGCAAGACGCAGGCGCTTGATCGCCCGGCGCGCCGCGGCACTCGCGTCGCACGCCACGATTCGGCGCGCGGCCCCGCTCTTGCGCGCCGCGCGCGCGACCGACGAGCCGATCAGCCCGAAGCCGACGATGGCGAGCGTGCCGACGACGGGCTTCACTTGACGAAATCCGCAAGGGCGGCGACGACGGCCTTCATCTCGTCGTCCGTGCCGATCGTCACGCGCAGATGGTCCGGCAGGCCGTAATTGGCGACCGCGCGCGGGATGATCGCGCGCGACATCAGGAACTCGTTCGCCGCCGCGGCCGTGTGCCTGCCCGTCGACGGGAACTCGACCATCACGAAATTGCCGACCGAAGGCAGCGTCTTCAGGCCGAGCTTCGCGACCTCGCCCGCGAACCACGACAGCACGCGGTCGTTGTGCGCGCGGCATTTCTCCTGGAAGGCGAGGTCTTCCATCGCCGCCACGCCGGCGGCCTGGGCCGCGGCCGACACGTTGAACGGTCCGCGCACGCGGTTCAGCACGTCGACGATCTTCGCCGGCGCGTAGGCCCAACCCAGGCGCATGCCGCCGAGCGCGAAAATCTTCGAGAAGGTGCGCAGCATCACCGTGTTCTCGCCCGCGTCGACCAGTTCCGCGCCGTTGGTGTAGTCGTTGCGGCTGACATACTCGGCGTAGGCCGCGTCGACGATCAGCAGCACGTGCGGCGGCAGCCCGTCGCGCAGGCGCTTGAGCTCGGCCCCCGTCACGTAGGAGCCGGTCGGATTGTTCGGGTTCGCGACGAAGCAGATCTTCGTTTTCGGGCCCGCCTTGGCAATCATCGCGTCGATGTCGGTGCGGTAGCCCTTCTCGGGCGCCTGCACGGGGACGGCACCGGCACTGTGCGCGGCGATCGGGTACATGACGAAGCCGTACTGGCTGTAGAGCACCTCGTCGCCGGGCCCGGCATAGGACTTGACCAGCAACGCGATCAGCTCATCCGAACCCGCACCGCACACGATGCGCTCGGGATCGAGCGAGAAACGCTTGCCGATCGCGGCGCGCAGGGCGCCCGCGCCGCCGTCGGGATAGCGGTGCATCTGCGTCGCCGCGCGCGTCGCGGCCTCGATCGCCTTGGGCGAGGGCCCGAGGGCGCCTTCGTTCGACGAAAGCTTGATCGGCTTCACGCCGCCCGCGACGGACGACTTGCCGCCGACATAGGGGGAAATCTCGAGGATGCCGGGCTTCGGCACGGGCGACGTCATCTGGAGACTCCCTTGGAACTGGACGGGCCGCGCCGGACCGCCTTCTCGGCCGCAAGGCCGAGCGGCACGGCATAGCCGCCGGCGACCTTCGCCGGCAGGCCGAGTGCGGAAAGTGCCGCAAGCCGCGCGTCGCCGGGCGCCACGTAGGTTTCGGTGACGGCGAGGAAGCTCTGGCGGCCGCCGCGTTCGGATTCGGCGATCGTTCCGGCAAGACCGATGCCGGCCTGCCCGAAGGCGCGACCGAGCTTGGCGCGGCTCGTCTCGGTTTCCGCCACGACGACCAGCAGGCCCCGGTCCGCACCCGATTCTTCGAACGGCGCGCGGCCGACGACCAGCGCGCCGGGCTGCGTTTCCACACCGTCGACCGGCAGGCGGGCGACGACCTGCAGGCCGGCCGGATCGAGATTGCGCCACCAGTCCAGATCGGGCGCGTCCTCGGGCGAGGGGAGCAGGGCAAGCTGGGCCCGCCCGTCGTCGAGCCGCGCGAAGACCTGGGCGGGCGACGTCGCGGTCAGCAGCGGCGTCGACTGGCCGTAGTGCTGGCGGGCCAGCGCCATCAGGGCGGTGTACGATTCGCTGCGCAGCACGGCGATGGCGAACGCACCCTGCAGGCGCGTGAAGCTCGTCATGATGTCGCGCCACAGGCGGACGACCAGATCGGGCGGCAGCGGTCCTTTGATCCGGTCGATCAGGCGGCGCAGGATCGTCATCTCCCGGCCCGGCCTTGCCAGCCGCGGGTCCGATCCGCCCTCCGCCGCTTTTGCGGCGCGCACGTCGTCCATGACGCGCGCGCGCTCGGCCAGCAGGTCGAGCAGGCGATCGTCGATCGAATCGAGGCGCCGCCGGAGATCGGCAAGCGTCTGGCTGGACGGGGTTGTCTGGGCCATCGGGCTCGCAGGCATAGCGCAGCGCGCGCCGCCCGCGCAATGCCCCTCGCGGACCCCGGTGCCCGGAAAGGCGGCGCTTGAAACCGCGGCTTGCTTGGCCCATGTTTCGCCGCAACTTGGGCCCCTTGCAGAACGAACCCGTGATCGCAAATCCCCGCATCGCGGCGGTCGACACGACCGCACCGGATTTTCCCGGCAAACGCTTCGAGATTCCCGCCGAAGCGCCGCTGCGGCTGGATTCCGGCGTCGAGCTCGGGCCGGTGACGGTCGCCTACCAGAGCTACGGCACGCTCAACGCCGACCGGTCGAACGCGGTGCTGGTGTGCCACGCGCTGACCGGCGACCAGTTCGTCGCCGAAACGCACCCGGTCACCGGCAAGCCGGGCTGGTGGGAGACGCTGGTGGGACCGGGCAAGCTGCTCGACACCGAGCGCTATTTCATCGTGTGCGCCAACGTGCTGGGCGGGTGCATGGGCTCGACCGGCCCCAAGGACGTCAACCCGGCGACCGGCAAGCCGTGGGGTCTCGACTTTCCGGTCATCACGATCGGCGACATGGTCAAGGCGCAGGCCCGCCTGATCGACCATCTGGGCATCGAGAAGCTGTTCTGCGTGATCGGCGGATCGATGGGCGGCATGCAGGTGCTCGAATGGGTCTCGGCCTATCCCGAGCGCGTGTTCGCCGCCGTGCCCGTCGCCACGTCGTACCGCCACTCGGCGCAGAACATCGCGTTCAACGAGGTCGGCCGGCAGGCGATCATGGCCGATCCGGACTGGCGCGACGGCGCCTACCAGCCGGCCGGCGTCATGCCCAGCCGCGGCCTGGCGGTCGCGCGCATGGCCGCGCACATCACGTATCTTTCCGAGACGGCGCTGCACCGCAAGTTCGGGCGCCGGCTGCAGAACCGCGCGCAGCTCTCCTACGGCTTCGACGCCGATTTCCAGGTCGAGAGCTACCTGCGCCACCAGGGCTCGACCTTCGTCGACCGGTTCGACGCGAACTCGTATCTCTACATCACGCGCGCGATGGATTATTTCGACCTGCAGGCCGAGCACGGCGGCACGCTCGCCGAGGCCTTCACGGGCACCAAGACGCGCTTCTGCGTGGTCAGCTTCACGTCCGACTGGCTGTTCCCGACGTCGGAGAGCCGCGCGCTCGTCCACGCGCTCAACGCCGCCGCGGCCAACGTCTCGTTCGTCGAGATCGTTTCGGACAAGGGCCACGACGCCTTCCTGCTCGACGAGCCGGAATTCCATTCGGTGCTCGGCGGGTTCCTCAACGGGGCGGCCGAACATCGCGGGCTGAAGTTCCGATGAGCGAGCCGTTCGCCCCGCCGGCGGCGGCCCAGGGCCGGCCGCGCTCGGCCATCCGCGTCGACCTCAAGGCGATCGCCGAGATGATCGAGCCGGGGACACGCGTGCTCGACATCGGCTGCGGCGACGGGGCGCTGCTCGACTATCTCGCGCACGAGAAGAACGTGGATGCTCGCGGCATCGAGATCAGCCAGGCCGGCGTCAACGCCTGCGTGGCGCAGGGGCTGTCGGTCGTGCAGGGCGACGCCGACACCGACCTCAAGGACTATCCGACCGGCGGCTTCGATTACGCGATCCTGTCGCAGACGCTGCAGGCGACGTGGGATCCCAAGGCCGTGCTCGGCCAGCTCGTGCGCATCGCGCGGCGCGCGATCGTCTCGTTCCCGAATTTCGGCGTGTGGCACGTGCGTCTGCGCCTGCTCGTCGGCGGGCGCATGCCGGTGACGAGTTCGCTGAGTGCGGCCTGGTACGAGACGCCGAATATCCACCTGTGCACGATCGACGACTTCGTCGAGCTGTGCGAGGACCTCGGCGTGACGATCGAGACGGCGATGGTGCTCGACGCGCACGGCCGCCCGAAGGGGCTGCGTGCACCTGGCGCGCTTGCCAACCTGCTCGGCGAGCAGGGCCTGTTCGTGCTGAAGCGCGGGGCCTGAACGCCCGGGCGGGCGGGGCCGTCAGGCCGCCGCCACCTCGCCCAGGAACCCGTCGATGCGCGTGCGCAGGGCGCGCGCCTCGGTCGACAGCGTGTCGGCCGCGGTGCGAACGTTGCCGGCAACGCGCCCGCTCTGGTCCGCCGCCGCGTTGACGCCGACGATGTTCGACGACACCTCCTGCGTGCCGGCCGAGGCCTGCTGGACGTTTCGCGAGATCTCCTGCGTCGCGGCGGCCTGTTCCTCGATCGCCGCGGCGATCGCCGCGGTGATCTGGTCGATCTCGCGGATCGTGCCGCCGATCGATTCGATCGCCTCGACCGATGCGCCCGTCTCTGCCTGGATCTCGGAGATCTGCTGGCTGATCTCCTCGGTCGCCTTGGCGGTCTGGTTGGCGAGGCTCTTCACTTCGCTCGCGACGACAGCGAAGCCCTTGCCGGCATCGCCGGCGCGCGCGGCCTCGATCGTGGCGTTGAGGGCGAGCAGGTTGGTCTGGCTCGCGATGTCGGAGATCAGCTTGACGACCGCGCCGATGCGCTGGGCAGCGTCCGCCAGGCCCTTGACCTTGGCGTTGGTCTGCGTCGACTGGTCCACCGCGCGGCGCGCGATTTCCGACGAGGCACTCACCTGCGAGGAGATCTCCTTGATCGACGAGGTCAGCTCCTCGGTCGCCGAGGCGACCGTCTGCACGTTTGTCGACGCTTCCTCGGCGGCGGCGGCGACCGCGTTCGCCTGACGCGCCGTTTCTTCGGCCGTCGTACTCATCGTCGTGGCGGAGTCGTTGAGCCCGTCGACCGACGAGCTGACCGAGCCGAGACGGGCGGTCACGTCCGTGTTGAACGTCCGGATCAGCTCCATCATGTGGCGGGCGCGCTTCTCGCGCGCTGCGACATCGGCGCGTTCCTTCTCCTGCGCCTCGCGCTGCGCGATCAGGCCGGCCTTGAATAC
>JAEUKY010000354.1 GCA_016794005.1 Rhodospirillales bacterium
CCAGCGTCTGGGCGACCACGAAGGGGCCGCACATTCCGGCGCAATGCGCGAACCCGCCCGCCAGCCCCGCGAGAAGCATCGCGAAAGCCAGCCCGAGCGTGTCCGCGTCGGCGGCAAGCGCCATTTCGATGGGATGGTCGAGCATCGCCGCCAGTATTCGCCGGGCGGTGCTCGCGAAGTCAACGCCGGATCGGCGTCACACGATCCGGACGGACAGGTCCGGAAGCCGATCGATCCTGCACACGATCCGGTCGCCCTTGACGACCGGCCCGACATTGTCCGGGGTTCCGCAATAGATCAGGTCGCCCGCCTTGAGCTCGAACGCCTCCGACAGCTTCGAGACGAGCTGCGCCACCGACCAGATCATCTGTTCGAGCCGCGCCTCCTGCTTCAAGGCTCCGTTCACCGAAAGCGAGATGGCGCCGTTCGGGAAATGCCCGATGATGTCGCTGCGATGGATCGGGCCGATGGGCGCCGAACGGTCGAAGCTCTTCCCCACTTCCCACGGCTTCTTCTCGTCGCCCAGCGTCCGCTGCAGGTCGCGCCGGGTCATGTCGAGGCCGACCGCATAGCCGAAGACGTGCCGCAGCGCGTTGGCGACGGAAATGTTCGTTCCGCCCGACCCCAGCGCGCAGACCAGCTCGACCTCGTAGTGGTAGTTCTTCGTCAGGCTCGGATACGGGTTTTCGCCGACCGACCCGGCCGGCACGTACTGGATCGCGTCCGTCGGCTTCTGGAAGAAGAAGGGCGGCTCGCGGCCCGTCGCCACGCCGGCTTCCGCGAAATTCCGGCCGACGCAGTAGATGCGGCGGACCGGAAACACGTCGCCCGATCCGGCGACGGCGACATGCGTCGGGGGAACGTCGAAGACCGGCCGCGCGGATTGCGCGGGGGTCTGGCCGGCGGCGGGCGCCGTCGCCAGACCGACGGTCGCAGCCGCGGATGCCGAGATGAAGGTCCGGCGGGATTGCGTCATCCAATTCCTCCCATCTCGATGGTCATGGAATTGCCGTGCAATGCGACCGGGAAACACTATGGCAAATTCGCGCGCCCCCGTCAGCAGCCAGTGCAGAAAAATCCGTCAGGTACCGCAGAATGTCGCGTGGACGACCTCGTCCGGCTTCGGCGGTGCAGCAAGATGGGCGACGCCGGGCCGGTCGTCGAACGGGCGCGCCAGAACGGCGAGCAGTTCCTCGAACGGCGCGTCGTCGCCCGCCTCCGCCGCGGCCAGTGCGGCTTCGACGCGATGGTTGCGCGGAACGAACGCCGGATTTGCCCGCCGCATGCGCGCCTGGCGCTCGCCGTCGACGGACCCTTCCCGCGCCAGCCGCGCCCGCCAGGCCGTCGCCCACTCGTCGAACGAAGCCGGATCGGCGAACAGCGCGCGGACGGGCCCGTCGGTATCCGCGCCGAAAGCCGAACACAGATGCCGGAACGTCAGCGTGAAGTCCGCCCTGCCCGCCGCCATCCGCTCGAGAAGATCCCGCGCAAGCTCGCCGTCGCCGTCTTCGGCCGTCGCAAGACCGAGTTTCAGTCGCATCCCGGCCAGGAACTCGGCCTCGAAATGTGACGGAAATGCGTCGATCGCGGCCTGCGCGGCGGCCACCGCCGAATTCTCGTCGGCGCCGAGCAGCGGCAGCAGCGATTGGGCGAACTGCGCCATGTTCCAGTGCGCGATCCGCGGCTGGTTGCCGTAGGCGTAGCGGCCGCCGCTGTCGATCGAGCTGAACACCGTGCCGGGGTGGTAGGTGTCCATGAACGCGCAGGGGCCGTAGTCGATCGTCTCGCCGGCAATCCCCATGTTGTCGGTGTTCATTACCCCGTGGATGAATCCGACAAGCTGCCATCGCGCGACGAGGGCCGCAGTCCGCGCGACGGTCGCGTCGAGGAGCGCACGATAGGGGTTCTCCGCCGCCGCCTCGTCGCCGCCCAGCCGGCCGATCACGTGATCGGCCAATTCGCGCAGCGCGGCCGTGTCGCCGCGCGCCGCGAAATACTGGAACGTGCCGACGCGCACATGACTGCGCGCGACGCGCGTGAGCACGGCCCCGGGCAACGCGCGCTCGCGATAGACCGTCTCCCCCGTCGCGACGGCGGCAAGCGAGCGCGTCGTGGGAATGCCGAGGGCGGCCATCGCGTCGCTGACGATGTACTCGCGCAGGACGGGTCCGATCGCCGCACGCCCGTCGCCGTTGCGCGAAAACGGCGTCGGCCCGGAACCCTTGAGCTGGATGTCGCGCAGCTTCCCGTCCCGCGCGCGGACCTCGCCCAGCAGGATCGCCCGTCCGTCGCCGAGTTGCGGCACCCAGTGGCCGAACTGGTGCCCGGCATAGGCCATCGCCAGCGGATCGGCCCCGTCCGGCAGGCGGTTGCCCGCCAGCATCGCCACGCCGTCGGGCGAGCGCAGCCAGCCTTCGTCGAGACCGAGATCGGCGGCAAGTGCCGCGTTGAGACGCAGCAGCCGGGGGGCCGCAACCGGCGTCGGCGCCAGCCGCGCAAAGAAACGCGGCGGCAGGCGCGAGTAGGTGTTCTCGAAAGCGACGGGTGCGGCTGGCAAGGCGTCCTCGGGGGGAGTTGCGGAAGCGTACCGGCAGACTACCCGACTTCGCCGCCTCCGCGCGAGGGGACCGGCGGCGCATAGCCGCGCAGGCGCAGGGCGTTGGTCAGCACGAACACGCTCGACAGCGCCATCGCCCCGGCCGCGATCATCGGCGACAGCAGGATGCCGAAGCCGGCATGGAGCGCTCCGGCCGCGACCGGGATCAGCGCCACGTTGTACGCGAACGCCCAGAAAAGGTTCTGTTCGATGTTGCGCATGCTTGCCCGCGAAATGCCCAGTGCGGCGACGACGACGCGCAGGTCGTTCGACATCAGCACGACGTCCGCGCTTTCGATCGCGATGTCGGTTCCCGACCCCACCGCGATGCCGGCATCGGCTTCGGCCAATGCGGGTGCGTCGTTGATGCCGTCGCCGACGAAGGCGACGGGCCCGCCGGCGGCGCGCAGCGCCTTCAGCGCGTCGAGCTTGTCGGCCGGCAGCATTTCGGCACGTACCTCGTCGATGCCGAGCTGGCCGGCGACGGCCTGCGCCGTGCGCCGGTTGTCGCCGGAGATCATGACCGTGCGAAGACCCATCGCCTTCAGCGCTTCGATCGCGGCCTTGCTCGTCGGACGGACCGGATCGGCGACCGCGACGAGACCGGCCGGCGCGCCGTCGACCGCCACGTAGAGCGGCGATTTCCCGGTATCCGCGAATGCGGCCGCCTGGCGCGCGAAGAAAGCAACGTCAACGCCGAGGCGGGACATGTAGCGGTCCGCCCCGACGGCGATCCGGCGGCCCTCGCAGCGCGCGGAAACGCCGAAGCCGGCTTCCGCGGAGAATCCCTCGACCGTCGAAAGATGCAATCCGGATTCGCGCGCATGGCGCACGATGGCGCTTGCTGCGGGATGTTCGGACAGCGCCTCGACCGACGCGACGAGCCGCAGGACGGTGTCGCGCTCGAAGCCCGTGGCGACGACGAGGTCCGTCAATGCCGGGCCGCCAGCCGTCAGCGTGCCGGTCTTGTCGAACGCGACGACCCTGACGTCGCGCAACGCCTGGAGCGCGTCGCCGCGCCGGAACAGGACGCCGAGTTCGGCCGCCCGCCCCGTCCCGACCATGATCGACGTGGGCGTGGCCAGTCCCATGGCGCACGGGCACGCCACGATCAGGACCGAAACGGCATTGACGAGACCGAAGGCAAGCGACGGTTCGGGCCCCGCCATCCACCACGCCACGAACGTGACGGCCGCCACGGCGAGGACCGCCGGCACGAAATAGGCCGTGATTCGGTCGACCAGCGTCTGGATCGGCAGTTTGGCACCCTGCGCGCTCTCGACCATGCGGACGATCTGCGCCAGCAGCGTGTCGGCGCCGATCCGCGTGGCCCGCGCCACGAAACTGCCGGTCGTGTTGACCGTGCCGCCCACGACCTCGGCCCCGACCGTCTTCAGGACCGGAACGGGCTCGCCCGAGATCATCGCCTCGTCGACATGCGAGCGTCCCTCGACCACCACGCCGTCGACCGGCACGCGTTCGCCCGGCCGCACCTGCACGCGGTCGCCGATCCGGATGTCGCCCAGCGGTACGTCCGCGACTACGCCGCGGTCGATCCGGCGCGCGGTCTTGGGCTGCAGCCCGACGAGCCTGCGGATCGCCGCACTGGTCCGGCCGCGGCTGACCGCCTCGAGATAGCGGCCGGCCAGGATCAGCGTCACGATCACCGTCGCGGCCTCGAAATAGACGTTCGCGGTTCCCGCCGGCAGAACGGAGGGCGCGAACGTGGCGAGCGTCGAATATCCGTAGGCGCTGAGCGTGCCGATGGCGACCAGCGAGTTCATGTCCGGCGTGCCGCGCAGCAGGTTCGGGATGCCAAGCCGATGGAAGCGGAAGCCCGGCCCGAACAGCACCGCCGTCGCAAGCGCGAAGAAGGCGACGTCGAGCCCGCCATGCCCGAACAGCAACGCAATCCACGAATGGACCGCGGGGATCGCGTGACCACCCATTTCGACGACGAAAATCGGCAAGGTCAGGATCGCGGACAGGACCGTCGCGCGGCGCAACGCCGCGAGTTCCGTCGACTTCCCGTCTTCGAGGGCATTGCGGTCTTCCGCGTCGACGACGAGGCGGGCCTCGTAGCCCGCGCGCCGGGCCGCTTCCTCGACGGCGCCCTCGGCAAGGCCATCTGCCTGCGCCGTCACGCTGGCGCGTTCGGTCGCGAGATTGACCGCCACGGCCGACACGCCGTCGACCTTCGCGATCGCCTTCTCCACGCGCGCGACGCACGACGCGCACGTCATGCCGGTGATCGCATATTCGCGGAGCGATGCCGCCTTCGAAGCACTACCCATCGGACTCTCCCGTCACGCATGGATATGTGCGCCTTGCCGCGACGGCAAGGTCAAGGGGCGGATTTCTACGGATCCAGCGGGATGCCCGCCCCCGCGGCAAGGTCGAGGAAGGTGTAGCGGTTGCGGATCAGCCGGGCGCGCGAGACGGCTTCGGCGTAGAACGCCGCCGGCCAGCCCAGATCGCGCGGCGTGGCCGGCGCGCCCGTACGCCGCAGGACGGCTTCGAGCTCCGCCGCCGGCCGGATCACGCCGGCGATCTCCGCGCGGATGGCGTCCCAGCGCTCGGCGAGCACGGCATTGGCCGCTTCCGCTTTCGCCCGATCGAAGCGCTTCTTGCGGAAATCGTCCCAGCATTCGCCGCCGAGACCTTCGCCGAAGATCGCGACGAGTTCGTTGCGGTCGGCCGGATCGGCGGCGACGCGCAGTTTCGTCTCGCCGAGCACGCGTTCCTGCAGGCGCGCCAGCGTCAACGTCGTGACGCCGACCTGTTCGCCGTGGAAGGCCGCCGGCCATTTGGGGTCGGCGAGCATGTCGGCATAGTGGCTGACCAGATGCTCGCCCTGGCTTGCCGG
>JAEUKY010000368.1 GCA_016794005.1 Rhodospirillales bacterium
CCGGTCTCCAGCGCCACCAGCCGCGACAGCTCTTCCTTGTGCGCGTCGAGCAGGCGGCCGCAATCGGCGATCAGCTTGCCGCGCTGGCGCGCCGGCGTCTTCGCCCACGCGACCTGTGCGATGGCGGCGGATTTCACGGCCGCGTCGACGTCGGCGGCATTGCCCGCGGCCGCGTTGGCGACCAGCGCGCCGGTTGCGGGCGAATTGACCGGGAACGTCTCGCCGGATTTCGACGCGACGAGCTTTCCGTCGATCAGCTGCTTGCCTTCGAGATGTTTGGCAAGCGCGTTCGGGTCGAGGACGGGACCGGTCATTTCGTTTCCTTCGCAAGTTCGGCGACGATGGCGTCGCGGTGCTGGCCGAGGGCGGGGGCGGGTGCGCGCGTCGGCGGATCGGCGAAGCCGGAGATCTTGATCGGGTTGCCGATCACCTTGACCTTTTTGCCCTTGGGCGTGGCCGTCTCGACGACCATCCTGCGCGCGGCGGTCTGCGGATGTTCGAGGGCACCCTTCACGTCGTTGATCGGGCCGGCGGGGATGCCGGCGGCGTCGAGCTTGGCGAGCCAGTTCGCCGCAACGTCCTTCTTCAGGATGTCGGCGATCTCGCCTTCCAGCGCCAGCACGTGTTCGGTGCGCGAGCCGTTGGTCGCGAAGCGCCTGTCCTCGGCCATCGCGGGCGCTTCGAGCACGGCGCACAGCTTCCTGAACAGGCCGTCGTTGCCCGCCGCGATGATGATCTGCCGGTCGCCGGTCGGGAAGATGCCGAACGGCGTGATCGAGGCGTGCCGTCCGCCCATCGGGCCCGGCACCTTGCCGGTGGCGAGATAGCGCGCGGCCGGGTTTTCCATCAGCGAGAGCTGGCAGTCGAGCATGCCGATATCGACGAACGTCGCCTCGCCCGTGCGCTCGCGGTGGAAAAGCGCGGACTGGATGCCGATGGTCGCGTAGAGGCCCGCACCCAGATCGCCGATCGACACGCCGATGCGCGCGACGGGGGCGCCCTCGTGGCCCGTGACGCTCATGATGCCGCCCAGGCCCTGCACGACCATGTCGTAGGCCGGCGCATACTTGAACGGGCCCGAATGGCCGAAGCCGGACGCGGAGCAATAGATCAGGCGCGGATATTTCGCATGCAGTGCTTCCCAGCCGTAGCCAAGCTTGTCCATCGTACCGGGGCGGAAATTCTCGATCACCACGTCGCACTTCGCGAGCAGCTGCTCGAAGACCGCGCGGTCTTCCGGCTTCTTGAGGTCGAGGCCGATGCTTTCCTTGCCGCGGTTGACGGCCGCGAAATAGACGGACTCGCCGTCGATGAACGGGCCGTACTGCCGGGAATCGTCGCCGCCGCGCGGGTCTTCCACCTTGATGATGCGCGCCCCCAGCTCGGCGAGCAGCAGCGTGCAGTAGGGGCCGGCGAGGATGCGCGACAGGTCGAGGACGACCACGCCGGCGAGGGGGCCGCGCGGCAGTTCGGACGGATCGGACGGCATAGGCGGACGGTCTCCTGCGGGATCGGGCTGACAGTCTTAACCGACGCGCCGGCGCAGGCCAACGACCTCGTTCGCGACGAGCGCGCCGAGGATGATGGCCCCGCCCAGCAGCGTGGCGTCGCTCGGCCGTTCGGCGAAGACGAGCCACACCCACAGCGGCCCGAGCATGGTTTCGAGCAGCGCCAGCAGGCCCACGTCGGCGGCCGACAGGTGGCGCGTGGCGATGGTCATCAGCAGGCACCCGCAGCCGAGCTGGATCACGCCCATCGCCATCAGCACGAGGATGTCGTGCAGGCCCGTGTCCAGCAGCGGCCAGCCCAACGGCAGAGCGAGTGCCGCCGAAAGCAGGCCCGCGACCAGCACGCTCGGCACCATGTCGGCCTTGCCGCCGGCCTTGCGGATGACGGTGATCTGGAAGGCGAAGCAGATCGACACGCACAGCGCCGACAGCGGCCCGAGGACCGAGCCGAACTCCAGCGCGTCGCCGACCATGATCGTCACGCCCACGATGCAGGCCGCGATGGCGGCCAGCGTGCGCGCGGCGAGCGGTTCGCCCAGCACGACGCGCGCGACGACCGCCGCCCAGAAAGGCGACGTGCTCATCAGGAACAGCGCCGTCGCCACGGTCGTGACGCTGACCGCGTAGAGGAAGAAGAAGAACGTCGAGGCGAGCAGGGCCGCCGCCGCGAAGCCGGCACCGCCGAGCCCGACGATCTTGGCGAACGTGTCGCGCCGGTAGCGCCACAGCATGTAGGCGCCGAGGAACAGGATCATCCCGATCGAGCGCCAGAACACCATCGCCCACGCACCCGTCCCGTCGAGGGCGCGCACGAAAAGCCCGCTCGTGCTCCACGCCACCGACGCTGCCACCATGATCGCGACACCACGGGCGGACGACGCACTCATGCGGCACTCCGCGCGCGCATCGTCGCGACCGTGTTGAAGGCGAGGGCCGCAAGCAGCACGGCCCCGCCGACCAGCGTGCCCTGCGAGGGCGTCTCGCCGACCGCAAGCCACGTCCAGATCGGGCCGAGGATCGGCTCGACGAGCGCGATCAGCGTGACCGACACGGGATCGAGCCGCTTCAGCGCCGAATAGAAGAACATCAGCCC